>NZ_JASPEP010000008.1:0-99621 GCF_031292835.1 Actinomyces stomatis
AGGCTCGCCACCCGCCTGGGGATCGGCAGGAGCGAGGGCGCGATCCTCATCGCCTCCGCCGCCGGGGCGGGGCTGGCGGCCATGTACAACGCGCCGCTGGGAGGGGCGGCCTACGCCGTCGAGCTCGTCATGGTCTCCGGGATGCGACGGCGCGGTGCCCTCGTCGCGGTACCGGTGTGCCTCATCGCCACGCTCGTCTCCTGGCTGCACTCCCACGGGCGCCCCACCTTCGAGATCGTCTCACCGGGGCTGTCTTCGGGGACCGTCCTCGGGCTGGTCCTGCTCGTGCCCGTGGCCGCAGCCCTCGGCGTGGGGGCGAGGCGACTGTGGTCGTGGATGCTGGCGCACCGGGTACGCGTCCCCCGGTGGCTGCCGGCGGCAATCGGAACGGCGGGACTGGTCACCGGGTTGGTGAGCCTGTGGGTCCCGGCGATCGTCGGCAATGGGCGCGACGCCATGGAGATGGCTGTGGGTACTGCCCTTCCCGGGACCTCGAACAGCCCTGTGGGAGCGGGCCTAGTCCTGTTGGTGGGCATCGTGGCCCTCAAGCCGGTCCTCACCGGTCTCACGCTCGCAGCCGGTGCCACCGGCGGCCGGCTGGCCCCCTCCCTGGCCGCGGGCTCGAGCGCCGGAGCCGCCCTGGCGATCACGCTCCACGCCTGCGGGGTGCAGGCCAGCGTGCCGGTCCTGGCACTGGCAGGGGCGGGTGCGGTGCTTGCCACCACTCAGAGGGCCCCCGTCTTCGGGATCGTCTTCACCTGGGAGCTGGCCCGCGCCGGGGCCTGGACGCTGGTGGCTCTGCTCACCGTCGTCATGGCGGGCACGTTGCTGGCCAACCCCACCTGGCGGCGCACCGTGGTCTCTTGGTCGCGGACCTCACGGAGTCGGTAGCCGGACCCGCCTGCGACGTGTCAGGGTCATTGATTCGACCGTGCGAACATATACTCCTGGGCGGATCGCACCCGGCAGCCACATCTCCATCGGAATCACTATGGATCGTCTCCACGACGCTGCACCACCCCGTCACGCGCTACAGCCCAGCGCGGCTGACGCCTACACCTTCGAGACCGGACGGCCCGCAGCCTCTGAGGGCACCGCCCTTGCCGCCATCGCCCTGCTGGCCGGCGCGCCGGCGCTGGGCACGGCCCTGGCGCTCCTGAAGGGGCCGTGGATCCTCATGCTCGTCCTTCTTCATATGGGCGGGCTCGTCCTGTGGTTCGGGCTGGCCGGCCGCGGCTGGCGCGACCTGCTGACCGGCGGCGGCATCCGCAGCAGAACCGTCCTGTTCGCCGCAGGCGCCCTGGGCGGAGTCGCCTTTGGCGGCCTGCACACCTGGATGGGGCCGACGGGCACCGGCCCGCTGTGGAAGCCGGAGATCACCGCCTCCACGGCGCTTCACGCACTGGCCTTCGCCGTCTTAGTCGGCATTGCGTATAACGCGATCCCCGAGGAGATCACGCTCAGGCGCACCCTGTTCTCACCGATACACGAGCGCTTCGGGGCAACGGCCGCCGTGCTGATGACGACGGCGTCCTTCACCGCCCTGCACCTGCCGACCTGGCTGACCTCCGACACCAGCCTCAAGGGCTATGCCTGGCAGATCCTTCACAAGGTGCTCTTCGGGCTGCTCGCCGGCTGGTCGGTGGTGCGGCTTCGGTCGATGTTCTTCGCCCTGGGCCTGCACGTCAGCGGAAACGCGCTGGGCCTGTTCATCGGCCAGCTTCAGAGCGAGAACCTACCCGACTTCGAGATCTCGTGGCTCAACGCGGCGATCCTGCTCACCGGCGCAGCCGCGGTCGCCGCCCTCATCCTCCTCCTGGGCCGACGTAGAAGAGTGCCACCACCAGTCTTCTAACCAGCGAGAAGGGCATCATCAATGGCTTGGCGAAGAAACTCCGACCGGCTCTTGCCGTTACGCTCAGCATGCGCATCGATGGCCTGTAAACGCGAAGCAGGTATGCGGAAAGAAATAGTCCTCATCTCTTCCTCGTACAAACGAGGACGACCCTGCACTACAGGACCAAGCCGCCCCTTCCAGTCACCTGCCTCATAGTCGGCAGCCAAGGAATCAAGCTGCTCATCAGTCACCCCGAAGGCGGCGTTCATCTGATCGCGGTTCATGATCTCCTCCTGTCGATAGATAGTTCCTTGAGAGTCTTTTTCGAGGGCGGCGTCATAGCATGATAAACAAGCCAGTCTCCACGCCCATTATGAACAGCAACCATCTCCAGCAACCGCCCCTTGACGTCCACTCCCACTGAAACCCATGTGCGAGAGTCGTCCACCCGAGGCGCAGAACGGATCGCATGCTTCCAGGCGGACAGCACATCCTCGACACTCACCTCGGGGTGGCGCTCGTGGACACGCGGGTGAACAATGACCTCATCCAATCGCACCCCTCACTTTCGCACTACATAATCGTAATACCACACCAGTGCGACTACTAGTCCTGAACTGGAGGATTGAGATCCTGGTCGTGGAACAGCAGGAGCAACCAGGCTCACCCCTGGCTGCGGCACAAGCGGACCTCTGCGCCCCGGTCCTTGATCGTGACGATCTCGTCGAGGTCAACGCGGGCAAGGGTGCGAAGGACACCCGCTAGGACTGGGAACTCACCGACGACGGCGCAGCAGGACCGAGTCCCATCCCGGTAGCGCCTCCGGCAGGCCCGCGTGGGTCGAGCCGGGCTGAACGTCCGGATCGGCGGCGCGCAGCACCTGCTCGGCCCCGCTCCACTCCCCTGGCTCCAGGCCCTCGGCCGCGAGCGCCGTCAGCAGGCCGCCCTGCCCGGTCAGGGGCAGGTCCTCGCGGGCGCACTGGGCGATGAGCAGCAGCTGCTCGATACCGCCGCCCTGGGCCTCAGGGGCGCGCCACTGACGCAGGATGACCCAGGCGGTGGGGTGGTCGGCCGCCAGGAGCAGGAAGGTGCCCAGGGCGAGGGCGTCGTCGTCGTGGCGCAGGGCGATGAGGTGGCGGTAGTGCTCGAAGACGCTGCCGGGTACTCCCACCTGGGCGGCGGCGTTGACGGTGCCGTGGTCGGGGGCCAGGGCGATCCAGGGCTCGCCGGTGGTGAACCCGGCCTTCTCGCTGCTGTCCCAGTGGACGGGGGTGCGGGCGTTGTCCCGGGAGACGGGGGCCAGACGAGTCAGGACGGCGGCCGGGTCGTCGCCGGCGCGCACGCGCTCGTGGAAGTGGTTGATGGACTCCAGGTCCCGGTAGTCCTCGATTCCACGGAAGACCGTGTTGGCCATGCCGAGCTCCTCGCCCTGGTAGACGTAGGGGGTGCCGCGGTGGGTGTGGAGGATCGTGGCGAGGGTCTTGGCCGAACGGACGCGCCAGGCGGGGTCGTCGTCGCCGAAGCGGGAGACGGCGCGGGGCTGGTCGTGGTTGTCCCAGTAGGCGGAGTTCCATCCCTTCTCCACGCTCACGACGCCGGAGGAGTCTGTGACGGGGGCGAGGGCCGCCTGCCAGTCGGCGAGGTTCTTCTTGAGGACGACCAGGTTGAGGGACTGCGGATCGAACTTGCCTCCGGGCCCGTCGGTGAGGCAGACGTGCTCGAACTGGAAGACCATGTCGAGCTCGCCTCGGGCGGGGTCGGTGTAGAGGGCGGCCTCGCTTCGCGTGGCCCCGGGCATCTCGCCAACGGTGAGGACGTGGCCGGGCCGGGGTGCGAGGACCTGCTGGTTCATCTCGTGGAGGAACTCGTGGATGCGTGGCCCGTTGGCCACCGCGGCGAAGGCGTTGCCGTAGAGGTCGCCCTCGCCCTGGGGCGCGTCGGTGAGCGGGTAGGTCTTGGAGATGAGGTTGATGACGTCCATGCGGAAGCCGTCGACACCGCGGTCCAGCCACCAGCTCATCATCTCGTGGATGGCGCGGCGAACCTCGGGGTTCTCCCAGTTGAGGTCGGGCTGCTTGGGTGAGAAGAGGTGCAGGTAGAACTCCTGGGTGTCCTCGTCCCAGGCCCAGGCCGACCCGGAGAAGGCCGATCCCCAGTTGGTGGGCTCGGTGCCCGGCTGCCCGGGGGCGAGCCCGTCGACCTGCCGGGCGGGTCGCCAGATGTACCAGTCGCGCTTGGGGTCCTGCGTCGAGGAGCGGCTGGCGGTGAACCAGGGGTGCTCGTCGCTGGTGTGGTTGACGACGAGGTCCATGACCAGGCGCATACCGCGGGCGTGGAGCCCCTCGATGAGGGTATCGAGGTCGGTCAGGGAGCCGAAGAGGGGGTCGATGTCCTGGTAGTCGGAGATGTCGTAGCCGTTGTCATCCTGAGGGGAGCGGTAGACGGGGCTGAGCCACACGACGTCGACCCCGAGCTCGTCGAGGTGGTCCAGGCGGCTGGTCAGGCCGGGGATGTCGCCGATCCCGTCACCGTCGGAGTCGGCGAAGGAGCGGGGGTAGACCTGGTAGACGACGGCGCGGCGCCACCAGTCCGGGTCCTCGCCGACGTGGTGGGCTGAGACAACCAGGGGTGCGGGAGAGGTCACGGGCGATTTCCTTCCTACCGGCCAGGAGAGATAAGGGGAAGTGGGGGCGGACAGGGTGCTTGAGGGTATGCCCCTGCTGCCCTGGCAGGGCCGACGGGGCCTTACGGGCCGGTACCGATTGTGTCAAAACACGCCTGAGACCAGGGCCGATTATGATGAGTTCTCGCACCTCGGCCAGGGCGCCGCCTCTTCCGCCGCTCCCTGCGACGACCCCTGCTGTGAAAGGCCGCCCCTTGGTTTCCCCTCTCTGCGATGCCCCCGATACTCCGCGTCCGGCCGCCGCCCGCCCTGAGGCGGTCATCGTCGGAACCTCATCGGAGGAGTCCCACTACCGGTTCACGGTGCTCACCTCTCGGCTCATCCGCATGGAGCTCTCCCCCACGGGTGTCTTCACCGACGCCGCCACCCAGCTGGTCGTCAGCCGCGACCTGGGTGAGATGCCGTCGTTCCGGGTGGTGCGCGGCGAGGACCATCTGGAGATCATCACCGAGCACCTGCACCTGACCCATGTGCCCTCCCTGGGATTCTCCCCTTCCGGGCTCAACGTCAGGCTGCGCTCGACGGCGCTCCACGCCCACGGCGGCACCTGGCACCACGGCGACGTGTGGGACCCCGACGAGACCTTCCCGACGAACCTGGGCGGCACCACCCGCACCCTCGATGAGGCCGACGGCGCCGTCTCCCTCAGCCCGGGACTGCTGAGTCTGAACGGCATCACCGCCCTGGATGACTCGGCCTCGCTGCTGCTCACCCAGGACGAGTGGGTCCAGCCCCGCGAGCCCGGCAACCGCATGGCCGATGGGGCGCAGGACCTCTACATCTTCGGCTACGGCCAGGACTACCAGGAGGCGCTGCGGGACTTCTTCCGCCTCACCGGGCCGAGCCCCCTCATCCCGCGGGCGCTGCTGGGCAACTGGTGGAGCCGCTACCACCCCTACAGCGACCAGGAGTACCTGGCGCTCATGGACCGTTTCACCACCGAGGAGCTGCCCTTCTCCGTGGCCGTCGTCGACATGGACTGGCACGTGACCGACATCGACCCGGCGATCGGCACGGGGTGGACCGGCTACACCTGGAACCGGGAGCTGTTCCCCGACCCGCGGGCGTTCCTGGCCGGCCTGCACGAGCGGGGCATGCTCACCACGCTCAACGTGCACCCGGCCCAGGGGGTGCGGCGCCATGAGGAGGCCTATGAGGAGGTCTGCTCCGACCTGGGCCTGGATGCGAGCACCGGGGAGGACGTGCCCTTCAACATCGCCGACCGTGACTTCGTGGGCTCCTATCTCTCGCGCCTCCACCACCCCCTGGAGGACGAGGGCGTGGACTTCTGGTGGCTGGACTGGCAGCAGGGCGGCTCCACGACGGTTCCCGGTCTGGACCCGCTGTGGATGCTCAATCACGTCCACTACCTCGACTCGGGCCGCGAGCGCCCGGCGGCGGACGGCGGCGTGGAGCGGCGCCGCCCGGTGACCTTCTCGCGCTTCGCCGATGCCTCGAGCCACCGCACCCCGGTGGGCTTCTCCGGGGACACGATCATCAGCTGGGACTCTCTGCGCTTTCAGCCGCGCTTCACGGCCACGGCCGCCAACATCGGTTACTTCTGGTGGTCCAACGATATCGGCGGGCACATGATGGGCGGGAGCGACGACACGATGGCGGCCCGTTGGTTCCAGCTGGGCTGCTTCTCCCCCATCAACCGCCTGCACTCGTCGAACTCGGGCTTCACCTCCAAGGAGCCCTGGCGCTACTCGCGTGACGCTCGCGCCACGATGGAGGCGCACCTGCGGCTGCGTCACCGGCTGGTGCCCTACCTGTACACGTGGGCGCGCCGCTCGGTCAGTGAGGGCGTCGGGCCGGTGCGCCCGGTCTACCACGATCACCCGCAAGAGCTGGCCGCCTACGAGCACCGAGGCAGCTTCTGCTTCGGGGATCTGCTGGTGGTTCCCTTCACCTCCCCACTCGATGAGGCCACCGGCCTGGGGCGGGAGCTGACCTGGCTTCCCGACGGCGTCTGGTACGACCTGCCCACGGGGCGCCGCTATGAGGCCACGACCGGCGGGCGCGGGCGCATGCTGAGCCTGTCCCGCCCGTTGGACCGGATCGCGGTGCTGACCCGGGCCGGCTCAGTGATTCCTCTGGCCGGGAGCCTGACGGAGGCGGCCGGGGACAATCCGCACGAGCTGGAGATCGTCGTCGTGCCCGGGGGCTCGGGGAGCTTCACCCTGGAGGAGGACGACGGCTCGGCTCAGCCCGGGCCGGACCGCATCGCTCGTACTCACATGACGCTGACCTGGCCGGATACCGAGGACGAGGACGGCGGGGACATGGTGCTGCGCATCCGCCTGGAGGGGGCAGCCGACGTCGTGCCGGCCTCGCGGCTGGTGACGGTACGGCTTCTGGCCGGCCAGGTGGCCGGCGCCTGGCTGGGGGTGGGTGATCGGGCGCGCCGACTGGCCACCGAGGAGGTCAGTGGTGACGGCTTCACCCTGGGGGCCGGGACGCTGGTGCACCTGGAGGAGCTGAGCCGCCAGGAGCTCATCGACGGCGTCCAGCTGGTCCTTCGCGGCACGGAGCAGTCCCCTGCCGACTGGCGGGCCGAGGTCCACGCGATCCTGGATGCCGCGCGGGTGGACTACCTGGCCAAGGATCAGGCCTGGGACGCGGTGCAGCGGGGCCTGAGCGGAACCGCCCTGCTGGGTGAGCTGGAGGCTCTGGGCCTGCCGGAGACGCTGCGGGCGGCCGTGGCCGAGGTGCTTCCCCACTCCTGAGCAGGCTCCGAGCGCCGGTTCGGGTGGGTCGGCCCGAACGGACCGGCGGGCGTATCGGGACGCCGCTAGGCTGTTGGTCATGAGCGAGAGTCCCACCCCGCGCTTCCCGGAGGCCGAGCCCTATTTCGTCGGGGACGAGCGCACCAACCGCGAGCGCATGCTCGCCGGCGACTGGTACGTCTCCGACGACCCGGACAACGCCAGGATCGCCGCCCACGCCCGCAAGATGCTCTACCGCTTCGAGCGGGCCTTCGCCGAGGGCGAGGAGGACTGCTGGGACCTGCTGCGCTCGGCGATCCCGGACCTGGGTGACAAGGCCTGTCTGCTGCCACCGGTGCGCGTGGACTACGGGGACAACATCACCGTGGGCGAGGGGACCTTCGTCAACTACGGGCTCGTGGCCCTCGACGTCGCCCGGATCCGTATCGGTGCGCACTGCCAGATCGGCCCGAACGTCCAGCTGCTCACGCCGGTCCACCCTCTGGAGCCGACGCCGCGCACCTGCTCCCTGGAGGCGGCCGACCCCATCACGATCGGGGACAACGTGTGGTTGGGCGGCGGGGTCATCGTCTGCCCCGGTGTGACGATCGGGGACAACTGCGTCATCGGCGCGGGATCAGTGGTCACCAAGGATGTTCCCGCCGGCAGCCTCGCGGTGGGCAACCCGGCCCGCGTCCTGCGCCAGCTGGACGACTCCACCTTCGGGCCCCGCCATCAGTCGTAACGCTTGCATACGACGCCGCGTCACACCCAAGACTGAGGTTGCGCCGCAATCGGCCCCATCAACCGGCTCTATGACCTGTCTAAGGAGACGTCACGATGAACCCCGAAGCTTTCTCCGACTTGGCCACTGCCCGGCATTCTGTGCGCGACTTCCGGCCTGACCCGGTGCCGAGCCAGGTCCTCGACGCGATCCTTGACGATGCCCGTCAGGCACCGAGCTGGTCGAACACACGGCCCTTCATGGTGGCGCTGGCCACCGGTGAGCGGGCGGACCGCCTGCGCGCGGCCTACATTGCCGAGTTCGATGTCACACTGCCCTTCCAGCACAAGGAGCCCGGCGCCATGGCCCGCCTGGTCCTGAGCGGCAAGGCTCCCGACGGCGACTACCGGACCTGGGCTCCCTACCCACCGGACCTGCTGCCCCACTCCCAGGCGGTCGGCGGCCGGCTGTACGCGCACATGGGCATCGCCCGCAAGGACCGTGAGGCCCGTGATGCAGCCGCCCGCCGCAACTGTGAGGCCTTCGGCGCACCGGTCATCGGTTTCGTCCTGGTCCACAAGGGCCTCATGCCCTTCGCCGCGCTCGACGCCGGGATCATGCTTCAGACCCTGTTCCTGTCCGCCAAGGCCCACGGCGTCGACTCCTGCCCCCTGGGGGTCCTGGCCACCTGGCGCCGCCCTTTCGACGTCGAGTTCGAGGCGCCGTCGGACTACCGTCTCATCACGGGCTTCGCCCTGGGCTACGCCTCCGACGCTCCCGTCAACGACTTCCGGGCCGAACGGCGTGCCGTACGCCTGGTGCCCGCCCGCTCATGACTCGGCCCTGACCCGGACGGGTGGCCACTCGTCACTGCGCTCATCGACGGCGGCGTCCCTCAGTTCAGGGCGGCGCCAGTACGGCGGGACGATGAGCCCGCGCCGGTGGACCTCGACCAGCACGGCCAACCCGGCTGCCGTGCACACGATGATCGCGACGATGGAGGCCTCAATACCCATGGCTCCGCCAGTGAGCAGATCCGGGCCGGTGAAGCGGGCCTCGATGAGTCCGCGTCCTGTTCCGATGCCGGAGATGTCGGAGCCGAAGATGCCGCCCTGGACGAAGTTCCAGGCGATGTGCACCCCGATCACCATCCACAGGCGCCGGGTGAGCAGGTAGCACGCTCCCAGCAGGATGCCCGCCTCCAGTGCGATCGCCACTGCACCGAAGACCGTCGCGTGAGCATTGCCCAGGTGAGAGATTCCAAAGAGAAACGAGGTGATGGCCAGCGCCCACCAGGTTCCCAACCACCCCTCGATGAGGCGCAGCAGGATCCCCCGAAACAGGATCTCCTCGGTGAATCCGGCAAGGACTCCGGCTCCCAGACCGGCGAGGACTCCGGTGCTCCAGCCGATGTCCACCACATGGTAGGAGCCGATCAGGGCCAAGATCGCAATGATGGCGCACATGAGCAGCGCACCTATGGCGAGGCCGACCGAGAACTCGCGCAGCGCCGCCCCGCGTCCTCCGAGCTCGATGACGGGTCTTCTGCCGATGAGACGCACCAGCAGCCAGTACCCGAGCAGGGCCAGCGGTGCACCAGCGATAGCCATGACGAATATGGCGTCCGGCAGAGACTCCACACGACCGTTGGCCGTAAGACGCGCGAATCCGGTCATCACTGCGAGAATCGCGGCGAAGACCTGAACGCCGAAGACGACCAGGACGCCAAGCAGAAGCTGGAGCCAACCGAGGCGCTCCGCCTTTCGCGGAGGGATGCGCCACTGGGGACTGACCGGGATGAGCCGGTCCAGGAGGCGAGGAGTCCGGTGCTCTGCTGATGACGCCGGAGAGGAGGCCAGGCTGTTCATGACCTCAGTGTTTCCTACTTGCCGATAGCCACACCTCCCCCGCCAGGAGGAGCCGGCCCTCCTCCTGCCTTCAGCGCGGATCCCCTCACCGTGGGAGAGTGAGCCGTCAGATCTTGGTCACGGGTGCGTAGCGCAGGATGAGGCGCTTGGTGGTGGGCGCACCGTCGATGACGAACTCGACGCGGGCGGTCAGGGATCGCCCCTTGCCCTCCAGGCCGACGACGGTGCCCACCCCGTAGGAGTCGTGGCGCACCTGGTCGCCGGTCCTCAGCCCGGCGACGGCTGCGGGCAGGTCCTCCGAGGCGGCTCCGCCGGCCGATGAGGGGGCGCTCTGCTTGCCGCGGGCCTCGAGGCGGGCGGAGGCGCGCTTGGCGGCCCGGTCCTGGGCGGTCTCCACGCGCCCCAGCTTGCCCGAGCGCTTGGTGCCTGCGCCCACGGGTGGGGCGAAGTCATCGTCGTCGGAGTAGGTGCTGCTCTGCCGGGAGCCGCCTGAGCGCCGCCCGCCCGAGCCGAAACCGCCCTCGCCCCAGCTGCTGCCCCAGCCGGTGCCGCCACCGCGCAGAGCCTCCATGGAGGAGGCCAGGCGCTTCCAGTCGATGGTCTCGTCCGGCACGTCGTCGAGGAAGCGGGAGGCGGGCATGGCGTTGGCGGCACCCCAGGCCGAGCGCACGGCGGCGCGGGTGAGGTAGAGGCGCTCGCGGGCTCGGGTCAGGGCCACGTAGGCCAGGCGCCGTTCCTCGGCGAGCTCGGTCTCCTCGGCCAGGGATCGGGTGTGGGGGAAGGTGCCGTCCTCCATACCGGTGACGAAGACGACCGGGAACTCCAGGCCCTTGGCGGTGTGGACGGTCATGAGGGTGATCTGGCCCTGTTCCTCGGCCTGCCGGGCGTCCTCGTCCTCCAGGTCGGCGCTGGGCGGGAGCTGGTCGGAGTCGGCCACGAGCGAGACGCGTTCGAGGAAGTCGGCCAGGGTGCCGTCGGGATTGGCGGCCTGGAAGTCGCTGGCCACGGAGTGGAGCTCGGCGAGGTTCTCCACGCGGGTGGCGTCCTGAGGGTCGTCACTGGCGCGCAGCTCGGCGAGGTAGCCGGAGGCGTCCAGGGCGGAGTCGAGGACGTCGGCGACGCCGTCACCGGCGGCGACCATGTGGCGCAGGGTGGTGAGCAGCTCGTGGAAGCCGCGCACCTGGTTGCGGGCTCGGGTGGTCAGGCCCTCGACCTCGGGCGGCTCGCCGGCCTCTGCGGTAGAAGGGGCCTGCCCGTCTGCGCTGTCAGCGCCCATGGCCTCGCCCGGCTCACCAGCCCGCGCCTCGCGGGGGGCTCCGGCGGCGTCGGCGACGGCCTGCCCGAAGGAGACGGCATAGCGGGCGGCGTGCTCGGCCAGGGCGCCCTCGGCCTTGTCCCCCAGGCCGCGTTTGGGGACGTTGAGGATACGGCGCAGGTTGACGTCGTCGTCGGGGTTGTCGACGGCGCGCAGGTAGGCGATGGCGTCCTTGATCTCGCGGCGGTCGTAGAAGCGGGTGCCGCCGATGACCTTGTAGGGCTGGCCGGCGCGCATGAAGGCCTCTTCGAGGGCGCGGGACTGGGCGTTGGTGCGGTAGAAGACGGCGATGTCGCGGGGGCGCACGCCGTGCTCGTCGGCCAGGCGGTCGACCTCCTGGCTGATCCAGCGGGCCTCGTCGTGCTCGGAGTCGGCGACATAGCCGGTGATGGGGGCGCCGTCGCCGGCGGCGGTCCACAGGTTCTTCTCGCGCCGGCCGCTGTTGCGGGAGATGACGGCGTTGGCGGCCGAGAGGATGTTCTGGGTGGAGCGGTAGTTCTGCTCCAGCAGGATGGTGCGCGCCGAGGGGTAGTCCTCCTCGAACTCCTCGATGTTGCGGATGGTGGCACCGCGAAAGGCATAGATGGACTGGTCGGAGTCGCCGACGACGGTGAGCTCTCCCGGGGGCAGGGCCGAGCCCGCCCCGGAGGTGCCGGAGCCGCCGACGAGCTCGCGCACGAGGACGTACTGGGCGTGGTTGGTGTCCTGGTACTCGTCGACCAGGATGTGACGGAAGCGGCGCCGGTACATCTCGGCCACGGCCGGTCGGGTCTGGAGCAGGGCGACGGTGCGCATGATGATGTCGTCGAAGTCCAGGGCGTTGGCGGCGCTCAGGCGCTCGGCGTAGGCGCGGTAGACCTCGGCGAGGTGACGCTCGAGGGGGTTGGAGGTGACGGCGCGCTCGGCGAACTGGGCCGGGGTGATGAGCTCGTTCTTGAGGTCGGAGATGCGGTGGGCGAAGGTCTTGGGGGTGAAGCGCTTGGGGTCGATGCCCAGCTCGCGCACGATGAGGGTGATGAGGCGGGTGGAGTCGGCGGCGTCGTAGATGGAGAAGGTGGAGCGCAGGCCGGCGGCCTCGTGCTCGCGGCGCAGGATGCGCACGCAGGCGGAGTGGAAGGTGGAGACCCACATGCGCTCGCCGGCGGGCCCGACCAGGGCGGTGACGCGCTCACGCATCTCGGCGGCGGCCTTATTGGTGAAGGTGATGGCCAGGATCTCTCCGGGGCGGGCGCGGCCGGTGGCGATGAGGTGGGCGATGCGGTGGGTGAGGACCCGGGTCTTGCCCGAGCCCGCACCGGCGATGATGAGCAGCGGCGCGCCGGCGTGGGTGACGGCGGCCTCCTGGGCGGGGTTGAGGCCGGAGAGCAGCTCGGCCGGGTCTGAGACCGTCACCCCCCAGGCGGGGCCGGAGACGTGGCCCGACGGTGCGGCGCCGTCGGCTCGGGCGCGGGCCGCGGCGGCATTGGCCTGGGCGCGGGCGACCAGGGCGGAGACCTCGTCCTGACGCTCCTCCCAGGTGGGGGCTGCGGCGGACTCATCCTCGGGCGGTGGGGCGTCCTCGGGGCCCCAGTCCTCCTCCGGGGCCTCGACGTCGGCCCAGGAGTCGTCATCGAACGAGCCTCCACTGGGAACGAGGGCGGGCAGCGCGGCCTCGGGCGGCGGCATGGCCGCACCGCCGGAGCCGGGCATGGGCAGGGCGCCGAAGAGGGAGTTCATCGCGTTCATCGTGAGGCCAAGCCTAGGCCAGGGCGCCGACACGTTTCGATTTCCCCGCCCACGCATCGACGGCACACCGCCGGACTTCACAGTACGTTGTGAACAGGTTGAGGACACCGCTGAGAAAGGAATCAAGATGCGCACCATTGCCCTGTACACGACCGAGACCATGGCGGACTGGGAGTATGCCTACCTCACCACTCAGATCGCTGGTGCGGAACAGCTCAAGCCCGGGCGCTTTCGGCTGCTGCTCGTGGGCGACGGGATGGAGCCGGTGCGCACGCTCGGGAACCTGCCACTGGCGCCGGAGGCCGACCTCGACGCGCTGGATGCACTGGCCGACGACGGCTCGCTCACAGCCCTCGTCATCCCTGGAGGGGACCACTACGCGGCCGGGCACGAGCGGCTCATCGAGGCGGTCGGCCGCCTCGTGGACAGCTCGGTTCCGGTGGCGGCGATCTGCGGTGCCACGCTCCTGCTGGCCCGCGGCGGCTTCCTGGACGACCGCCGCCACACCTCGAACGCCGCCTCGTACCTGGAGGCCAGTGGATACTGCGGTGGCGTGCACTACATGGAAGCGTCGGTGGTGACCGACCGGGGCGTCACCACCGCCTCAGGCATCCACGCGGTCCCCTTCACTGCGGAGGTCATGCGGATCACTGGGCTTGTGCCTGACGCGATGGCCGACTCCTGGGAGCAGGTCTTCCTCAACGGCCGGGAGAAGGACTACATGGCGCTCATGGAGGCGACCAGCGCCTGGCAGAACGCCTGAGGGGGACGCCCTCACTGCCCTGGTCCTTCCCGCCTTCGCACTCAACGGGGAGCTCCTGGAGGCGGCTGCGCTGATCACGGCCCCGCATGAGCTGACCCCGGCCCGGTGGCAGGTGCTGGGCGCCGTCCTGGAGGAACCGCTGCCGGTTGCCGAGATCGCGCGTCGGGGCGAGCGATCACGGCACTCACCGCGGAGCAGCACGCCTGGGCCGACACCGTCGGCCAGGAGATCGGAGAGAAGAACCTGAAGACCCTGGGGACGCTGATCAGCAGGCTTACTGACGCATCACGCCGCTACCGGCAAGCCGCCGGAGAGGAGCCCTCACCTTAAGCAGGAGACCACTCCAGCCGCGCCGGACCCCGAGCGGGCACCTAGGGAGCCGCCCGTGTCCAACCAGATTCGAAACTCGCGCTCATGGTCAACGGCTAAAACGAGCGACATCATCCTGGATGCACTCGGGCTCGCCGACAAAGGATGCGTTGCTGGCATTGACGACACTGTCGGACAGTGAGCACTGGGCGCAGTGGCGCCGCATCCCTGGGCGCAAACGGCAAAGTCACGACTGACCGCATCCCTCTCCTTGAAGAGCCCACAGAACTCATCCAGAGATGCCTCCTTGTCTAAACTAGTACGAATCTCGTACTATTCGTTCCACGTAGTAGTTCAAGGTGAGCACAGCATCTCACTGTCGAGCGAGTCAGAGGAGGTAACCATGGGTCGGGCGATCGAGTACCGGAGATTCGGCGGACCAGAGGTCCTGGAGGAAGTCGAGCGCCCGACGCAGGCACCGGGCGACGGAGAGGTACGCATCGCGGTGCGCGCCGTCGGGCTCAACCCTCTCGATTTCAAGACCTTCGAAGGCGACCTGCGACCTGTCGAACGGGTTCAACGCCTCATTCACCCTCGACGGTGGCTCGAGGGCGCATCCTCCCGTTTCCCCAGGGGCGTGGCCCGAGACTTCGCGGGAGTCATCGACGCAGTCGGTACCAACGTCACGGACCTCGCCGTGGGCGACGCCGTGCTGGGTACCTTGCGAAGCGCCCCCGGCCAGGCCGACACCCGCGGAGCGTTCACCACCGAGTTGGTGGCACCCACCGGCGATGTCGTCAAGAAGCCAGCCCCGTTGTCATTCACGCAGGCGGCCTGTCTGGGTGTTGCCTCGCAAACCGCGTGCGGCGCATTCAGACAGCTGAACCTGCACGAGGGCGATGTCATTGTCATCAGTGCCGCCGCAGGCGGCGTGGGCTCGATTGCCGCTCAGCTCGCTTTGAGCCGGGGTGCCACCGTGATCGGAATTGCCGGCGCCCGCAATACCGAATATCTCCGCTCCTTGGGCATCATTCCAGTCACCTATGGTGAGAACCTGACAAGTCGGGTTTGCGAGGCGGCTCCGTCACCTATCACCAAACTCCTGGACTGCTACGGCGGCGGCTACGTAAAACTTGGCCGCGATCTCGGGCTGACGGGCCGTTCCATCGGCACCCTGGTTCCCTCACCCACGGCGATACTCAGGGGAGCGCAGTTCACCGGCTCACGACACAGCAGTGGACGCATCGACCTTGAGGAAGTAGCACAACTGGTGGCGGACGACATCATCAAGGTCGACATCGCTCGCACGTACCCATTCACATTGGAGCAGGTTCGCGCCGCCTATACCGAGCTGGCAAAGGGCCACGTCCGCGGCAAGCTCGCCGTCGATCTATCCTGACACCCATCCACGGTCAACCGGATCAGGAGGATCGCTTGAGCAGACGGACTCATGATCAGCGTCTCATCCGGGCGTTGCGTGCTATGAACAGCGAGCTCGCCGCCAGCAACCGCGCTGTAGCGGCGCAAACCGGGCTCAACGACAGCGATCTGGCTGTACTCGACATCCTGCACCGTGAGGGTCCGCAGACCCCCACTGCCCTCGCCCGCAGAACCCGGATGGGGACGACAACGATGACGAGCGTGCTACGCCGGCTCACCCGCGACGGTTGGGTCGAACGTCGTCCCAGTGAGACGGACCTGCGCTCATTCACCATCCATGCCATAGGCGTTGATCGCCTTGCCGAGGTATTCCTGCCCGCCAACCGGAGACTGGTCGCCCTGGTGGAGGGCTGGCCCGAGAGCCGGGTCGATCAGCTCATTGAGTTCCTGGAGGACGCCACCGAGGTGATTCACGAGTCGGCGGAGCGGCTATCGACCAGGGACGGCGACAACTTCTGACCTCGTTCATACATTCCCCAGGCGCGTATATGTACAGCGCCGGATCCACTCTGACGATCTATCCTCGACAGGTCCCTGGACTCGCATCGCTCTGGGCTCCACGATAGAGAGGTGTACTCCGAGATGGTCCTCAGTGAGCAGCGCACGCTCTGGCGATCGGTGGGTGGCAGCGCCGCCATCATTCCCGCTGACGGATGCGTCGACCTCATTGTCCGCAGCGAGCAGGTGCTCCTGTGCGGCCCGCAGACTCGTGTCATCCACGCTCCTGCCGACGACGCTGACCCCACCGTCGGTGTGAGGCTGGAAGCGGGCACCGCTCGCAGGGTCCTGCCCGTGGCACTCAGCGAGTTGAGAAACCGAGTAGTGGAGCTGCGCACCGCGTTGGGATCGGAGGCGGCTGTCCTGTACGACCTGATGATGCGAGCGAGCAACGCTTCCCGACCAGACCTCGTGCTCTCTGAGCTGCTTGTCGACCAGGTGGAGCCGTGGGTGGCGACGACGCACCGACTCGCCCGGACCGGAGCGCCAGCGCGAGAGGTCGCCCGAGCTCTGGACTGGCCGGAGCGCACGCTGCGCAGACGAATGCTGGAGGCCTTCGGCTACGGGTACACCACTCTGGCACGCATTGAGCGAGTATTCCAAGCACGCTCACTTCTCCAGCGGGGACTTTCGCCGGCCCACGTCTCAGCGATGACGGGTTATGCGGATCAGCCGCATCTGACCCGCGAGTTCGCGCACTTGGTCGGGGTGACGCCGGCTCAGTTCTCCAAGGCCGCGAAGAGGTCGACGCTATTGCCATCGGGATCGAGCACCGTGGCGTAGCGCTGCCCCCAGGGGGCATCCCACGGCTCGGTGCGGCCTTCGTATCCTGCTCCGGTGAGCCTGGCGTAGGTGGCGTCCACGGCGTTCACCGTCCCCTGGTCAAAGGCCAGGGCGATGCGGTGACCTCCCGAGGGCAACTCGTAACCAGGGTCGAGACTACGAATGAGGTCGATGGTGTCCCACGCCAGAACGGTGCCGTCTTCGAGACTGGTATCGACATGCGGCTCGTCGCTCCTTTCAGGAACGGCCGCTCCAAGCAGACGGTAGAAGGTGAGTGAGGCGGACATATTGCGAGTCACGATGCCGATGAATCCAAGTCGTAGTGCCATAGCGACACCGTATGCCGCCTACGACATCCCGTCTTGAACAGAACGGCCACGTCCAGCGGGACTCCCTGACACGCCTGACCAGTCCACACACGCTCAATCTGCGACAGCTCAGCTCACCGAGTGCGAGAGAGCATCACGCTGCCGAAACAAGTACCCGCCGAGGTCGGGCTCGGGTAGGCCTTCGGCGCCGTCACTCAGGCCAATGAGTATCCCGGAGCATCTCAGCCAAGATCGTCTCAAGCATCACTACACGAGTCGTCGCAGGGCTCGCACCGCCTGAAGAGCATCCCAGATGTGAGCATAGGACTCATGCCGCATAGACATCCTCAGCACCCCTCAGCACCGAGGACTTGAAGTAAGGATTCTTGACCGACTCTGCAACGACCAGGTCAATCTTCCTGCCGAAGATCCTCGTCAACTCATCCTGCAGACCGAAGAAATCAGCAAATCGATCATTACGACCCGCTTGGAAATCAACAAGAAAGTCAATGTCGCTGGTATGGGGATCGAAATGATCGGTAAGTACCGACCCGAAAACACGCAATCGAGCAACACCGAACCGGGCGCATGCCTCCGCCAGCGCCTTGGTATCAATCGTCACTTTAACCGCCACAGAACTATGACCAGAGTATCCAGCACGCCGACTGCAGAGGCGGCAGGCGGCCCGAGCACTGCTGGCCCCGCCGGCGGGTTTACCGCACGGCGCGCAGGTAGCGGTCGCGGCCGGTGAGGTCCTGGCCGGTCTCGGCCTGCTTGAACCCGGCCCCGAGCGCGGCGGCGCGCAGCAGCGCCCCCTGCTCGTGGTCGTGCTCCATGACGAGTACCCCGCCGGTGCGCAGCAGCGCGACCGAGCGCACGAGGACATCGATCGGAATATCCAGTCCGTCGGGGCCGCCGCCGTAGAGGGCCACGGTGGGCTCGTGCTGGGAGGTCTCGGTATCTTCCACGGCGCCGGCCGGCACGTAGGGCGGGTTGGAGACGACGACGTCGACCTGCCCGTTGAGGTCGTGAAGGACCAGCGGGTCGGTGGCGTCGGCGTGGATCACCTCGACGCGTCCGGGCACCAGCCGCTCACAGTTCTCGCGGGCCAGAGACGCAGCGGTCTCGCTGATCTCGACGGCGACCACCCGGGCTCCCGGCACCTCCTTGGCGATGCAGGCGGCGATCGCGCCCGAGCCGGTACACAGGTCAGCGGTCAGGACCACTCCCCCACCGCCGTCCATGACCTCTCGGGCCGCCTCAATGGCGGCCCCGGCCACCACCTCGGTCTCCGGGCGCACGATGAACACGCCGGGACGGCTGATGAGCTCGGCGCCCCGCAGCCACATACGCCCGATGATGTGCTGGAGGGGCTCACGGCACTCGCGGCGCAGCACCAGCGCGTCATAGGCGGCCGGGAAGTCGCCGTCGGCGCCGTCGGCCAGCAGCAGGGCCCTCCCCAGCAGGTGCTCGGCCAGGATTCGGGCATCGACCTGGGGACTGGTCACGCCCGCCGCAGCCAGCCGACCGGCTGCCTGGCGCACCAGCGCCCGCAGCCCGTAGCGGTCCACCGCGCCCGCCGGCGCGCCGCCGCACAACTCAGGAACCACTGCCCTCACCCACCTGGGATAATCGTTCAGCCTCGTCCATGGCGATGGCCGAGGCGATCACCGGGCCGAGGTCACCGTCGAGAACGGCGTCAAGGTTGTAGGCCTTGAAGCCGGTGCGGTGGTCGGCGATCCGGTTCTCAGGGAAATTGTAGGTGCGGATGCGCTCGGAGCGGTCCACAGTGCGCACCTGACTGCGACGGGCCTGCGCCGCCTCGGCCGCGGCGGCGGCCGCACGCTCGGCCAGGAGCCGGGCCCGCAGGACCCGCATGGCCGCCTCCTTGTTCTGCAGCTGGGACTTCTCGTTCTGCATGGATACGACGATCCCCGTGGGCAGGTGCGTGATGCGCACGGCCGAGTCCGTGGTGTTGACGCTCTGGCCCCCCGGCCCCGAGGAGCGGAAGACGTCGATGCGAAGATCGGCGGCGTCGATCTGGAGCTCGCCGGGGTCGTCGGCCTCCGGCATGACGAGGACGCCGGCCGCGGAGGTGTGGATGCGCCCCTGGGACTCGGTGACCGGGACGCGCTGGACGCGGTGGACGCCGCCCTCGTACTTCAGGTGCGCCCACACCCCGTCCTGGGGCTCTACGGGTCCGCGGGTCTTGATAGCCAGGCGCACGTCCTTGTAACCGCCCAGGTCGGAGTCGGTGGCGTCAAGGACCTCCACGGCCCACCCCTGCCGTTCGGCGTAGCGGGAGTACATACGGGCCAGGTCGGAGGCGAACAGCGCCGACTCCTCACCGCCCTCACCGGCCTTGACCTCGATGATGACGTCGCGGGCGTCGTCAGGGTCCCGAGGCACGAGGACCTCGCGCAAGTGCTCGCCGGCAGCGGCCTCAGCAGCCTCAAGAGCCGGCACCTCGGCGGCGAAGTCCTCATCCTCAGCGGCCAGCTCGCGGGCGTCGGCCAGGTCGGCGCTGGCCGACTGCCAGGCCCGGTAGGCGGATACGACCCTGCCCAGCTCGGCGTAGCGGCGCCCCAGCCGACGCATGGCGTCGGGGTCGGCGGCCGCGGGCCCGGCCATCTCGGCCTCGATATCCGCGTACTCGGCCAGGAGCGGTTCTGCGGCGGAGAAGTCCTCACTCATGGACTCGGGTTCCTTCACTGGCTAGAAGTCGTACTGACGGGCACCAGCGGCACTCGTGCGATATGCAAACGACGCCGACGGCGGCTCTAGGAGCCGGCCGCCGGCGTCGTGAGACGCGGCTACTTGCTGCGCTTGCCGTACCGGGCCTCGAAGCGGGCAACGCGGCCACCGGTGTCGAGGATCTTCTGCTTGCCGGTGTAGAACGGGTGGCAGGCCGAGCACACGTCCACGCGGATCTCACCGGAGGTGACGGTGGAGCGGGTCTCGAAGGTGTTGCCACAGGTGCACGTGACCGTGGTGGCCACGTAGTCGGGGTGGATGCCCTGCTTCATAGGTTTCTCCTTAAGCGTCAGAGGGTCCCGGGTCCCACGCGGGAGCGTGAGTGAACCGGAGGCCAGCAGCAGATTTTGCCACTGTCTCACGGACCGTTGCAACGGCTGAGCCGCGTGAGACCGGGCACCTGGCCGGTTGCGTTACTCGTCCTCGCCGTCGGCCAGAGACGTACCGGCCGGGGTGGTCTTGGACAGCACCATGAGGAACTCGGCGTTGGACTGGGTGTCTTTGAGCTTGGAGAGCACCAGCTCGAGGGCCTGCTGCTGCTCCAGCCCGGCGAAGAGGCGGCGCAGACGCCACATGATCTTGAGCTGGGCGGGGTCGATGAGCAGCTCCTCACGGCGGGTGCCGGAGGCGGCCACGTCCACGGCCGGGAAGATGCGCTTGTCGGCGAGCTGGCGCGACAGCCGCAGCTCCATGTTCCCGGTCCCCTTGAACTCCTCGAAGATGACCTCATCCATCTTGGAGCCGGTCTCCACCAGGGCCGTGGCCAGGATGGTCAGGCTGCCGCCGCTCTCCACGTTGCGGGCCGCCCCGAAGAAGCGCTTGGGCGGGTAGAGGGCGGAGGCGTCCACACCACCGGAGAGGATCCGGCCGCTGGCCGGGGCCGCCAGGTTGTAGGCGCGCCCGAGGCGGGTGATGGAGTCCAGCAGCACGACGACGTCCTGGCCCAGCTCCACGAGGCGCTTGGCGCGCTCGATGGCCAGCTCGGCCACGATCGTGTGGTCGGAGGCCGGGCGGTCGAAGGTGGAGGCGATGACCTCACCTTTGACCGTGCGCTGCATGTCGGTGACCTCCTCGGGGCGCTCGTCGACGAGCACGACCATGAGGTGGGCCTCGGGGTTGTTGACGCTGATGGCGTTGGCGATCTGCTGCAGGACGATCGTCTTACCCGCCTTGGGCGGGGAGACGATGAGTCCGCGCTGCCCCTTGCCGATGGGCGAGACCAGGTCGATGATCCGCGGGGTGACGGCCTTGGGGGTGGTCTCCAGCCGCAGCTGCTCCTGGGGGTAGAGGGGGGTGAGCTTGGCGAACTCGGGGCGGCGCTTGGAGCGCTCGGCGTCCATGCCGTTGACGGTCTCGACGCTGACCATGGGGTTGTACTTGACCCGGCCGGCCCGGTTCTGACGGCGGTTGTTGCGCCCGCCCTGGTGGGGCGTGGAGGACTCGGCGCCCTCGCGGACCCAGCCGGTCACGGCGTCGCCGGCGCGCAGCCCGTTGTCCTTGATGAGCTGGTTGGAGACGTAGACGTCCTTGGGGCCGGGCAGGTAGCCGGAGGTACGCAGGTAGGCGTGCTGGTTGTCGGAGACGTCCAGGATGCCGGCGACCGGCAGGAGGACCTCGTCCTCGCGCGACTGGTTGCGGTTGCCGCGTCCGGCGTTGCCGTCGCGGCCCTCACGGCCGGAGTCGCGGTCATCGCGGTCGAAGCGGTCGCGTCCACGCTTACGGCCCCGACGACGTCGCCCACCGCGCTCGTCGTCGTAGCCGTCGGAGTCATCATTGCCGTCACGGCCCCGACGCGAGCGCTCCTGGGACTCGACGACGGAGGTTCCGGTGGCATCGGCCAGGTCCCGCATGAGGGCGGCCTTGGCGTCGGCATGATCCTCGGGCGAGTCGGTGCGGGGCTCGCGCGAGGCGCGCTCCTGGTTCTCGGGGGCACCTGCGGAGGCCTGGGCGCGCCGGCGGCCGCGGCGAAGCTGATCGCGCGAGGAGCGCTCGCCCCGCTCCGAGCGGCCGTGGGAGTCGCGGTCATCGCCACCCTCAGCGGCCTCGGAGCGCTCGGCGCGCTCACGCCAGCGGCTGCGTGCGGGGCGCTCCTCGTCATGGCCGGAGCCTTTGGCCGAGTCGCCGCTGGAGGAGTCGGAGCGCTCAGGCAGATCGAGGCCCAGGTCGAGGACCGGCGCGGACCGGCGCTCCTCAGGGGAGCCGGAGGCGGCAGTGGCACGACGGCGGCGGGAGCGCCCTGAGGCGGCGGCCTGGGGCTGCTCCGATGAGGGCTCACCGGTCGATGAGGAGGAGGAAGAGGAGTCGGCGGCGTCGGTCGCCCCGGCATCGGGCGAGCTGTTCGACGCGCTGTGGGAGTCGGGAGTGGAGGCGGAGGAGCCGCGCGCCTGACGGATAGCGGCAACGAGCTCACTCTTGCGCATACGGGAGGTGCCCTTGAGGCCCATGGAACCGGCAAGCGACTGAAGCTCGGCCAGACGCATGGTGGAAAGCGAGGGCTGGGCGCTGGAGGTCTCGGTCACGAGTGTCCTAACGGTGTGATGACGCTCCGAAGAAGGAGACGTTCAACTGGGGAGACTCCCCCGGAATCGTTCACGGGGGTGGGTCATGCACTGCCGGTTCCTGCTGAGACCTGAGCCTCAGGTCCGGGGCTGGTGCGGTCAACGGCGTGGTGCGATCCGCGCGGCTGACGGCGCCAGCATAGCAGCCCCTTCGCGCAGTGCCTAACGGAACACCGGCGCGCAACGCCGGGTATGCCGCCGTTATTCCACCTATGACATCTCTCGCCACCGCCTTGACACCGGTGGGGCCGACCATACGCGCGATCGGCCCCACCTGGATGATCGACTCGGGCGCACCCGAGTCGGCTCTTGCCCTTCGAGCCCCCAGGCTCACGGCCTCAGCGACCTGCGAGAAGCACCCCCATGGGCGCGAAGTCGGCCAGCGGGTCGACCGGCGCCTGGCGCGGGAAGCGCTCCATGAGTGTGGCCAGCTCCCGCCCCGCCCGGGCCATACGCTCGCTCAAGGGCGACTCGGGCCTCTCAGAGGATGACGGCGTCTGCCAGGCCGCGCCAAAGTCCTCACTGGCCGCGAAGACAGCGGTCTGCGTCGGCAGGGCCTTCATGTAGGCAACCAGCGGCCGCAGCGCCATCTCGGTGACAAGACTGTGCCGCGCAGTGCCGGCCGTCGCCCCAGCAGGACGGGGACGCCCTCAAGCGTGCCGGCCGGCAGCACATCCATGGCAGACTTGAACAGTCCGGAGTAGGAGGCCTGAAAGACCGGGCTGACAAGGACGACGCCGTCGGCGGCGGACAGGGCGTCGATCACCTTCTGCAGGTCGGCAGACACCAATCCGCCCACACTGGCCAGGGCGATGTCCTTGACCAGGGGCCTGAGCCCGATGACCTCGATGCTGGCGAGGCGGGAGTCGGACTCCAAAGCCTTGCGGGTCGACTCAGCCAGCCGCTCGGCGAGCATCTGGGAGGTCGAGGGCTCCGAGACCCCGGCGTGCAGAGCCACGATCCGGCTCAGACGCCCCATCTGGGTATTGGCGTAGGCATCGTAGGTCGGCGATCCGGCCAGGGACTGGGTGCCCCCGAACGGGGCGACAGGCGCAGTCGTGTCAGTGGTCACGTCATCCATCTCCTGCTTGTCACTCGTCGTGTCAAAGGTTTCCCGGGCCATCTCAGATACTCACCTTCCGGCCCGTGAGCGGGTCGAACTCGTTGGACAGGGAGAAGGGCTCCTCAGCCGGGGGCTCGGCCCCCTCCAGCAGGGCCCGGTGGCGCGGGTGGAGCGGTGCCTCCGGAACACCCTCGGGCTTGGTGGGCTCCAGCTCGGCGCGCAGTGCCGGGACGATCTCGGAACCCAGGTACTCGATCTGCTTCATGATCTCCTTGTGCGGGACGCCGCCCAGGTCCACGTTGAAGGCCTGACGCTGGTAGTCGCCGATCGCGTCCCGGTAGGTCAGGTACTTCTCCACGATCTGCTCGGGCGTGCCGACGGCGAGAGGCGTGTGCTGCGTCATCTCCTCCAGAGCCGCACCCTGGTAGACGTAGGTGTTGCGGAAGTAGGGGGTGTAGCGCTCAATGGCCTCGGCCTCGCTCCTGGCAGCGAAGATCTGGCCGCCCAGGCCCACGATCGCCTGCTCGGGCTCACCATGGCCGTAGAAGGCGAAGCGCTCGCGGTAGAGGTCGACCATCTTCTTGACGTGGTCGATGGGCCAGAAGATGTTGTTGTGCAGGTAGCCGTCTCCGTAGTAAGCAGCCTGTTCGGCGATCTGGGGCGAGCGGATGGAGGCGTGCCACACGAAGGGCGGGACGCCGTCGAGCGGGCGGGGCATGGAGGTGAAGTCCTGCAGCGCGGTACGGAACTCGCCCTCCCAGTCCACGTTGGTCTCACGCCACAGGCGGCGCAGCAGGTCGTAGTTCTCCACCGCGAGCGAGATGCCCTTGCGGATGTCCTTGCCGAACCAGGGGTAGACCGGTCCGGTGTTGCCGCGCCCCATCATGAGGTCGACGCGTCCGTCGGAGAGGTGCTGGAGGTAGGCGTACTCCTCGGCCAGACGCACCGGATCATTGGTGGTGATGAGGGTGGTGGCGGTGGTCAGGAGCAGCTTGTCCGTGCGTGCAGCGATGTTGGCCAGCAGGGTCGTGGGCGACGACGGCGCGAAGGGCGGGTTGTGGTGCTCCCCGGTGGCGAAGAAGTCCAGGCCCGCCTGCTCGGCCAGAACCGCCATCTCGACAGTGTTCTTGATGCGCTGGTGCTCACTGGGGGCCTTGCCTGTGGCCGGGTCGGTGGTGATGTCTCCAACCGTGAAGATTCCGAACTGCATGCGACGTCCTCACTGTTCCTGCACTGGTTCTACGTGATCTCTTGTGTACTGATGGAACCGGAGACATATATAGTTTATTTCTCAACTACTTGAGTGTGACGCGCTTCCCACCTGGGAATGTGGCACGCCCACCCCACCGGGGCTCCAGGGCGGACACAGATCGCGGACGCCCCTGGACTCGGGGACGCCCGCGATCAAGGAGGCGGATGAAGAAGCCGTTAGCGCGGATCAGGAGGTCAGGACCGCCCCACGAGTGTCGATCCCGGGGGTGAGCACGCTCCAACCGTGGCTCTCCAGGGCGAAACGGGTCTGGTCGGCCAGGGTGGACAGGACCAGCACCGTGGGGCCCGCGCCGGAGATGACCGCCGGGTAGCCCTGCTCACGCAGGGAGTCCATGACCGCCATCGAGGCGGGCAGGACCCCACGTCGGTACTCCTGGTGGAGCCGGTCCTCGGTCCCGGCCATGAGCAGGTCGGGGCGTCCGGCGAGTGCCAGCATGAGAACGGCGGCACGTGAGGTGTTGAACAGGGCGTCCTCGCGCGGCACGGAGACCGGCAGGACCTGGCGGGCCTCCTTGGTGGACAGGCGCGTCGTCGCCGGCGGGATGAGCAGGCTGACGCCGAGGGAGGCGTCCACGGGCATGGGGGCCATACGCGGGTGTCCCCCACGCTCGACCCAGGCGACAGTGGCGCCTCCGAAGACGGCGGGTGCGACGTTATCGGGGTGGCCCTCGAAGTCGGTGGCCAGGGCGAAGATCCGGTCGTCGCTGAGGGCCTCGGGCTCGGAGATGAGACCGCGCGCCAGCATGAGCCCGGCGACCGCGGCGCTGGCGGAGGATCCCATGCCTCCGCCGTGGGGGATCCGGTTGACGCAGCGCATCTCGAAGCCGGCCTGAGGCGCGCCGACGGCGTCCAGACCGGCCCGCAGGGCCTGCACGACGAGGTTGTCGTCGTCAGTGGGGACAGTCTCTGCGCCGACACCCTCGACGATGACGCGGGTGGTGCCGGTGATCGGCCGCACCGAGGCCTCGTCGTAGTAGCGGAAGGCCATGCCGAAGGAGTCGAAGCCGGGTCCCATGTTCGCCGTTGTTGCCGGGACCCGGACGGCGGCGCGCTCGTAGACGATGCGCATGTCACTCACCTTCGACGCGTTGGATGGAGACGATCTCGGCGACCCGCTCCGAGGCCCGCAGCCCCTCGACAGCGGCGTCGAGGTGGAAGACGGGAGCCGGGTGGGTCACGAAGGTGACGACGGCCTGGTCCTCGCTGCCATCGGTGGTGACGTAGGCGCTCTGGCGCACCGAGTTGATGGAGACGCCGTTGTCGGCGAAGACCGTGGCCATGGCGGCCAGCGAACCGACGGCGTCCTCGGAGCGCAGCTGGATCTGGTACCGGGTGACGGCGGCCTCCGGGCCGAGGACCGTCAGGCTCGCGTAGGAGGACTCACGGGGCGCCTGACCGCCATGGACCCGGTGGGCGGCGGCGGCGACGACGTCGGACAGGACCGCGGATGCCGTCGGGGCTCCCCCCGCGCCCTGTCCGTAGAACATGAGGCGCCCGGCGCTCTCGGCCTCGACGAGGACGGCGTTGTAGGCCCCGTGAACACTGGCCAGCGGGTGGTCACTGGGCACGAGGGCGGGGTGGACCCGCACGGAGACGCCTTGGGCGTGCTCGTCGTCGCGGCGCTGGGCGATGGCGAGCAGCTTGAGCTCGCAGCCCGAGGCGTGGGCCTCGCGGATATCGTCGGCGGTGACCGCGCGGATGCCCTCGACGGAGACGTCGTCGAGGCCCACGCGGGTGTGGAACGCGAGCGAGGCGATGATGGCGGCCTTGGCGGCGGCGTCCAGGCCGTCGACGTCGGCGGTGGGGTCGGCCTCGGCGTAGCCGAGCTCCTGGGCGGTGGCCAGGGCGGTCTCAAAGGACAGGCCCTTGGTACTCATCTCATCGAGGATGTAGTTGGTGGTGCCGTTGACGATGCCGAGAACGCTGGTGACGCGGTCGCCGGCCATCGACTCGCGCAGCGCGTAGACGACCGGGATGGCGCCGGCGACAGCGGCCTCGTAGTAGAAGTCGGTGCCGGCCGCCGCCGCAGCGGCGTAGAGCTCGGGGCCGTGGGCTGCGATGAGGGCCTTGTTGCCGGTGATGACGCTGGCCCCGGCCTTGAAAGCGGCCAGGATGAGGGTGCGGGCCGGCTCGATCCCGCCGATGAGCTCAATGACCAGGTCGTTCCCGGTGGCGACGGCGGTGGCGTCATCGGTGAGAAGGTCCCGGGGGACGGAGGCGTCACGCGGCGCGTTGACATCACGGACGGCGACGCCCGTAATCTCAAGACGTGCACCGGAGCGGGCGGCAAAGTCGTCGACCTGCTCGGTGAGGAGGCGAATGACCTGGCTGCCAACGGTCCCGGCGCCAAGGACGCCGACTGTGAGTGTGCGTTGGGCGGGTGAGAGGTCCTGAGCCACGGGATGACCACCTTGCTGTGTGTGCTGTGTTGCGTGCCGCGCGTGGGCACTTCGACTGCGTCATGCGATGAGGCCGGTCACGGCGGGCACGGTCAACCGGCCGCCCACCCGCGCTGGCCATCGCTGCGGGCCAGCATAAGGGGCATCGGCCGTGGAGCGCTTGCATGTCCGCCTGTGGACACACGGCCATCCTGTGCTCCTTGGTCCGATGAGGCCAGGAGAGGCACCTCCAAAACCCGTCAGAGACCGCGCGGACGGAAGGGCGCGCTCAGTGGCGCCAGATGATCTGCTTGAGCAACCGAGCGATCACCCGTCCCAGGCCCATGGACATCGGGGTGGTCGCACCGTCGGAGTACCCCCAGGCCGGGGGCGGCTGCTCCAGGGAGGAGACGAAGGATGTCAGGGAGGACGGAGAGGAGGAGGTCGTTGCGCTCATGCCTTCAGGTTAGAAAAGCATCGCACCGCCTAGCGCCCCCCAGGAGAACGATTAGCGAGGAGAGGGGCCTCCTCCTCATGGCTGAGACGATCCCATGGGTTGTCCTGCTTTCGGCAAGCCTCGGAGCAGGGCCGGCGGAGTGCTGGCGGCCCTGGGCAGAGATGACCAGTGGCCCCGCCCCGGTTGAACCGGGGCGGGGCCACTAGGTGGGCTCTGATGACAGAGTGCTCAGACCCGAGAGGCGGTTACCCGCACTCAGGAGGCCTTGCGGCGACGAGCCACCAGGAGGGCACCGCCACCCAGGCCGGCGCCGGCGAGCAGCAGGAGCGCAACGGCGTTAGCACCGGTGTGCGCCAGCGGCGGGGTACCACCGTTCGGCGTCTTCGGGGTGGAGGTGGGCGGTACCGGAGCACCCGGGGTGCTCGGCGGCTGCTGCGTGGTCGTCGGCGGGGTCGCAGGCGGGTTGGACGCCGTGGGCGGGGCCTGCGTGGTCGTCGGCGGCGTCGCGGTGGTCGTCGGCGGGGTGTCGACCGGCGGGGTCGCAGGCGGGTTGGACGCCGTGGGCGGCATCTGCGTGGTCGTCGGCGGCGTCCCGGTCGTCGTGTTGGTCAGGGAGACCTTGACGATCTCCTGGTCGCGGATGGTGAAGGTGTTGGTCTTCTGACCGTCCACGGTGAAGACCGGCTCGCCCCAGCTGAAGCCGGAGGCGGCGGGCTGAGCCTTGGAGGTGTCCTCGGTGAGCGTGATCTTGGTGCCCACGGGGAAGGTGCCGTCGAAGGCGACCGGCTCACCCGGCTTGACCGTGACGGAGGAGGTTCCGGAGCGGCCCTCACCGGTGGCCTTCTGGCCCTCGGGAGCCTTCCAGTCCGGGTAGGAGCTGGCTGCGGCCGGCAGCTCGTAGGCGACGTCGACGACGAAGCTGGAGCCGGCGGCCTGTGCGGCAGCCTCACCCTCGACGACCTTGGTCACATTGAAGCCACCGAAGCCGGGCTCCATCTGGACCGAGATGTCGAAGTACTGGACGTAGGACTGGCTCTGAGTGCTGGTCAGGTCCGTGCCGTTGAGGTTCACGGTGTTCTCGTAGGAGGTGCCCCGGGAGGCGGCGACGGCGTTGCCGTTGGCGTCCACGAAGGAGACGGGGTACTCCAGGGTGAAGTTGGTGCCGTTCTGGAACGGACCAGTGACCTCGTAGGTCGCAGTGCGGCCGTCCTGGGAGTAGGTGGCCTTGACATCGAAGTCGCCGTACTGGGTGGTGGCGTCCTGGCCGGCGGCGTTGGTCACCGGGATGGACTTGCCATCCGCAGGACGCAGGTTGAGGACCGTACGGGTGGCGTCAGCCTGGTTGAAGGTCATGCCGCCGCCGAGGGTATCGGTGAAGACGATGCTCTGGCGGGAGCCGTCGAAGGTCTTACCGAGCTTGTCACCAGTGGTCTGGTTGGTCCCGAAGTTCACACCCCAGGTCAGCTCCTTGTAGTTGTTGTAGAAGCTGGAGGCCCACTTGGTGAGCTCCCAGTCGCTCTCCTTGGGGCCGTCGATGCCGCCGCCACCGGGCAGGGTGACGGTCGTGGTCACGCCGTTGACGGTGAAGTCAACGGTCTGCACGTCGGTGGCCTTGGCAACGGCCACCAGGGCGGAGCCGGAACCCTTGAAGTTGTGGAAGCCGGCGGCCTTCAGCTCGTCAACCTTGGAGTTGAAGGTGCAGGTGACGTCCTTGACGGTCAGGGTGCAGGTACCGACCTCGACATCCTTGCCGCCGTACTCGACGGTCATCGGGTGGGACTCGCTGTTCTGCAGGTTGGTGAAGTACTCACCCAGACCGATCGTGAAGGAGTCTCCGGCCTTGAGGTTGGCGTCGACGCCGCTCCAGTCGAAGCTGAGGCGGGCGAGGTCGTAGGTGTTGAGCTTTCCGTCCTGCTCAACGTTGTTGCCGTCCACACGTGTCAGAGACAGGTTGGTGACGTTGACGCTCTTGTTCTCCTCGGCGCTCGCCTGAGGGGCGAACTGAGACATGATCGCGACAAGGAAGAGAGCGAGGATGGCGGCGGCCCCCCTCACCGCCCCTCGCGAGAGGGCCGGCCGAGAGGCGGCGCCCGTGGACATTGTGTTCATGGGTTCTCCGGATTCCTGGCATAGATGACAAGGGTCTGCCTTGTGAAACATCACCGAACGTTCCCACCGTCTGTTCAGGAGAGGGAGAGGCCGCCCCGTGATGACCAAGACCACTGTGTCACAAACCGACTGATTGGGAACAGCGAACACCCAAAACACGCGCGACCTCACAGTCTCATCACATTCAAAACTTACGTTTAATACAATTTATTCCGCAGATATTTGTAGGTACCGCACAAGACTCGCCTCGCTAGGCTGTGCTGACGCTGTGCTTCCCCTATCAGACAGACCGTATTGTGGTTGTTCCAGTCCTCCAAACAGACGTTCTTCAGGTTCGCTGAGGCGCGGTTCCACTCAGAGCTCTCCCAGATCAGCGCGCTTCTGGTTCAGACGCTTGAGGTTCTCCTCAGAGGCTGACACGTCCTGCTGAGCCTGCGGGGTTCCCAGCAGATCCTCCAGCTCCCGCCGGACCTCCAACGACTCCCGGTAGGCAGCCTCAGCCACATCCCACTCACCACGGGCCTCGGCCACCCGCCCCGCATTGTTCAAAGAGACCGACAGGTCACGACGGGCCTGAGGTGTCCCCGACGACTCCTCCACCCCCCGCCGGACCTCCAACGACTCCCGGTAGGCAGCCTCAGCCACATCCCACTCACCACGGGCCTCGGCTACGCGCCCCACATTGTCCAGGGCCACCGACAGGTCACGACGAGCCTGCGGCGTCCCCAACCCACGAGCCAGCCCCAGCGCTAACCCCCGCCGGACCTCCATCGACTCCCGGTAGGCAGCCTCAGCCACATCCCACTCACCACGGGCCTCGGCTACGCGCCCCACATTGTCCAGGGCCACCGACAGGTCACGACGAGCCTGCGGCGTCCCCAACGACTCCTCCAACCCCCGAGCCAACCGCTCCAGCTCCCGAACTGTTGGTTCGGCAACGTCAACGGCTCCGAAGGTCATAGCAATGCCCAGAACCGCATCCGCCACCTGAGAGCGGAGGGGGGGTGGAAAATCAGCAAGGGTCTCCAGGACGGCTTTGAGATTCACCTCCACGGTGACGGCGTCGTCGAGCAGGCCGCCGATCTCGGCGCCAGTCAGTCCTCTGAATGCCGACGCCAACGGAGATGGATCCTCGGGCAGAGCATCTAGGGCCTCTCTGGCCCTCCACGGCTCGGTGGGGAGCAGACGTCGGGCCCGGTCCGTCTCCCGGATGGTGACGGCAAGCTCGGGGGTCCGCTGATCCGGAGGAACCGTGATGCTCCAGGTGGAACGGTACCGAGAACCGTCATTTGCTCCCACAGAGCGAGAGCCGTCGCCCTCTTCGCGGTGCTGCGGCAAATCCACCAGTTCCCCAGAACTGGAACCGATGACGCAAGTCAAGGACCGGATGGACCACAGGTCCGCAGCCTCACGGGCGGCGTCACTGAGAAGTGCAATCGGCCCGCAGACGATGACGCATCCGCCCCCAGGGCGGGCCAGGCGCATCCGCATCTCGTTGAGAATGTGCAGAACCCTGCGGCGCACCCATTCATCCCACAGATCCAGGAAGAGAACACCGGGAACGGGGAGATGGCGGTTCAACCAGGCGTTCAGAAGCTGCTCCGCCTCCGGCTCAGTCCAGGACTCGTGCGCCCTTCGGCACCACAGTGCGGCACGTTCCTTGAGGTCCCTGGCCTGGGATCGAGTCTGCGCCGCAACCACCACGACGGTGGGCTCATTCCTGGTCCACTCCAGGTGGCAACACAGATCCGACCAGGCATGGTCAACGCTCACCGTCAAGGGGGTACTCGGGACGCGCATACTAGTCCTCGTCGAGGAGGGGCTCCAAAAGGGGATTCACACCCCACCAGTCAACGGTTCCGTTGCGGTAGCACAGCACGTACCCGAGCGCCTGGAGGGTCCAGGCCTCCGAGGTCAGCTCTCGCGGCACGATGAGCTGTTGGGTCTCCTTCACCTGGCGAAGGATCTCCCACTGCTCCTGAGTCAACCCGGCGACAGCCTGGGAGCGCTGTTGGCGCTCCACCTGATCGACATCCTCGGGTCTCACTGGAAGCGGACCGTTCTTGAGCAGGAGGCCCGCAACCAGGCGGAACAGGTCACGGAACAGGCCGCCCGAGGCCCGGATCACCCGGTCCGTCTCCACCCCCAGGAGTCGTTCCACATCGCCATTCGGAGCGCGTTGGGCCAGCACCTGACGCAGCAGGTCGATGCCCTCCTGACAGTCCTCGCCGCGGCGCTCCCGCACCTTGACGTTGAGGACAGGCCAGACCTCCCCGCCCCATCCCGTAGGTTTGACGTACACCGGCACCGTGTAGACCACGTGCATCCCGGGCAGGGCCAGCTCTGAGGCGTAGTGGGAGAACAAGGCCTCCACGGAGTCGCGGACCTCGTCGAAGGTGGAGGACCGCCCCCGGTAGTGATCAATGGAGTCGACGATGAAGACCGGTGTCCTGTTCCCGGGCAGGCTGTTCGCCAGATCGTTGAAGAAGGCGTGCATCTCCTCCTTGAACGTCTTGCGGTTGGAGTCCAGGGCGGCCTTGACCTGCGCCCGGAAGCTCTCGTCATCGCGGAACCTCGCCCTCAGGTCAAGAGAGGCCGGCCCCCCGCTGACGGAGGCACTAAGTTCAGCATCAATGTCGAGGCGCTGGAAGAAAGTCTGAACCCGGCGGTACAGACTCTGCTTGAGCCCGTCGATCTCCTCGCAGTTGTCAACGAAGCCAGCGGCGAGGCCGACGAGAAAAGTCGCCGCCTCCAGTGGAAGCTCAGGGTTGAAGTAGTCCTCGATGTCGAAGTAGACGGGGAGGTAGACCTCACGATCCAACTCCCGTTTGAGGCGTAGGAGCTCGGTGGTCTTTCCCGCGCCGCGGTAGCCGGAGAGCAGCTGAACCGACCCACCGGCGGTGAAGTCGATCGCAGTGGCGATCTCCGCGACCAGATCCGGCCCAGCCGGGCCGTCGGGCCGGGCGTAGATCGGGACGTAATACCGCTCGAACTCCTCCTCCTCGCTGAGCATCTGAGCGCCTTGATGGACGTTCAGCGCGCGGTAGAAGTCCCTGCGGTAGTCCCGGTCACTGTCACCCATGCCCGGAGTCTATACAGGGACTCAGCCCTCGAGACGCAGAAGGTCCTCGATGGTCTCAGGACGCAGGACCCACCCCGACTCGCTCTCACGCACCCAGCGCACACCGGGGCGGGTGAAGAGGTTGTAGTTGGAGGCCATGGAGCGCCCATATGCCCCTGTGGCAGGTACGGCCAGTACGTCGCCGACCGCCAGGTCCGCAGGCAGGTCCACGTCACGCACGACGACGTCGCCGGACTCGCAGTGCTTGCCCACCACCCGGCTGCGCACTAGCCCGACCTGCGGACCGGGTCGGCGGTTGGCGACCAGGGCCGTGTACGCGGCCTCGTAGAGGGCGGGACGGATGTTGTCACTCATGCCGCCGTCGACGCTCACGTAGAGGCGCGAGGCCCCCTCCCCCAGCTCGACTCGCTTGAGCCCGGTGACCGTGTAGAGCATGACGGTGCCCGGTCCGGCGACGCTGCGCCCGGGCTCGACGGACACGTGCGGGACCGTGTCACCGAGCTCCGTGCACAGCTCGCGCACCGTCTCGGCGAGGGTCCGGGCGACCTCCGCCGGGCTGGGCGGCACCGGGTCCGCGCCGGTGTAGGCGATGCCGTAGCCGCCGCCCAGGTCGACCTCCGGGCACAGGTGCCCCGTGTCCGTGGAGACCTCGTGGCGCAGGCTGAGGACGACGCGGGCGGCCTCACGGAAGCCGGCCAGGTCCATGATCTGGGAGCCGATGTGGGAGTGCAGCCCGTGCAGCTCGAGCTCGGGGGCGGCGATGATCGCATCGATGGCCTGCCGGGCAGCGCCTCCGAGGACTGAGAGGCCGAACTTCTGGTCCTCGTGGCCGGTGGAGATGAACTCGTGGCCACCGGCGTGCACACCGGTGGTCAGGCGCACCATGACCTTGCCGGTCTCCTCGGGCCCGTAGACGCCGCTGGCGCGCAGATCGCGCACAGCGCGGACGGCGAGCTCGACCTCCTCGAGGGAGTCGAGGACGAGGTGGCCCACGTGGTGGGTGAGGGCGACGGCGATCTCGGCCTGCGTCTTGCCGTTGCCGTGCAGGCCCAGACGGGTGGCGCTGGTGGTGGCCTCCGCCCCATCCACCTCCTGCAGGGCAGCCAGTCCCGCGGCGAGCTCGCCGCGGCGGGCGGTGTCGATGCCCATGCCCTCCTCGAGGACCCACTGGGCGACCTTGGTGGTCAGGAAGGCCTTGCCAGCGTAGAAGGCCTCTCCCCCGGCCATGCCGTAGCTGGGCCAGAACTCCTCGTGCATGGCAGCGCTCCAGGAGGCGGCGCGGCCACGCAGGTCGGCCTCGTCCAGGACGAAGACGGGGCTGGGGGCGTCGGCGAGGATCTCGGAGACGGCGAGCCCACCCAGGGCCAACTCACCGTCGACCGTGCGCCGTGCCGTGGTGGGCCACAGGTCGGGACGGTCCTCGGGCTCGGGGCAGGTCAGCGCCCCTAGGGGCGGCTCACCGGCGGGCACCTGGTCGGCCATCGTCTGTCACATCCTCTCCGGTGCGGTCACGCCCAGCAGACCGAGCCCGTTGGCAAGGACCTGCCCGACGGCGTCGTTGAGCCAGAGGCGGGCCACGTGCCCGGACGTGACCGGGTCGTCTCCGCGGGGAGTAACGCGGGTGGCGCCGTACCAGGCGTGGTAGGCGGCGGCCAGCTGCTCGAGGTAGCGGGCCACCCGGTGCTGCTCGCGCAGCTGCGCCGCCTGGGTGACGATCGCCGGGAACTGGGCCAGCACGCCGAGCAGTGCGGAGTCCGCCGGGTCGTCCAGCGCCGCCGGGAGGAAGCCGGCCGAGCGGGACACTCCGTGCTCCGCGGCGTTGCGGGCCACGTTGCGCGTGCGGGCGTGGGCGTACTGGACGTAGTACACCGGGTTCTCGCTCGAGGTGGAGGCCAGCAGGTCCAGGTCGATATCGATGGCGGAGTCCATGGACGAGCGGGCCAGGGCGTAGCGGGCGGCGTCCACGCCGACGGCGTCAACGAGGTCACCGAGTGTCACGATGGTGCCGGCGCGCTTGGACATGCGCACGGGCTGACCATCCTTGACAAGGTTGACGAACTGGCCGATGACAATCTGCATGTTGACACCGGGCTCGTCGCCGAAGGCCGCGCACATGGCCATCATCCGGCCGATGTAGCCGTGGTGGTCGGCCCCGAACAGGTAGAGGGCGCAGTCGGCGCCGCGCTCGCGCTTGTCCAGGTAGTAGGCGAGATCGGCCGCGAAGTAGGAGGTGTTCCCATCGGACTTGATGAGGACCCGGTTCTTGTCGTCGCCGAAGTCAGTGGTGCGCAGCCAGGTGGCGCCGTCGCGTTCCTCGATGACGCCGCGCTCGCGCAGACGGTCGATGGCGCGCTCGACGGCGCCGGAGGTGTGCAGGGAGTCCTCGTGGAAGAAGACGTCGAAGTCGGAGCGGAATGCGTGCAGCTCGGCCTTGACGGCGGCGAACATGAGGTCAACGCCGCGGGCTCGGAAGACCTCGACGGCCTCGGCGTCGGGCAGAGTGGCCGGGTCGGGGCGGCCGGCGGCGAGCTCGTCGGCGGTCACCTGCTGGGCGATCTCACTGATGTAGGCGCCGCCGTAGCCGTCCTCGGGGGTCTCCTGGCCACGGGCGGAGGCCAGCAGGGAGGCGGCGAAGCGGTCGATCTGGGTGCCGTGGTCGTTGAAGTAGTACTCCCGGGTGACCTGGGCGCCGCAGGCGGACAGGATTCGGGCCAGGGAGTCGCCGACGGCGGCCCAGCGGGCGCCGCCCAGGTGCACCGGGCCGGTGGGGTTGGCGGAGACGTACTCGAGGTTGATGTGCTGGCCGCTCAGGGAGTCATTGCAGCCGTAGGCCTCTCCGGCCTCGACGATGGAGCGGGCGAGCTCGCCGGCGCTGGCGGCGTCGAGGCGGATATTGAGGAAGCCGGGGCCGGCGACCTCCACGGAGGCGATGCCGTCGAGGGCCTCAAGACGCGGGACGAGCAGCTCGGCGAGATCGCGCGGCTTGGTGCCCGCCTTCTTGGCCAGCTGCATGGCCACGTTGGTGGACCAGTCGCCGTGGTCGCGGTTGCGGGGACGCTCGACGCGGGGATCGGGGATCTCGGCGGCGGGCAGGGCGAGGGATCCCTCGGCGGAGGCCTCTTCCAGGATGGTGCGGATGGCTGCGGCAAGCTCTTCTGGAGTCACGCGCGTCAGCGTACCGTCAACGGGCGGACCGGATCACGAGCGAGACCGGAAACCGCAGGGCATCGTGGGACATGTCGCAGTCTCGTGCCGGTTTCGCTCCGGGGCCAGGACACTGGTACAGTCACGCCTCGGGCCCCGGTAGCTCAGTGGATAGAGCGTCTGCCTCCGGAGCAGGAAGTCGCAGGTTCGAATCCTGTCCGGGGCACCACCTCTGAGCCCCCGCTGCCACCCGCGGCGGGGGCTCGCTCATGCGTGTTGCGGCACAATTCTTCTGGCCAAAGCGGGGCCGAGCGGTTTCCACCAGGTTCCACCAGGCCGTCCGCCGACTCCGGGCTGTTGACGGGTTTCTTCAGCTGAGGGTCTGGACGGCGAGACTGGGGACGTCGGTCATGATGGCGTCCACGTTGAGGTCGGCCAGGCGACGCATCCGCTCGGGATCGTCCACCGTCCAGACGTGGACCTCCAGGCCCGCGGTGTGCGCGGAGGCGACGAAACGGCGGGTGACCACCGGGACGCCGTGATAGCTCTCCGGCACCTGGACGGCGTCGACCCTGCCACGTGTCCAGCCCCAACGGGTCTGGGGCAGGGGGACGGCCGCCTCACTGCGCAGCATGAGTCCGAGCACGTCGCTGACCCCTAGGGAGGTCATGGCCCGTGGCTCCTGGCGGCGCAGCACGGCCAGCCTCCGGGCGGAGAAGGAGGCGAAGCGGACTCGCTCAAGGGCCTGGGCGTCTCGCACCGTCTGCAGGGCGGCCTGGACGACGCAGGAGTCCTTGAGATCGACGTTGAACTTCATCGTCGGGTGGGCGTACAGGGCGTCATCGAGTCGGACGAAGCCGCGCCCGTCGCCGGAGTCGAGGTCGGCCATCTCGGCCCACATGACCTCTCCGACGGTGCGGGGGTCATTCGCGGTGCGGCGCAGGTCCTCGTCATGACTGAGCACGACGATGCCGTCGGCGGTCAGCCGCAGGTCGGTCTCCATCCACTCCAGCCCGAGCGCTGCCACGTGCTCGACGGCGCTCCAGGTGTTCTCAGGAACCTCGCGTCCCCCGCCGCGGTGGGCGATGACGGCGGGACGGCGGGTTCGTGACGCGGCAGGCGGCACAGTGGGTCTCCCTCAGCTGCAGTTGGTGGTGAGCTCGACGGCGTTGTGCTGCTTGAGCCAGCCCCACGGCTCCACGGTGGACTCGTCGGCGGTGTCGTCCTTGGTGCGCACCTCGAAGTGCAGGTGAGAACCGGAGGACCGGCCCGTGTTGCCCACTCCGGCGATCATCTGACCGGCCGTGACTTTGTCACCGACCTTGACGTGGATGCCGTCCTCGTACATGTGCAGGTAGCTGGTGTACCAGACCTGGCCGTCGATCTCGTGCTTGATGGTGATGGTTCCGGTGCCATCGACCATGCCGGCGGTGGTGACGGTGCCGGCGGCGGCCGCGTAGATGGGCGTCCCCACGGGGGCGGCCATGTCCTGCCCGGCGTGCAGCTTGCGGTAGCCGAGGGTGGGGTGGGTGCGGTAGCCGTACTCCGAGGAGATCTCATAGGTGCCCGGAAGCATCGGGTAGAACAGCTGCGGCTTGGAGCTGAAGGCACTGGTGTCGCCGGAGGCGCCGGTCGCCGAGGAACAGGTCTTGGCGGCGTTCTGGAAGGCCTCGCGAATCCTGGCCCGGGTGGCGGCGTCGGGAACGTTGGACAGCTGGGTGTCGGAGGCCGACTCAAGGTCGTCGCTGCCGAGTACGGCGCTGGCCACGGACGAGGACTTCGTCCCGCTGGCGGCCGGGCCCTGCGTAGGGGAGCCGCCGGAGTGCATCTTCATGGAGGCCGAGGCCAGCGGGGTGTTGTCGAGGTGACTGGACAAGGGGGCGAGCACTGTGGCCACGGCCAGGACCGACAGGACGGCGGTGCGCCCCAGAATCCCGGAACCGGTGCGACGGCGGACGGGACGCACGGGGGCGGGTCCGGTCGAGGAGTCACGGTGGGTGTCCGGCTTCGATGTTGCCGTGGTCCTGGCCGACGACGTCGGGGCGGCAGCCTCATCTGCGACCCTGCTCCCCTTGGTCTCGGCGGCCGTCGTCTCGGGCTTGGCCTTCTTGGTGCTCCGGGCGGCCTTGATGGCACGAATGGCCGCTTCGTCTGCCAGCGGCACCCCGGCCTTGCGGGCAGCCATGATCTTGCGGACCTCAGGGACCTCGATGGTCTCAGCGCCACGGAAGTCCGTGATCCGCTGTGAGAATCGGATCTCATGAGGGGCTTCGGGAGCGAAGGGAGTCGCGGTCGCTTGCTCCGTTGGCGCTGACGGTTCGGCCTGGGGTGTCTGGGCGGCGGCGCGGTCCGCCTGCGTGCCGGGGGCTCCGAAGAGGGCGGCATGGTGGGTGGTGGAGGCCACGACAGACTTGGCCGAGGCCGCTGAGGCGGCCGAGACGCCGGTGGGAGCCGCAGCGGCGCGTTGCTGGCGGCGGCCCCCAGAACGGGAGGCAGTCTCCGAGACCGTTCCGGCCTTCGGCTCAGCAGCGGCGGTCTGTCCGGCCGCGTGACGGTGGCGCTGTGTGCTGCTGGGCGAAGCAGAAGCCGTGCCGCCTTCGGCCCACCACGGAGTGGTGCCGGTGGGTTGACTGGCTGTCGGTCCGAGAGCCGAGGTGGACTCGGCCAGTGAGGCCGCGACCAGGGGCGTCAGAGCCGAGGGCGTTGATGGTGCGGCCGAGGGCGCGGCCTGTTCGCCACGATGAGAGCGGTGCTGGTCGTGGCGGTTCCCCGAGCGGACCTCGGGTCGGTGGGACTGGTGCTGCGGTGTGCTCTCGACGGCGGGGTTCTCCCGCGTCTGCTGGGTGTCCTCAGGAACCTGGGCCGAGCGCAGGTCCTTGCGGGAGCGCCGGGTGGGACGGGTGTCGTCGGAGCTCTGCGATGAGGAGGAGAAGACGGACGGGGCCGCAGACGCGGCGTTCTGACGCCGGCGGGCCATGCGGCTCATCGGCGCAACGGGCTGCGACTCCGCGGGGGCTGTGGGAACCGAGCGCGACGATCCTCCATCTGGGCGTGTTCCCGTCCGGGCGCCCGATACAGATCCCGGAGGGACCGCCGGTGCCACGGGCCGCTGCGGATGGTTCTGCTTCTGCGGGGCGAGTGGAACGTCCGGCAGAGCCGATGGACTCGGAGCGGTGACGGGACTCGAGGCGGCGCCGCTCTCGGCACGGTGAGCGTGAAGGTCGCGACGTGAGCGGCGAGTGGCACCTGCGACGTGAGTGGTGTGCGTCGTCGACGGTGACGACGGGGCGGCTCCGACCTGCGCCTCAGCGACCTGGCGAGCGGCTTCGGCAGCACGTTCCGCCTCGCGACGCTGGCGTCGACTCATGGGCTGCGGGGTCACGCGGGAAGCCTCCAGGTGGCTGTTGTCATAGGGAAGTCGTTGCTGCCGGCAACCCGGCGATCACGACGTGGCGGCTGCCAGGGCGACAGCCTGGGTTGTACTCGGTTAAAACAGTAGCGGTCTCCTGTGGGTCTCGCCAGGAGAACCAGCACACCTTTGTGTGACCTGTACTTCTCACACAAATCTCAAGGTTCCGTCCACAGAGCCGGCCTTGAGCCAGAAACACGTGTCATCCGAACGAATCAGCACCTGGTCACCACTGCCTGCGCAGCGGTCGACGATGGTCTCCCGAGGCGGCCCGAGTTGTGAGCACCCGCTGACTTCACCGCCTAAATCACAATTTAATCACGGCGCTGGTACTCCTCGCGCTGCATGGCGTCGTTGACCTCGCCGACGAGCTCTTCGAGGATGTCCTCCAGGAAGAGGACCCCGACGAAGCGTCCCTGCGCATTGCGCACGTGCCCGAGATGGGCCCCCGAACGTTGCATGGCTACCAGCGCCTCCTCGACCTCGTCGTCGTATCCGACGGGCACGAGTGCGCGTGCGCGCCAGGCGGGTACCGGCTCGGTGCGGTCGGCGCCGTCGGCGTAGAGGATGTCCTTGAGGTGCAGGTAGCCGGTGATGGCCGGTTCCTCTCCCCCGTCGGCTGCGGCCTGATCGGCCACGAGCGGGAAGCGGGAGAAGCCGGTGGAGGCCACGGCCCGTTCCACGTCCTCCGGGGTGCAGTCCTGGGGCAGGGTGACGAGCTCACTCAGGGGCACCATGACGCTGCCGGCGGTCTCCTCGGAGAACTCCAGGGCGCCGCTGAGCAGGCCGGTGGAGTCCTCCAGGACGCCTTCGGCCGTGGAGCGCTCGACGATGGAGGCGACCTCCTCGGCATTGAAGGCGGCGGAGATCTCCTCCTTGGCCTCGATGCCCAGGACTTTGAGGGCCCCGTTGGCGAAGCCGTTGAGAGCGTTGACCACGGGACTGAAGACGCGCGAGCACCACACCAGTGGCGGGGCCAGCCAGCGCACGGCCTTCTCCGGGGAGGCGATGGAGATGTTCTTGGGCACCATCTCCCCGGCGACGACGTGCAGACCCACGACGATGACCAGGGCGATGACGACGGCGACTGCGTGGGAGCCGGCGTGCCCGACGCCGACGGTCACGAGCAGGGGCTCCAGGGCATGGGCGATGGCCGGCTCAGCGACGACGCCCAAGCCTGTGGAGCACAGGGTGACGCCGAGCTGGGCGGTGGCCAGCATGCGCGAGACGTTCTGCAGGGCCCACAGGGCGGTGGCCGCGCGGGCGTCGCCGGCCTCCGCCAACGGCTCGAGCTGGCTACGGCGCGAGGAGGTGACGGCGAACTCGGCGCCGACGAAGAAGGCGTTGCCGGCCAGGAGGATGACGGTGACCACCAGGGCCAGGGGCGTGCTCATCGGCGCTCCCCCTCAGGTCTCTGATCCCCAGAAGCGGCCTCTGGGTCCTTGGGGCGCACGTGGAGGCGGGTGACGCGGCGCCCGTCCATGGCGTCGACGGTCAGGGAGGCGTGAGTCAGCTCGACGACGTCGCCGACGACGGGGATGCGGCCGAGCTCGGTCATGACCAGGCCGCCGAAGGTCTCGTAGGGGCCGTCGTCGGGGACCTGGATGGCGGTGCGGGTGGCGAGCTCGTCGGGGCGCATCCACCCCGGGACGACCCAGTGGCCGGAGGGGTCGAGGTGGGCGCCGGCGCGGCGGCGATCGTGCTCGTCGGCAACGTCCCCGACGACCTCCTCGACGGCGTCCTCAAGAGTGACGACACCGGCGGTGCCGCCGTACTCGTCGACGACGATCGCCATCTGGGAGCCCTGGGCGCGCAGCTCGACGAGCAGGTCGGCCAGCGGCATGGTCTCGGGGACTCGGGGCGCGGGGGTCATGAGGGAGGTGGAGGCCACCGGCACGTCGGCGCGCCGCTCGTAGGGGACGCCGATGGCGCGGCGCAGGTGGACGATGCCCATGACGTCGTCGACGTCACGGCCAATGACGGGGAAGCGGGAGTGGCCGGTGGCGCGGGCCAGGTGCACGACGTCCTCGGCGGAGTCGTCGGCCTCGAGGGTGTGGAGGCGGCCGCGGTCGGTCATGACGTCGACGGCGGTCAGCGCCCCCAGGCCGATGGAGCGGGTGAGCAGGGTGGCGGTGGAGGCGTCGAGGGTGCCCTCCTCGGCACTGTGGCGCACGAGGGAGGCGAGCTCGCCGGCGCTGCGGGTGCCGCTGAGCTCCTCTGCGGGTTCGATGCCCATGGCGTGCAGGACGGCGTTGGCGGCGCCGTTGAGCAGGACGATGAGGGGCTTGAGGAGGGTGGTGAAGCCCATGAGGAAGGGGGCCACGAGGCCGGCGGCGCGCATGGGGTCGGCCAGGGTGGCGTTCTTGGGGATGAGCTCGCCCATGACCATGGAGAAGGCGTTGACGACGATGAGGGCGATGACGACTGCGGCGCCGGTGGCCACGGAGACGGCCATCCAGTGGCTCATGAGGCCGGTCAGCAGGTTCGCCAGGGCCGCTTGCATGGTGTAGCCCAGGAGCACGGTGGTCAGGGTGATGCCGACCTGGGCGCCGGACAGGAGAGTGGAGAGGCGCCCCAGGGCGCGCCGGACGACGGTGGCGCGCCTGTCCCCGGTGGCGGCACGGGTCTCGACGGTGGAGGGGTCGAGGGCGACCAGCGAGAACTCGCCGGCCACGAACAGGGCGGTGCCCACGGTGAGGACCACGCCGACGGCGATCATGAGCCAGTCGGTCATGCGGGCCCCTCCCCCATGTGGGGCTTGACGTGGGCGCCGGAGGCGGACGAGTCGGGGTGGGGGTGGTCAGAGGCGGGCGAGGAGGCGCGGTGCGTGCGGATGCGGCGCCTGCGGGCCCGACGAAAAGCCGATCGCATAGTGACCGAACGGTACCACCGCGGCAGTAGTGAGGCCGAGACCGGCGCCAGGCCTCAGGTACGCATCGCCGGGGCACTGATTTCTCACGATTCAGGTAACCTACGCCACATACTAAGTAAGTGCGGAGGTTGCAATGCTGTCACGGAAACCGCAGAAAGCGGTCCGCCCAACCGATCCGAGCCAGTCCGCATGGTGGCTCCTTCCACCATTTGGCGGCGCAACTATCGGCATCATGGTTGGTTACCTCACCACACAAGACCCGACCTGGGCAGCGAAAGGCGGAGCGATCGGAGCAATAACAGGCGGAATAACAGATACAATAACACTGTCCCGCAAGTGGATCTCCGCACGCTCACGCAGGCAACAAATCGCCGATTCAACAGGAGTGGCAACTAACATAAGCAAGGAACCTTTAGAATCACTGAGAGTACACAGCTCGGATCGTGATATCACTGAGTTCGTTCCTCGCGACATTCAGAACCAGGTGGTGGAGCACCTCAACAATGGAACACCCGTCCTCATTGAAGGCCCGTCCATGTCCGGGAAGACTCGCCTGGCGCTAGAGACGATTCGCTCCCACTGGCCGGAGGCCCCCTTCTGGTTCCCGCGAGGTGATGACGATATCGAGCAACTCCTCAGCAGCAGCCAACAGCCAGCACCCCATACCGTCATCCTCCTAGATGATCTCGACAGGTTTCTATCCAACCAGAGCCTAACACTCGGACTACTCAACCAGTGGACAAAAAACTCCTGCATCATCATCGCCACCATGATGCACTCACAGTATGTCAAACATAGCGACCGCGCCAACGAAACAGCTTCGGGGTGGGACACAGTCAATCGTTTCAAGAAAATCACACTTAACCCATCACTGTCAACAAAAGAACTCAATGCCGTAAAACTCACATCTTACGCGAATCTATTATCCCAGATCGAGAGCATTGGCTTAGGACCCCTGCTCGGATGCGCAGAAGCGGTACGCACAGCATTTGCAGACGAACTCAGGGGTCACTCGCGGTGCGGAACACTCATTAAAGCGGCAGCTGACTGGCGCCGTATCGGTTTAGGGCCCGCATCAAAAGACCAACTCATTTCCTTTTCTAAGGCACACACGGACGGTACGAAACAAACGTCCGAATGGGACAGCGCATGGAAATACGCAACAAACCCCATAAACAACACAGTACCGCTTCTTCGTCAAGTTGGAGATGACCTGTGGGAGGTTCTTGATATCATCGCAGATGAAGCGGATTGGATTATCTCAGAACACACCTTCAAATCCCTGCAAAATATCACACTTTCTACACAGCAGGCGCGTCAATCAACCATTGCCATGATACTATACAGCGCTCCCCCCTCCTCAACAGACGCCATGTTTCAACACGCTATCGACACCAACCCTCACGACATAACCATTCTCGGCGACTACGCACTCTTTCTAGAAACGGTATTAGGAGACATAAATCAAGCCGAGCAGGTATTCCTGCATGCCATTGCAGTTGACCCCCACCACGCCAATACACTTGGCAACTACGCTCTCTTCCTGCAGAACCAAAAAGGCGACACAGACCAGGCGCATATTATATTCCAGCAGGCCATCGAAGCCGACCCCCACGACGCATCTAACCTTGGCGACTACGCAGTATTCTTACACACCATCATCAACGATGCAGACCAAGCCGAAATGATGTACAAGCGGGCCATCGAAGCCGACCCCCACAATGCGACTAACCTCAGAAACTACGCAGCCTTTCTGCAGTACCAACAACATGACATGGATGGGGCCGAGGAAATGTACAGACAGGCCATCACCTATGAATCTCGCAACACAATCGAACTCACCCCATTTACATGCAACTCCATTTTAGAAACCGCACACATCGAGACGAGCCAGGCTCGGGATATGTACATAGTATCCATCGAAGCCAACTCCAGCAACACATCCACACTTGGCCTTTATGCCAATTTTCTAGAAACCGTGCGCGGGGAAACAAATCAAGCCCAGAGAATGTACATAAAAGCCATCGAAACCACACCAAAAGACACCTACGCTTTAGTTAACTACGCTATCTTTTTGGAGACAGCGTGTAATGAACGAGATCAGGCCAAGATAATGTTCCAGAGAGCCGCAGAAGTTGCACCCAACGACCCCTATGTCGCCACCAACTATGCACTCTTCTTGCAGTTTGAGTGTGGCGAAATGGATCAAGCTCAGGCAATGTTCGAAAAAGCAATAGAAAACACCTCTAAGCAGTCCTACGTTTTTGGCATCTATGCCAATTTTCTCTTCACTGTGCGGCACGACATGGACCGGGCGCAGGAAATGTTCCAGCGTGCCATCGACACCAACCCCAGTGATGCAACCGCACTCGGCCTATACGCTCGTTTCCTGTTCGCCACATGCGGCGACATGGACCAGGCCCAGGACATGTACCAGCAAGCCATCAACGCCGACCCCCACGACGCATCCACACTCGGCGGCTACGCCCTCTTCCTCCACACCGTTCGAGGTGATATGGACCAGGCCCAGAACATGTACCAACAGGCAATCAACGCCGACCCCAATAACGCCAGAAACCTCGGCAACTACGCCTACTTCCTGTTCACTGTGCGGCACGACATGGACCAGGCCCAGGACATGTACCAGCAAGCCATCAACGCCGACCCCCACGACGCATCCACACTCGGCGGCTACGCCCTCTTCCTCCACACCGTTCGAGGTGATATGGACCAGGCCCAGGACATGTACCAACAGGCAATCAACGCCGACCCCAATAATGCCAGAAACCTCCGCATCTACGCCAACTTCCTCAAGAACGTTCGTGGCAACATGGACCAGGCCCAGGACATGTACCAGCGGGCCATCAACGCCGACCCCAATAACGCCAGAAACCTCCGAACCTACGCACTCTTCCTGCACACCAAGCGTGGCGACATGGACCAGGCCCAGGACATGTACCAGCGGGCCATCAACGCCGACCCCAATGACGCCAGAAACCTCGGCAACTACGCTCAGATCATTTTCGCCAGATCGGATGATATAGAGGCGATCAGCCTGGCTGAAAAGGCGATTCCCCTCGCCAGCGATGACGAGAGACCTTTACTAGCCGAATGCCATTTCTACCTGTTTGCCCATTCACCCGGGCACCGCAAGGAGTCCGGAAGGGCTCTCAAGAAACTTCTGGCAGACAGTGTGACGACAGGTGATTGGTCATTCGAGATGAACCTGGAGCGGCTCAGGCGCGAAGAGGACCCTCGGCTGGAGCTGCTCGAGGCGGCGGCTCGTACGCTCGGAGACGGCGATACGTCCCGGCTCGACGCGTTCGAGGAGTGGCGCGACCTGTAGGTCGCCGCGAGCGCGTCACGGTCGAGACACGCATGTGTCTTTGGTCCCGCATTTGCTCGCTTGAGACACCCTTCACCTTCTAGGATGTCCGGTGAACACCGCCGTTCCTCCCCGGGGTCCCGCTAAGGCTCCCAGTGCCGGAACGGGAGACTGACGAGCTCCGAGGAGACCCGACGTGCCCACGCAGGACCAGATCAGCCCAGGTTTCGGTGCCAACGAGTGGATGGTGGAGGAGATGCGGGCCGCCTGGTCGGCGGATCCCTCCTCTGTGAGCCCCCAGTGGCGAGAGCTCTTCGAGACCGACCCGAATGCTGGCCTGCACCACCCGAGTCACGGCCCCTCGAACGGCTTCGCGCCGGCAGCCGCCGGTGGTCCGCGCCGGGCCACCATCACGCCTCAGGCCGCCTCTCCCCTGCGCCGTTCCTCCGCCGTCCAGGACGTCACACGCTCCGACCTCCCGCCGGCCCCGCCGTCGGACACTGCGCCCCCGACCTCCCCCTACGCCCAGCGCCTGGCCGCACACCCCGCGCACGACCAGGACGGTGACACCTGCGAGGACAGCACCACCAGGCTCAAGGGGGCGTCCGCCCGCACCGCCAAGAACATGGACGACTCCCTGTCCATGCCCACGGCCACCTCCGCCCGGGCCGTGCCCGCCAAGGTCCTCATCGAGAACCGCGCCGTCATCAACAGTCACCTGGCCCGCACCCGCGGCGGCAAGGTCTCCTTCACCCACCTCATCGGCTGGGCGGTGGTCGAGTCCCTCTCCGAGATTCCCTCGATGAACGTCTCCTACGGGGTCGACGAGGCCGGCAAGCCGGTCCTGCACGAACCCGCCCACGTGGCCTTCGGCCTGGCCATCGACGTGCCCGGCGCCGACGGGCAGCGACGCCTGCTGGTGCCCTCCATCAAGCAGGCCGACCTCATGGACCTGTCCCAGTTCGTGGAGGCCTACGAGGCCCTCGTGGCCAAGGCCCGCGACAACAAGCTGGACCTCGATGACTTCCGCGGCACCACCGTGACCCTGACCAACCCCGGCATGATCGGCACCCTGCACTCGGTGCCACGCCTCATGCCCGGTCAGGGACTCATCGTGGGGGTCGGCAGCATGGACTACCCGGCCGCCTTCGCCGGCGCCAGCCCCGACACCCTGGCCCGCCAGGCCATCGGCAAGGTCGTCACCCTGACCTCCACCTACGACCACCGCGTCATCCAGGGCGCCGCCTCAGGTGAGTTCCTGCGCCTGGTGGAGCGTAAGCTCCTGGGACTGGACGGCTTCTGGAACCGGGCCTTCGAGTCCCTGCGCATCCCTCTCGAGCCGGTCGCCTGGATGCGAGACACCACCTACGACCCCGAGCTGGAGACCGGCAAGCCGGCACGCGTGGCCGAGCTCATCCACGCCTACCGTCAGCGCGGCCACCTGGCCGCCGACAACGACCCGCTCACCTACCGCCTGCGCCGCCACCCCGACCTGGACATCACCTCCTACGGGCTGAGCCTGTGGGACCTGGACCGCTCCTTCCCCACCCGGGGGCTGGGCGGGCGCGATCGGGCCACCCTGCGCGAGATCCTCAAGATGCTGCGCGACGCCTACTGCCGCACCGTGGGCGTGGAGTACATGCACATCCAGGACCCGGCTCAGCGCGCCTGGTGGCAGGAGCGCCTCGAGCGGGACTGGGAGGACATCGGTGACGAGGAGCGCCGTCGGATCCTCACCAAGCTGGAGCAGGCCGAGGCCTTCGAGACCTTCCTGCAGACCAAGTACGTGGGCCAGAAACGCTTCAGCCTCGAAGGCGGGGAGTCCCTCATCGTGACCCTGGACCGCCTGCTCGACGCCGCCGCCCACGACGGCCTCGACGAGGTCGTCATCGGCATGGCCCACCGCGGCCGCCTCAACGTGCTCACCAACATCGCCGGCAAGTCCTACGCCCAGGTCTTCGACGAGTTCGAGGGCAACGGCGTCATCGAGGGCGCCGGCACCGGGGACGTCAAGTACCACCTTGGCACCGTGGGCGTCTTCTCCGGGACCGACGGCGTGTCCACCCGCGTCTCCCTGGCCGCCAACCCCTCCCACCTGGAGACGGTCGACGGCGTCGTCGAGGGCATCGTGCGCGCCAAGCAGGACCGCATCGGCCTGGGCGAGAAGGGCTACACGGTCATGCCGGTTCTCGTTCACGGTGACGCCGCCTTCGCCGGCCAGGGCGTGGTGTACGAGACCCTCAACATGAGCCAGCTGCCCGCCTACCGCACCGGCGGCACCGTCCACATCGTCGTCAACAACCAGATCGGCTTCACCACCGGCTCGGCCTCGGCCCGTTCCACCATCTACGCCACCGACCTGGCCAAGGGCCTGCAGGTGCCGATCTTCCACGTCAACGCCGACGACCCCGAGACGGTGGCCCGTACCGCCCGCCACGCCTACGAGTACCGACGCACCTTCCACAAGGACGTCATCATCGACCTCATCTGCTACCGGCGCCGCGGACACAACGAGGGCGACGACCCCTCGATGACCCAGCCGCTCATGTACCGGCTCATCGACTCGCTGGACTCCACCCGCGGGGTCTACACCTCCGCCCTCGTGGGGCGCGGCGACATCACCCCGCAGGAGGCGCAGGAGATCGCAAAGAGCTACCAGGACGAGCTGGAGAGGATCTTCACCGAGGCCCGCGTCCAGGTCACCGGGGGCACGGGCTCCGGCGACGCCGGGGAGGCCACCGACGCCTCCGCACAGGACCTGTCGGACCCCACGAAGGTGGGCATGCCCCTGTCCTCCCTGGAGATCCCCTACTCCCAGCAAGCGGGGATCGGCATGATGCTCGGCTGGACCTCGGCCGTGCCGCGCGACGTCGTCGAGCGCATCGGGGACGCCCAGGTCGCCTGGCCCGAGTCCTTCACCGTCCACCCCAAGCTCCAGGCCATGCTCGCCAAGCGCCGCGAGGCCACACGCGAGGGCGGCATCGACTGGGGGCTCGGAGAGCTCATCGCCCTGGGGAGCCTGCTCATGGAGGGCGTGCCGATCCGTCTGGCCGGTGAGGACGCCCGCCGCGCCACCTTCGCCCAGCGTCACGCCGTCCTGCACGACCACACCTCCGGTCAGGAGTGGACGCCTCTGAACTTCCTCACCCCGGACCAGGCGCCTCTGGAGATCTACGACTCGCTGCTCAGCGAGTACGCCGCCCTGGCCTTCGAGTACGGCTACTCGGTGGAGCGCCCCGAGGGACTGACGATGTGGGAGGCCCAGTTCGGCGACTTCGCCAACGGCGCCCAGTCCGTCATCGACGAGTACGTCACCTCCGCCGCCCAGAAGTGGGGGCAGCGCTCCGGCCTGGTCATGCTGCTCCCCCACGGCCAGGAGGGGCAGGGACCGGACCACTCCTCGGCCCGCATCGAGCGCTACCTGCAGATGTGCGCCCAGGACAACATGCTGGTGGCCCAGCCCTCCACACCCGCCAGCTACTTCCACCTGCTGCGCGAGCACACCTACCGCCGCCCACGCCGCCCGCTCATCGTCTTCACCCCCAAGCAGCTGCTGCGTCTGAAGGCCGCCTGCTCGCCGGTGGAGGACTTCACCTCCGGCACCTTCCAGCCGGTCATCGGGGAGACCGACGACGCCGTCCTGGCCGCGGCGCAGAAACAGGTCGTGGACCGGGTACTGCTGTGCTCGGGGCGCGTCTACTACGACCTGCTGGCCCACCGGACCAAGACCGGGGACACGAGCACGGCCATCGTCCGCCTCGAGCAGCTCTACCCGCTTGAGACCTCGGCCATCGCCGAGGCGCTGGCGCCCTTCAGCGGGGCCGAGCTGGTGTGGGTGCAGGATGAGCCCGCCAACCAGGGCATGTGGCCCTACCTGGCGCTCAACCTGCCAACCGAGCTGACCGGTGGTGTCCTGCCCACGCTGGTCTCCCGGCCCGAGGCCGCCGCCCCCGCGGTGGGCACCGCCGGCGACCACCGCGCTCAGCAGGAGGAGATCCTCCACCAGGCCTTCGCCCGCGACTGAGACGAGGCCGGTCATCACCGGTCCGTCCCCGGTCAGCCCCTCCGAAATGCCGTCAGCCTCCACCGTTACAACCCAAGGTCACGATAATGTCAAGACAGCATGAGGGATCATGAGGCATGAGGAGGCGCTGTCATGCGTGAGACGAGGCTGAGCTTCATCGGCGACGAGCTGGTGGCCGGTCATGGTGACGGGCGCGCCCTGGGATGGACGGGCCGGGTCATGGCCCGCACTCCGCGGGACGCCGACATCCTGTGGACCTCGCTGGCGGTTCCCGGTGAGACAACAGCGCAGATGTCCGACCGCTGGGGTCCCGAGGTGGCCCGGCGCTCCACGCACACCGGCATCAACCGGCTCGTCGTGGGGCTGGGCGTGGCCGACGTGCTCGCCGGCATTTCCTACGCCCGCTCACGCCTGGCCCTGGCCAACATCCTCGATACTGCCGCCTCCGACCACCGCGAGTGCTTCGTCGTCGGTCCCCCTCCCCTGCCGGAGGCCGACCCCGATGCCACCGCCCAGCTGTCCCAGGCCGCCGAGGAGGTGTGCCTGCGGCGCAACGTGCCCTACGTGGACGCCTTCGAGCCGCTGCGCAACCACGAGCAGTGGACGGCCGACGTCGCCGCCGCCGGTGGCACGCACCCGGGCCAGGCCGGATACGGTCTGCTGGCCTGGCTGGTCCTGCACCGCGGCTGGTACGAGTGGCTCGGCGTCGAGCGCCCCGAGTCCTGAGGCCTCGATACCCGCCGGTCAGGCAGGCGCCGGGGAGCCTTCGTCAGACGACGACTCGGAGGCGGCGAAGATGTCGCCGCTGATCCCCACCAGGCGGTTGGAGACGCGGTTGTTGAAGAAACCGACGATGGGGCCGATGAAGAAGCCCATGATGACCGTGCCCAGGGCGACGATGCCCAGTGAGAGGTCGAACCTGATCAGGAGCAGGGCCAGGAAGATCGTGATGATGTCCTGGACCAGCCGGTAGGCGCGGTAGCTGTAGCGCGGGAAGTGCCGCCTGAGCGAGGGAGCGATCCCGTCATAGGGGCACTGGCCCAGGTCGCAGGTGATGTACATGGAGACTCCCAGGCAGAACAGCGGCAACCCGATCGCCAGGTGGAGGAGCATGCTGCCGACGGAGTACTCGACGTGGAAGAAGCTGCGGTAGATCGGGCGGAAGTAGTCCACGAGGACACCCACGACGGTGAAGTTGATGACCGTCCCCAGGCCGAAGATGGACCGGTCGAAGGGGAAGACGAGGATCAGCATGATGATGTTGACGATCGGGACGATCGCCGCGAAGGAGATCCCAGAGACGTGGGAGATGCCCTGGAGGAAGGCGGTGAACGGGTCGACGCCGCTCTTGCCCTCCAGGCAGATCGCGATCCCGACTGCCGTGATCACCTCCCCCAGGAAGCACACGAGGATGCGCCGCAGGAGCGAGTTGTCAGAGAGTGTCCACTGGTCTGGTGCTGTCAGGTTCCTCAGGTTCATGTCACACCGCCGTCGTTGAGGAGGAGCCGGCAAGGCCATACCTACGAGACACCACCGGGTTCCTCGGTGAGAGGTCGGACAGTGCCCCTCACCACGAATCAGGCCGTGTTCCGCGGCTCACACCCCAGCGTCTCATCACCGTCAAGGCCGTAGGCCCCAGGCTGGGAGCGCGAACCGGCGCCTGACCAGGGCGGCTCCGGAACGGCTCAAGAACGACGTCGGCCGGTCACCGCAGTGGTGACCGGCCGACGTCTGTTATGTCTCAGGGCGTTGCGCTCGGCGCGCTACCCGGCTCAGGCGTTGGGACGCTTGCCGTGGTTGGCGCTGGACTTGGCGCGTGCACGACGCTTACGACCGCGCTTGCTCATCACTGCCTCCTCGTGTCTTGACTCGCCCCACGAGGGGGCACGGAACGCCGCTGATTCTCGCACACGGCGACGCGCCCCGGCCAGTCTCGTGCCGCCGACCAGCCGGTGAAGGCGACCACACGTCGCTGCCGCCGCACCCTCAGTCGCGCTCGAAGCGGACGGTCCGTGAGGACTCGACCCGGGACTCCACGACACGCACAACCTGCCCGGAGGCGGAGGCCTGGGTCCGGGTCGTGGTCGACGTCGTCGTCACGCTCACCGCGGTGGTGCTCAGGGCCGACAGGCGCCCCAGGACCCGGGCGCGCAGCTCGGGAGGGGCCTGCTCGGCACACCGCGAGCGCAGGATCTCCCGCAGATGGGTCTCGGCGTCGGCGAGGCGCGAGCAGTGCGAGCAGGAGGCCACATGCTGGGCGAGGCGCTCGGCGAGGTCGGCGGTGCACTCGCGGTCGAGGAAGGCCTCCAGGTGGGCGCGGGCCTCGGCGCAGGAGCAGTCCTGGGAACCGTCTGCTGTCTGGGGGTTCTTGGTGGGCTCGGCGCTCTTGCCGCCGTTGGCTCCCGGTTCCATGCGGTCTCTCATTTCTCCTCCTCCCCGTATCCGTACTCTCGTGCGTAGTCGGCCAGCAGGTCACGCAGCTGGCGGCGCCCTCGGTGCAGCCGGGACATGACGGTGCCGATGGGCGTGTCCATGATCTCGGCGATCTCCTTGTAGGAGAAGCCCTCCACGTCAGCCAGGTAGACGGCCAGGCGGCGGTCCTCGGTGAGCTGGCCCAGGGCGTCCTTGATGTCGGAGTCCGGCAGGGAGTCCAGGGCGAGGTTCTCCGCGCTGGGCAGGCCCACTGAGTCGTGGGAGGCGGCCCGGTGCAGCTGCCAGTCCTCGACCGCCTCCGCGTCGGACTGGAGCGGCTCGCGCTGCTTCTTGCGGTAGGAGTTGATGAAGGTGTTGGTCAGGATCCGGTAGAGCCAGGCCTTGAGGTTGGTGCCGGGCCGGTACTGGTGGAAGGAGCCGAAGGCCTTGGCGTAGGTGTCCTGCACGAGGTCCTCGGCATCGGCCCGGTTGCGGGTCATGCGCAGGGCGGCACCGTAGATCTGGTCCAGGTAGGGCAGGGCCTCGGCCTCGAAGCGGGCGGCCCGGGCGGCCTCGTCCTCACCGGCCGGAGCCCGGTCCAGACTGTGCGCGCCATCGCCCGGATCGATCGCCTCGTCCAGGGCGATCTCATCTGTGTGGTCGTCGATGTCCGTCATCATCCATGAGCCTAACGTGCTCCAGGGGTCCTCGGCCTCACCTGCGCCGAGAGCCTCGGTCATCGTTCTGGTCATCGTGGCGGCTCGCCCCGGCAGGCCGCGGTGCCGACGGTGCCCGTCCTGCCGGCCGGGTCGCTCATGGCGACCTCGTGGCCCGCTCGGCGGTGCGCCCCGCCGGCGGGCGGTCCGGCTCAACGACGACGCGGTCGGCTGCTGAGTGCTCATGTCCCGGCCAACACGATGGCGCCCCGGATTCATTCCCCGTCGGCGTTCAGCGAGGCACGCGCCACGTTCGAGCGCCGATATTGCTGGCCCGAGCCGCCCACGTAGGTCAGGATGGGGGCATGAACATTCTGCGCTCCTTCGCCCGCCCCATGCTCGCTGCGCCCTTCATCGTCGATGGACTCGACGCCCTGGTGCGCCCGTCGCGCCACGTGGAGAAGTTCGAGAAGGTCGCCCCCACGCTGGAGCGGGCCGGTCTGCCACCGGTGCTGACCTCCGACGCCCGGCTGCTCACCCGCGCCTCGGGTGCCGTGAGCCTCGTGGCCGGACTGGGGCTGGCCGCCGGCCGGGCACCCCGGACGAACGCCACCATCCTGGCCGCCCTCAACGTGCCTCTCACCGTGGTCAACAACCCCGTCTGGGCGGTCAAGGGGACGCAGGCCCGCAAGGAGGCCCTCTCCGGGCTGCTGCGCGGGGCCGCTCTGGGAGCCGGGCTCGCGCTGGCCGCCGTCGACCGTCAGGGCAGGCCGTCCCTGGCCTGGCAGGTGCGTAACGCCCGCCAGCAGCGTGAGGCGCTGCAGGCAGCTCAGCAAGCCGTCCAGCAGCGCTACGTGACCGCCTGAGTCGCCTGAGTCGGAACCCGTCGGCGCCAGGCCCGGGTCCGCCGTCGGCCCGTCACCATTCCAAACGCCCCGGCAGCCGTCACCTGGGCGTCACAGGCGGCGGCTACTCTCACCCCGGTCGACCGCCGACCGGTCGCGGCGCCCTGACGCGCCCGCACCACCTCACCACCACGCGCAGACACGTCATCGACACGCAGGGAGCACTCATGACCGTCCAGTCCGCCCAGCAGGCTCAGGCCAGCCAGTCGACCCAGTCGGAACAGACTGCGGAGCCCGACATCGTCTACACCTGGACCGACGAGGCCCCGATGCTGGCGACCCACTCCTTCCTGCCGATCGTGCGCGGTTTCGCCCAGCGGGCGGGCGTGAGCGTGGGCACGGCGGACATCTCGTTGGCGGGACGCATTCTGGCGGCCTTCTCCCTGGCCGACGACGACCTGGCCCGCCTGGGTGAGCTCACCCAGTCGCCGGCGGCCACGATCATCAAGCTGCCCAACATCTCGGCCTCCCTGCCTCAGCTCAAGGCCGCCATCGCCGAGCTCCAGGCCCTGGGCCACGAGATCCCCGACTACCCCGACTCCCCTGCCACGCCCGCCGAGCAGGAGGCCCGCGCCGCCTACGACGCCGTCAAGGGCAGCGCCGTCAACCCCGTCCTGCGCGAGGGCAACTCGGACCGGCGCGCCCCGGCGGCCGTCAAGGCCTACGCCCGCTCCCACCCGCACTCGATGGGGGCCTGGTCACCTGAGTCGCGCACCCGCGTGGCCACGATGGGATCGGGCGACTTCCGGCGCAACGAGCGCAGCGTCGTCGTCCCCGAGGCCGGCACCCTGCAGATCCGGTTGCGCCCGGCCGACGGCGGCGAGCCGCTCGTCCTGCGGGAGTCGCTGCCGGTGACGGCCGGGGAGGTTGTGGACGCCACCTTCATGAGCGCCGCCGCCCTGGACGAGTTCCTCACCCGACAGGTGGCCGCCGCCAAGGATGAGGACCTGCTGCTGTCGGTGCACCTCAAGGCCACGATGATGAAGGTCTCCGACCCGATCATCTTCGGTCACGCGGTGCGCGCCGCCCTTCCGGGCGTCTTCTCCACCTACGGGCGGGTACTGGCCGAGGCGGGTCTGCGCGCCGAGGACGGGCTGGCCTCGATCCTGGCGGGCCTGGACTCGCTGCCCCAGGGTGAGGAGATCCGCGCAGCCATCGAGGCCGAGCTCGCCGCCGGGCCCCGTCTGTCCATGGTGGACTCCGACCGCGGCATCACGAACCTGCACGTGCCCAGTGACGTCATCATCGATGCCTCCATGCCCGCCATGATCCGTGCCGGCGGCCACCTGTGGGGACCGGACGGCCAGACCGCGGACACGCTCGCCGTCATCCCGGACTCCTCCTACGCCGGGGTCTACCAGACCGTCATCGAGGACTGCCGCACCCACGGGGCCCTGGACCCGGCCACCATGGGCTCGGTGCCCAATGTGGGCCTCATGGCCCGCAAGGCCGAGGAGTACGGCAGCCACGACAAGACCTTCCTCATCCCGGCCGACGGCACCGTCGAGGTCGTCGTGGTCGAGGGCGCGGGCGCCGAGCCCGGTGCGGTACTGCTGTCCCACGAGGTGGCGGCCGGCGACATCTGGCGGGCCTGCACCACCCAGGACGCCCCCATCCGCGACTGGGTGCACCTGGCGGTCACGCGGGCCCGGGCCACCGGTGTCCCGGCCGTCTTCTGGCTGGACCCCGAGCGTGGCCACGACGCCGTCCTCATCGACCTGGTGCACCGTTACCTGGCAGAGGAGGACACCGAGGGCCTGGACATCCGCGTGCTGGACCCGGTGGCGGCCACGCGCCTGTCCCTGGAGCGCGCCCGCCGCGGCGAGGACACCATCTCGGTGACCGGCAACGTGCTGCGCGACTACAACACGGACCTCTTCCCCATCCTCGAGCTGGGCACGAGCGCCAAGATGCTCTCGGTGGTGCCGCTGATGAACGGCGGCGGCCTCTATGAGACCGGGGCCGGGGGCTCGGCACCCAAGCACGTGCGCCAGCTGTTCGAGGAGGACTACCTGCGCTGGGACTCCCTGGGCGAGTTCCTGGCCCTGGCCGAGGCCTTCCACCACGTGGCCCAGGTCAGCGGCAACGAGCGCGCCGAGGTCCTGGCCGACGCCCTGGAGGCCGCCACGGCCCAGCTGCTGGAGGAGAACCGCTCGCCGGCGCGCCGCCTGGGACAGATCGACAACCGCGGCTCGCACGCCTGGCTGGCCCTGTACTGGGCCCGAGAGCTGGCCGCGCAGGAGACCAGCCCCGAGCTCGCCGCCGTCTTCACCCCGATCGCCCAGCAGCTCGAGGCCTTCAACGACACGATCCAGGCCGAGCTCCTGGACGTCCAGGGCTCCCCGGTGGACATCGGCGGCTACTACCGTCCCGACCAGGCCCTGACCGATGCCGCCATGCGCCCCTCGACCACCCTCAACGCGGTCATCGAGGCCCTCGTATGACCCACGCCCCCGGCACCACCCCGGCCTCCTCAGGTAGATCCGCCGAGCCGTGGCGGGCACCGGTGGCGACCGGGGCGCTGGAGGCCGTCGTGGAGCTGCCGGGGTCGAAGTCGCTCAGTGCCCGGGCCCTGCTCCTGGCCGCCGTTGCCGACGCGCAGACGACGCTCAGCGGGCTCCTGCGCTCGCGCGACACCGAGCTCATGCTCGCCGCCTTGAGCGTACTCGGCGCCCGCTTCGAGGACCTTGACGAGACCGGCACGCGGCTACGCGTCACGCCGGCTCCCCTGCCGCTGCGAGTGCAGGCCGGACCCGACGGCGTCGGCCGTATCGACGTCGGCCTGGCCGGGACCGTCATGCGTTTCGTGCCCGTGCTGGCCGCACTGGCCGACACCCCGGTCGTCTTCGACGGGGACGAGGCCGCTCGGCGCCGCCCCATGGCGCCTCTGCTCGACGCGCTGGCCGCCCTGGGCGCGGAGGTGACCCACCTCGGTGAGCCCGGCTTCCTGCCTGTGCGCATCGGCCCCGGCGACGGCGCACTCCTGCGAGCCCGGAACACCCGAGTGACGGTCGACGGCTCGGCCTCCTCCCAGTTCGTCTCCGCCCTCCTGCTCCTGGGCGCCCTCCTGCCCGGCGGCCTGGAGCTCACCCCCACCGGGCCGGTGCCCTCGCTGACTCATGTGGCCATGACGGTGGCGACACTGCGCGAGCGGGGCATCGCCGTTGACGAGCCCGCCCCCGGGGCCGGCGACGGCGAGCGCACCTGGCGGATCCACCCCGGCCGCCCCCGCGGCGGGCAGGTGACGATCGAGCCGGACCTGTCCAACGCCGGGCCCTTCCTGGCGGCCGCCCTCGTGGCCGGAGGCCGGGTCAGCGTCCCCCACTGGCCGGCGGCCACGACCCAGGCCGGGGACGCCTGGCGCGAGCTCCTCCCCCGCCTGGGTGGCGAGGTGACACTCACTGACGGGGCGCTCGAGGCCCGCGGCACCGGGCGGCTGACCGGGATCCACGCGGACCTGTCCGACGTCGGCGAGCTGGCCCCCACGGTGGCGGCTCTGGCCACCCTCGCCGGGGCCCAGGGCCACACCAGCAGCCTCACCGGCATCGCGCACCTGCGCGGGCACGAGACCGACCGCCTGGCGGCCCTGGCGACCCAGATCCGCCTCCTGGACGGGGACGCCGAGGAGAGCGACGACGGGCTCATCATCCGCCCCGCCCCGTTGCACGGCGCTGCCCTGCACTCCTACGCCGACCACCGGATGGCCACCTTCGCCGCCATCATCGGCCTGAGCGTGGACGGGGTGAGCCTGGACGACATCGAGTGCACCTCCAAGACGCTCCCCGGCTTTGAAAGCCTGTGGGCCGCCATGCTGGCCACCGCCGCCGGTGAGGGCGGCACCGGACCGGCCCCTGAATCGCGCCTTGAGCCGACCACTCCGGGAGATGGCGTCTGATGGCCCGCCGCGACATCGGCACCGACGACCCGCGCGTGAGGGTCCGCCCCGGTCGGGGCTCGCGCCCGCGCACCAAGCAGCGCCCCAGCCACGCCGACGCGGCGCTGGGCATGGTCACCCGCATCGACCGCGGCCACTACCGCATCCGCCTGGACGAGCCGGGCCTCACCGAGGACTCCAGCGGCAACATCACCGCCATGAAGGCCCGCGAGCTGGGTCGGGGCAAGGTCGTCGTCGGCGACCGGGTCGCCGTCGTCGGAGACACCAGCGGCCGCAAAGGCACCCTGGCGCGCATGGTCCGCATCGAGGAGCGCACCACCCTGCTGCGCCGCAGCGCCGAGGACGGGGACGCCGCCGGCACCGAGAGGGCGATCGTCGCCAACGCGCACAAGCTCGTCATCGTCACCGCCGTGACCGACCCCGAGCCGCGCCCGCGCATGATCGACCGTTACCTCGTGGCCGCCTACGACGCCGGCATGGAGCCGCTCATCGTGCTCACCAAGACCGACCTGGCCGACGCCGCCCCGTTGACGAGCCTCTACAGCCCCCTGGGCGTGCGCTGCCTGGCCACACGACTGAGCTCCCACGGCCCCGGGGCCGGCCCCTCCCAGACCGGCGCCGACGACGAGCGACCCGACGACGGCGTCGAGGCGGTCCGCCAGGCGCTCAACGGCGCATCCTCGGTCCTCGTGGGCCACTCCGGGGTCGGCAAGTCCACACTCATCAACGCGCTCGTGCCCGGAGCCGACCGCGCCACAGGACACGTCAACGAGGTCACCGGCCGAGGCCGCCACACCTCCACCAGTCTTCAGGCCCTCGAGCTGCCCGGGGGCGGTTGGGTCATCGACACCCCCGGCGTGCGTTCCTTCGGGGTTTCCCACGTCGGCAGCGCCGACGTCCTGCGGGGCTTCCCGGACCTGGCCTCCGTGGCCGAGGACTGCCCGCGCGGGTGCACCCACGAGGACGGCGTCGTCGACTGCGCCCTGGACAGGTGGGCGAGCGCGGCAGATGGGCCGGCCGCATCGGGAACCTCCGCCACCCCCGAGGAGCGGCGCGCGCGGGTGGAGTCCTTCCGCCGGCTGCTGGCGCCCTCACTGGAGGCCGAGGACCCCACCCGCCCCTGAAGCACGCCTGGGCACGGGCGTAGCCCTTCCGGGAGCGTCACGGTTTCGTCGACAGCGCGATCCTTAACTCTGAGGGTCGTTTGCCCCGACAACGGGCGACGACCCGGCAGAAACGGCGTCAGTACTGGGTTTTTTCACGTTTCAACGGACTCGCTATTGGACACCGTGTGCTAAAACTCACATCACAGAGCCGTTGCAGGATTCAACTACAGACCGATTTTGACGGTTCCCACAAGCGAAAGCGCGTTAGTCTCATGACATGCACAACCGTCCGACCCCTCCGCTCCCACGCCCCGCCCTGGGCGACCTGTCCGCACGCGCCAACCTCTCTGCGGCGCGCCGGCGCGTCCTGGAGGTCGTGGAGGCTTCCAACGACGCGATGACGGCCGTTCAGGTCGCCAGCGCCCTCAACCTGCACCACAACACTGTCCGTGAGCACCTCGACGCCCTGGTTGACGCCGGATTCGTCACGGTGTCCACCAAGCCGACGGGCAAGCGGGGCCGCCCGGCCCTGCGCTACGCCTCAACGGCACCCGACCCCCAGCAGATGGTCGACGCCTACCTGCTGCTGCTCGACGCGATCGCCGACACCCTGGGCGAGGGCGAGGAAGCCCGCGCCACCGCTCTGGAGATCGGTCGTCGCTGGGCAGAGCTGACCCCCGGAACCGTTGCCGAGCCCACGGTCGACGGCGAGCAGGTGGACCGGGTCACCGCCCTGATCCCCTACCTGGCGGTCATGGGCTTCGCCCCGGAGGTCTCCGGCGACACCGTTGTCCTGCGCTCCTGCCCGCTCATCACGCGCAACCACCGGCCGCGCGACCTGGTGTGCACCATGCACGAGGGTTTCCTACGGGCCGTCGTCGGCCCCGACCCGGCCGCCTACGAGCGCCTCAAGTTCCTGCCCAACGGGCCTGACGGCTGCCAGATCGGCTCTGCTCAGCCCATCCACGAGGAGCCTGACCTCAAGGTTGTCCACGCCGACGTCGCCTGACCGCGCGGCTCCGACAGCACCATCCGTCCATCCATCCACCACTTCTGAGATCGCAAGGCTTCGGCCCCGGGCACAGTCGCCCGGGGCCGAAGCGGCGTTCAGCGGCGCTCCAAGCCGTGGACTGAGGTGTCCGCGGCTCAGGCACTGACCTCCAGGACGCCGTGAGCGCCCTTCTCCATGTCGGCGAAGGAGTGCGTCACGAACACGTAGTGGCCCGGTTCGGAGGCGACGCACTCCACGAATCCGCCCTGCGCCGGCTGCAGGCCGAGGGCCTGGGAGCCACCGGACCAGGCGTTGCCGATCCGGCTCGGGCCGCCGAGGGTCCAGGCCCCCTCGAAGAAGACCTGGTCGAACTGCAGGCCAACGGCGTGGAACGACGTCGGCAGGGAGGGCCCGGCGGCCATGACCCAGAAGCGCACGCGCTCACCCACTTTGGCCTTGAGCGGCTGCTGGTGGTACTGGAAGGCCACCCCGTTGAAGGTCATGAGGTCGGGGGTCTTGGCTGCGATCTTGTCAGTGCTGGGCTCGCCGCCCTCGGGACCGAGGTAGACCTCGGAGGCGACGATGACGTACTCGCGGTCCACGGCCGGCAGTCCCGGCGGATCGATGATGACGGCCCCGTGCATGCCGGCGGCCAGGTGCAGACTCATCGGCGAGGTGGAGCAGTGGTAGAGCCAGATCCCCGAGTGCTGGGCCTTGAAGGTGTAGACGAGGGACTCCCCGGGGTTGATCGAGCGCATCGCTTTGTCGGGCGGGGTGATCCCGGCGTGGAAGTCGAGGGAGTGGCTCATCGTGCCGTCGTTGATCAGGGTGATCTCGAAGGTGTCCCCCACCTTGCCGCGCAGGACGGGGCCGGGGACCTGCCCGTTGAAGGTCAGGCGCCGTTGGGTGACACCGGCCCCGACCTGCATGACCTGCTCCTTGACGGTGAAGGTGTGCCGGTGGGTCATGGGGCCGCCGTCGGGGCTGCTCGGGGCGGGCGGCAAAGCGGCGTCGAAGGCCTTGAAGTCGGCGGGCAGATGGGCGGAGTAGTCGGGGACCGCGTCATTGCCGGGGCTGACCTGCTTGCCCTGGCCGCCGCCGTGCTGGTGGCCGCCGGCGGCCGTCCCGCCTGCGGTGACGTGGAAGACCATGCCCTGGGCGCGGTGGCCGGCGATGGAGCACCAGCCCTCGATCGGCCCGGCAACGACGCCGGCGTCAAGGGTGCCCTTGGCTCTGGCGGCGACGCGGCCGGTGGTCTGTCCGGTGGCCAGGACGAGGTCATGGACCTGGTCGGCGGTGTTGTCCAGGGTGATGACGAGCCGGTCGCCGGGGGTGACGTCGACCGTGTCCGGTACGAACCGCAGCCCCTCCACCTTGATGGTGGCGTTGACGGTGTTGCCGGTGGGCGCGACGTCCTGGGTGCCTCCGCCCTGGCCCCGGTTGCCGATGACGCTTCCTACGACGACGGCCGCTCCCGCGGTGAGCAGTCCCATGAGGATGCCACGGCGGTCGGCGGACTGGAGCAGGCCGCTCGACGACGACGCGGTGGCCCCGCCTCCCGCCGTCGAACCGGCCCCACCGGGCAGGGGGCGTCGGCTGCGGTCGATGGCGGGGGCCGTACCGGCCGTCACCGCTCGGCGGTGGGCGGCCTCGGGCTTGTCGGCGCTCGTCCCGGCGTGCCCGGCAGCGGCATCGCCTGGAGCCGGAGAAGCACTGTTGGCGTCACTGTTCGCGGTTCCGTTGGCAGCGGTGTCCTGAGGGGCGCCTGCAGCAGCGTCCTCAGGAGCGGCGGCCTCATCGGGGGATGGTGCCTGCGCGTCGGGCGTCTTCGTCATCGGGTTCCCCTTCGGGGCTGGGCGGACCGGCGGTCCGCGGGGTCGGAGGTGGGGGCGGCGTCGGCCGGGGTGCGTGGCGTGCGCTTGCGGCGGGAGAGCTCGCGCAGGCTGAGGATCATGCCCACCAGCAGGTAGGAGGTCACCAGCGCGGCCAGGGCTCCGGCGACGACGCGCACCTGCCAGGGCACACCCGGGCTGAGCGCCAGCAGGAGGCAGGCGTTGGAGGCAGTGACCCGGTAGGCGGCGCAGCGGTCCATGATTGCGTTGGTGGCCCGCGTGGCCGCAGGGCCGCCGCCGAGCATCACCGGGGTGAGGTAGCTCAGGGCCGCCACGAGGATCTGGAGGGCGAAGCCGGCCGCCAGGGGCAGACGCAGGGCGTGAATGACCTGGCGGGCGGCGGCGGCGTCATCGGCCAGTGCCATGCGGGCCCCCAGGACGGCGACACAGCCGACGAACCAGGCCACCGAGGCCGTGGCGGAGGCCGTGGCGAAGGAGGTCGGCGGGACCCGGCGCGCGGTTCGGTACGCGGGCACGAGGACTCCGCAGGCACCACCGAGGTAGACCAGGGTGCCCAGGCCCGCCAGGGGCGGCCACAGCCCGCAGGCGGCCACGAGCGCGGTGCCGCCCACGAGGTAGGGCAGACCGCGGGTGGTCCAGCGCGGCGCGACCGGCTCCATGGGGGTGCGCAGCATCGTGGGCCACAGGACGGTGAGCGTGCCCAGGACCGTGGTGCCCACGAAGCCCAGCAGCATGGTGGTCGTGTGGGCCAGGTAGAAGCCGTCGGCCAGGCCGGAGCGTCCGCGGGCGTTGGACCAGGAGATGAGGAAGCCCAGGAGCGCACCGGTGGCCAGCAGGACCAGGGCGACGGCGTAGTGGACGGCCAGGGCCGCCAGGCGTGGGGCGATGGCGCGCCGGTACTGCACGGTGATGGCCACGACACCGGCAATGGCCTGGGCCATGACGATGACCGCCCCGATGAGCGCCACCACCTGCTGGCCCATGGTGATGCCGGTGAGTACGACGGCGGTGCCGAGGCTGTGGGCGTAGAGGCGCGCGTCCAGGAGGGCGGCGCCGCCCAGGGCCGGGCGGTGCAGGAGGGTGTCGGCGAAGTGGGCCGACCAGATGGTGATGGCGCTGCCGATCCCGCCCAGGAGCAGGGCGTGCAGGGGCAGCCAGGTGCCCCAGGAGGACAGGGGGCCCACGATGGTCAGGGCCGCCAGGACCGCAGCGGTGAGCAACCAGGCCATGACGAGGGCGTTGCGACGCACCTGGGTGGTGCGCCGGGAGGGCTTCTTGGCGGGGCGGCCCGGGCTGCCGGACCGGGCCGCCGGGGAGCCGACGGACAGAGTCATGGCGTCACGGCCTTTCCCCGCTCAGGCTGTGGGCGCCGGCGCCCAGTGGCCTGGCGGATGCTGCCGGAGGTCAGGACGCGTCCCAGGGTGAGGACCATGAAGACGAGGATCGCCGCCACCCCCACGGCGCCGCCGACCTTCCAGATCACGGAGGCCTCCGCCAGCAGGCCCGCGACGCGCACCACCAGGCCGGCGTGCAGCAGAACGTAGGGCAGCCACATGAGCCGGTGGTAGGGCAGGGAGCGGTGGACGATCGCGGGGATGATGACCGGGGCGTGGGCCAGGATCATGGAGAAGGCGAAGCCCACCGTGATGCAGTGGATGACGATCTCGTAGGCGGCTCCGTTCAGCCCCTTCAGGCCCCACAGTGACCAGACCGCCCCGGCGACGGCGAGCCACACATAGCCGGCGAGCATGGAGGCCGCCATGAAGCGCACCCCGCCGCCAGCACGGACGGTGCGCCGGGCGACGTCGTAGTAGGCCATGACGACGGCAAGCCCCAGCAGGGCCGGGCCGACCACGAGGTAGGAGCCCTGAGCGATCAGCATCAGGCAGGCGCCCAGGACCGCCGCGCCGGACAGTGCCTCGACGACGGTCTCCACCATCTCATCGAGGAAGGCGATGCGGGCCAGCTCCAGGCGCTCGCCGATGATGGTGAGCGTGGGGAACAGCAGCCACAGCGGGACGACGTCCTCGATGCCGCGGCCACCCAGCCACAGGACGTCTCCCAGCAGGAGGGCGGACGCGCCCATGGCCTCGACGTCGACGGCGGCGCTGGGGGCTCGCCGGTGAACCCGCAGGTAGATGGCGCACAGGATGCCGGCGGCACCGGTCATGAGTCCCCGGCCGACGACGTCGGGCGCGCCGGCCATGAGGGTCAGGCAGCCCGCGGCACTTCCCAGTGGGGCGAGGAAGGCCCAGGGGGCGCGGGCGGCGACCGCCCGCTCCAGGGCGATGACGGTCCCCAGGAAGCCGACGAGCATGAGGGGGCCGTGAAGCGCCGCCAACTCGGCCCCGTCGATGGGCGCCGGCAGGTTGAGGCGCAGGAGAGCGGCGTTGAGTCCCATGAGGATGCAGGCGGCGCCCAGGGCCAGGGCCACCAGGCGCGGCGCCACCCGACTGGTCAGCGCCCGACCGAGCCGGCCGGCTGCGTTGTCAGCCGCGTCGTCGGCGGCGTGCGCCTTGACCTGCGCATGCGCGGTCGCTGCCAGCTTGTCCGTCTCCACGGCCCAACCGTATCCAACCGCGCTGGAAACACCCGCACTCATATCAACAAAAACGTCACAGACGACACGGTTCCGCGTCGTTGATGAAGTTTCGGTAGGTTTGAGGAGCGCAGGTCGCGCCGCTAGAGGCGGACGGCCGTGCCGGTGGAGATGGACGGCCGTTCCTGCTGGCCCTGCGGTGGTAGTAAGGTCACGCCCACCAGTACGAAACACTCCGAAGGAGACCCCTATGAGCGAGAGCCCCGAGCTGCTGCCCGTCACTGAGAAGAAGTCCAGCTGCGGCTGCCACGAGCACAGCGATGAGCGCCTCACCCTGGACGCGCGCGCCATCCCGCACCGTCTGCGCCACGCCGCGGTCATCGGTGCCGCCTCCTCCCTGAACCCCGGTGAGGGCTTCGACCTGGTGGCCCCGCACGTGCCCACCCCGCTGCTGGCCCAGATCGATCAGCTGCCCTTCACCTTCCAGCACACGCTGCTGGAGCAGTCCGAGGGCTTCGCCCGCGTCGAGATCCTGCGCACCGCCTGATCGGCGCCTCATCACGGCCGGTCGGCGGGAGGTACGCGCGGCTCTGAGCCCTGGGCCATGGGCTCAGGGCCTCATCGGGCCTCACTCCGTGCCACCGGCGCGCTCCCGATATGCTCGACGCATGACGCCAGCACCGCTCGATGCCGCGGTCGTCGGTACGGGCAGGATCCGTGGGACCTCCACGGACCTGCCCATGCCGACGACCCGGTCGGTGCTACCCGAGCCACCTGGACGTCCCGGTCCGTCGGGCTCGGTCCTCCCCGAGGAGACGGCCCCGGTACCGCCGGCCCTGGCTGACGACGACGTCCCCCAGCAGCTGATCGACCGCTACGGGCGCACCGTGCGCGACCTGCGCCTGTCCATCACGGACCGCTGCAACCTGCGCTGCACCTACTGCATGCCCGCGCAGGGGCTCCAGTGGTTGCCCACCCCGGATCTCCTGACCACTGCCGAGCTCACCCGTCTGGGGCGCATCGCCGTCGAGCGCCTGGGGGTGGAGCGCATCCGGCTGACCGGTGGTGAGCCGCTACTGCGTCGGGACCTGGAGGAGATCATCGGCTCACTGTCCGCGCTGCGGACGTCGACAGGGGTCAAGCCGGACATCGCCCTGACCACGAACGGCCTGGGGCTGGAGAGGCGGGCCGCCGGACTGCGTGCAGCGGGCCTGGACCGCGTCAACGTCTCCATCGACTCCCTGGACCCGCAGGACTACGCCGCCATCACTCGCCGAGACCGGCTCGCCGACGTCCTGACGGGGATCGCCGGCGCCCAGGAGGCCGGCCTGGCTCCCATCAAGGTCAATGCCGTGGCCGTGCCCACCACCGTGGAGCACCGCGCGCCACGGCTCCTGGCCGAGTGCCTGCGCCGTGGCTGGCAGCTGCGGTTCATCGAGCACATGCCGCTGGGACCGCGCGAGACCTGGAGCAGCCAGGACGTCGTCGGCGTCGATCAGATCCTGGAGGTGCTGCGGGAGGCCGGATTCACCCTCACCGAGGTGGGCCGTCCGGACCGTCGTCCGGCTGCGCTGTGGCGCGTCGCCGCCGGAAGCGCGTCGGGCCAGGACTACCCGGCCGGGACGGTGGGCGTCATCGCCTCAGTCACCGCCCCCTTCTGCTCGGACTGCGACCGGACCCGCATCACGGCCGACGGGCGCCTCATGACCTGCCTGTTCTCCAGCACCGAGACCGACCTGCGCGGCCCCATGCGCGCCGGGGCCGACGACGACGAGCTCATCCGCATCTGGGCCAGGGCCACCTGGGGCAAGCCCCGCGCGCACGGCTCGGACAGCCCCCAGACCGAGAGCGACGGCTTCGCCCGCCCGCAGCGCACCATGTCGGCCATCGGTGGCTGACCCGAATCGTAAGGAACCACCACGATGAGTCCCTCCCCCGAGCTGTCCCCCAAGACGGGCGCGCAAGCGGGTCCGGAACAGATCTCCGTGACCCTGCGCTACTTCGCCGCGGCCGCTGAGGCCGCCGGGCGCCCTGAGGAGCGTCTGGAGCTGCCCCGGGGCACAACGCTGGCGGGTCTGCGCGAGCAGCTGGCCGGGAGGGGGCTGGAGATGGCGCGAGTCGTCCCGATCTGCAGCTTCTTGGTCAACTCGGTCTCCACCCCGGCGGACTCGCTCACGCCCTTGACCGACGGCGACGCCGTCGACGTACTCCCTCCCTTCGCCGGAGGGTGAGTCTGCGACCACGATGCCGCACCGCGCCCGCATCGATCCGGGCAGGTTTCACGTCGCTCGACCGTTCTTCTTCCCGGGTACGCGAGGAATGCCGGCTCGGCGAAGAAGGAGGGGCGATCAGGCGATGTTGCTCCACTGGGTCGAGCCGTCGGTGAAGGTCTGGCGCTTCCACACCGGCAGGCGCTCCTTGACCTCCTCGACGATCTCGCTGCACACGGCGAAGGCCTCAGCGCGGTGGTCGGAGCTGACTGCGACCGCGAGCGCCGCCTCCCCGACGCTCAGGTCGCCGACACGGTGGACGACGCCGAGGGCGCGCACCCGACCCCGCTGGGCCACGTCCTGGGCGATCTGCTCGACGATCTGGCCGGCCATGGGGTGGCAGGAGTAGCCGATGCCGGTGACGGCGCGCTCGGCGTCGTGGTTACGGACCACGCCCTCGAAGGTGACGACGGCGCCGGCGGCGGCGTCCTGGACGGCGTCGGCGAGCTCGGTGACGCTGATGGGGGCCTCGGTGACCTCGGCTCGTACCACGCGGGCCGTGGAAGCCGGGAGTGGCCGGCTGGGCTGGTCGGGGCTGGGCGTCACGGGTTCTCCTCGTCCTGGGCACCGGGTTGGGCGTCATCGGGTGGTCGGCCGCGAGCATACCCATGTGGGAGCCTCCGGCTGAACGGGCATGATAGGCCCAGGACGTTCGGGCACTGCCCCGCCCGCGACCGTCCACCCTGAGGTCGCGACTCCCAGGTCAGCTCGTCGAGAAAGGACCGCTATGGCGCAGATGATTCCCCTGGAGGACTATGTCGCCCAGGTGCTTGAGGCCCTCTCACCCCTGGAGGCCGGCCGCCTGGCGCTGGGGCGGGCCCACGGCCGGGTACTGGCCGAGGACGTGACCGCCGCCGTCCCGGTGCCGCCGTGGACGAACTCGGCGATGGACGGTTACGCGGTGCGCGCTGAGGACACGACCGGCGCCTGCCCACAGACGCCCGTGGTTCTGCCGGTCAGTGGGGATGTTCCGGCCGGTGCCGCACCGCATCCCCTCGCGGCGGGAACCGCCCAGCGGATCATGACCGGGGCGATGCTGCCCGAGGGTGCGGACGCCATCGTCAAGGTGGAGGACACCGACCAGGATCCCGGCCCGCACCCGATTCCGGAGCGCGTCGAGATCCGCGCCGCGGCGAGTCCCGGTCTCAACGTGCGCCGAGCCGGGGAGAACGTGGCCTCAGGCGACCCGGTCATGGCGGCGGGGACGAGGCTGTCCGCCGCGGCCCTCTCCGCCCTGGCCTCCGTGGGGCTCGGCTCCGTGCTGGTGAGGGCGCAGGTGCGCGTGGCCGTGGTCTCCACCGGGGCCGAGCTGCGTGACGCCGGCCAGGCGCTGGAGCCCGGAACGATCCCCGACTCCAACTCCCTGCTGCTGGCCGGGCTGGTCGCCGAGCACGGGGCCGTGTGCACGAGCGTGGCCCGCAGCGGAGACACGGCCGAGGCCCTGGCCGAGGTGCTGCAGCAGGCCGCGGCCGGCGCCGATCTCATCGTCACCTCCGGGGGCGTGTCCGCGGGGGCCTTCGATCCTCTGACGATGCTGGCGCAGGCTCAGCGGGGCGAGGAGGCCCCGGTGCGTCTGGACTTCGTCAAGGTGGCCATGCAGCCGGGCAAGCCCCAGGGGCACGGCTGGGTGCTCGCCGACGACGGTCGGCGGGTGCCGATCATCTGCCTGCCGGGCAACCCGGTGAGTGTCCTGGTGTCCTTCACCACGATCGTGGCCCCGGCTTTGGCCCGTCTGGCCGGGCAGGACACGGCGGACGGCGGTACCGAGCCGCTTCCGGGCCGGCCTCGCCCGACGGCACGTGCGGCGGTGGGCTGGCGGACCCCGCCGGGGCGGCGCCAGCACGTGCCGGTGCGTTTCACTGACGCCCCCACCGGCTCCGACGTCGGCGACGATTCGGGTCACCTCTGGGCCACTCCCACCCACCGGCTGGGTTCCGGCTCGCACCTGGTGGCCTCACTGCACGCCGCGCAGGCGCTGGCGGTGGTGGACGCCGAGGTCGAGGCGGTCGAGGTCGGCGACGAGCTGCCCCTCATCCCGTTGTCCGCCTCGTAGAGCTCGCGGGCAGCCGCTTGGGAGCCGCCCGCGAGAGCCCGGACCGCGTCCACGACATGTGATCCCACACCCCATTGAAGGAGCCTCATATGACTACCCGCCCCGAGATCACCCTCACCCACCTGGACGAGGCGGGCGCCGCCTACATGGTGGACGTCACCGCCAAGACCCCGACCGTGCGCGAGGCCCGTGCCAGCGCCTTCGTGACCTGCTCGGAGGCGATCGTCGACGCCCTGCGCAGCGGCTCTGTCCCCAAGGGCGATGTGCTCGCCGTGGCCCGCGTGGCCGGGATCGCGGCGACAAAAAAGGTCCCCGAGCTCCTCCCCCTGGCGCATGTCATCGGCGTGCACGGGGCGCACGTGGACCTGGAGATCGTCGACGGCGGCGTGCGCATCGAGACCACGGTGCGCACGGCCGACCGCACAGGCGTGGAGATGGAGGCCCTCACCGCCGCCACCGTGGCGGGACTGGCGATCGTCGACATGGTCAAGGGAGTGGACCGCGGCGTCGAGCTGCGCGAGGCCAAGGTGGTCGCCAAGTCCGGGGGACGCTCAGGGGACTGGGTGCGCGGTGACGGCGCCTGAGCAGGCGGCCGGCGCCGCTGTGAGCTCCGCGGACTCGGCCGATATCGCTGATGTCGCCGACGTCATCGTGCTGGCCGGGGGGACCGGCAGGCGGTTGGACGGAGTCTCCAAGCCCGACGTCGTCGCCCGGGGGGCGCGTCTGCTCGACCACGTGCTGGCCGGTGCGGAGCGGCTGCGGGAACAGGGCCTGGCGCTCGGGCGCGTGTGCGTCGTCGCCCCGGCGGAGGTCGCGCTGCCGGGCGGCGTCCTGCGGGCGCTGGAGGACCCTCCCCTGGGAGGGCCTGTCGCCGGGATCGCGGCCGGGCTGGCGCTGCTGGGCAGGAGCGATCCGGTTGCGGAACTGACCGGGATCCTCACCTGCGACGCGCCCTTCTCCTGGCGGGCGCTGCCGGCCCTGCACCGGGCGCTACTGGGAGCGGGAGGGGAGCTGGACGGCGTCTGCGCCCGCGACGGCGACCACACCCAGTACCTGCTGGGCCTCTACCACCGCCGGGCACTGGCCGCGGCCGTCGCCCCGGGCGGCGTGCCTCTGCGGGACACCGCCGTGCGCCGGGCCCTCGGGGCGCTCCGTGTCACGGCGATACCCACGACTCGGGACGTCGTGCGGGACCTGGACACCTGGGCCGAGGTCCGCGCCTGGGACGCGGGCGACTCTGAGTAACGGGCCCACTCAGGCCGATTCGCTCCGTAGCGCCCGGTGGCGCTCAGTGGTCTCCGCCGCCGAGCTGCTCCAGGACGTGGGGCACCAGGGGGCCGACGACGGCGACGGTGTCCTTGACCCCGCCGCGCGAGCCGGGGGCATTGACGATCAGGGCGCCGTCGGCGCCGCGAGAGGTCACTCCAACCAGGCCGCGGGACAGTCCCGCCAGCGGCGTCTTGGTCAACCCGTGGGCGCGGATCTGCGCCTCAATGCCCTCGATGCGGGTCTCCAGCAGTGGCGCCGTGGCCTCCGGGGTGAGGTCTCGGGGGGTGACCCCGGTACCGCCCGTGGTCAGGACCACCCGCGCGCCGGCGGATACCGCCCGCCTGATCGCCTCGCGCACCGGCTCGACGCCGTCGGGCACGAGGTCCACCGTGTCGACGATGACGTCGTGCTCGGCCAGGAGGCGCTGGGCCAGTGGGCCGGAGAGATCCTCGCGCTCACCGCTGACGCAGCGGTCGGAGACGGTGATGACGGCGCCCTTGACGGGTTCGGGCAGGGCCGCCAGGCCCTTCTGGACGATGGGGGTCTCACTCATGGGCCCACCGTAGTCCGCGAGAGCCTCCGCCGAGACTCTCCGGTCGGAGCCGGCCACCGAGGGGTTCTCGGCGCTCTCACTCCACCCCCCACATTAATTAGATAACCTGAGTTTAACTTAATTTGCTTAAGCCGAGCGCGGCCACCCCTCCGTTTTCCCCTTGTATTGCTCAAACAATCCCCTCCAGCCTGAAGATCTGACCACAGACGTGCATCATGAGGGCGGCGCGTGCCCGCACGCTCCCTCCCACATCGTCACAACAGCCTCAGGTCCACGGCGCCGTCGCCGAGCAGACCGGGCCTTACACACAGCAGGAGCCCTATGCCCACGCTTGACACCTCCGGTCGCGTCCTCACAGGGTGGAACCCCGAGGAGCCGGAGAACTGGTCCGCGAAGATCGCCTGGACCACTCTGGCAATCACCACCTTCTCCCTCATGCTCGGCTTCACCGTCTGGTTCCTACCCAGTGCGGTCGCCCCCAGGCTCAACGACATCGGCTTCCACCTGACCAAGAACCAGATCTACTGGATCACCTCGATGCCGGGCCTGTCCTGTGCCGCGCTGCGCCTGATCTACATGTTCCTGCCCGCCACCATCGGCGCCCGCAAGATGATCGGCTGGTCCTCCCTGCTGTACATCCTGCCGATGCTCGGCTGGTTCTTCGCGGTGCAGAACCACAACACCTCCTTCGGTGTCCTGCTCGCTCTGTCCTTCGCCTGCGGTATCGGGGCCGCCACCTTCTCCGGCTACATGCCGTCGACCGGCTTCTACTTCCCCAAGCGCCTGGCCGGCACCGCCCTGGGCCTGCAGGGAGGCCTGGGCAACATGGGTATGAGCATCATTCAGCTCGCCGCCCCCTTCCTCATGAGCATCAGCCTGTTCGGACTGACCTGGGTCGCCCCCCACCACGAGGGCGCCCCCATGGTCATCAACGCCACCGTCTTCTTCCTGCCCTGGTCCCTCATCGCGGCCTTCCTGACCTTCCGCTACATCAAGGACGTCCCGCTCAAGGCCAACATCAAGGAGCAGATGGACATCTTCGGCAACCTCGACACCTGGCTCATGACGGTCCTGTACATCATGACCTTCGGCGTCTTCTCCGGGTTCGCCGCCCAGACCGCCAACATCATCAACAACAACTACGGCGCCACCTCCGACCTGGCCGACCACTTCGCCAAGGCGGACCTGCCCCAGGGAGCCTCCTACGCCTTCATCGGCACCCTCATCGGCTCCTTCCTGCGCTTCGCCTGGGGGCCCCTGTGCGACCGCTTCGGCGGAGCCATCTGGACCTTCGTCTCCGCCATCGGTATGGCCGTCACGATGGCCTGGTGCGGATACCTGGTGGCCGCCGCGGACGACCCGGCCGACTTCACCATCTTCATGGTGGCGCTGCTGGCCATGTTCTTCTTCGCCGGCGTCGGCAACGCTTCGACCTTCAAGCAGATGCCGATGATCATGCCCAAGCGCCAGGCCGGCGGCGCCATCGGCTTCACCGCCGCCGTCGCCTCGCTCGGCCCCTTCCTGGTCGGTATCGCCCTGACCCTCATGCCGACGCACGTCTTCTTCTACGGCTGCGCCGTCTTCTGCGTCCTGTGCGCCGCCATCTGCTGGATCCGCTACGCCAAGCCGGGCGCCAAGCGTCCGGGCTGATCCGGCACCCGGCCCCGGCCGGGACCTCCCCGTCGGGGCCGCCGCCCACAACCGACTGACCAGCTCGACGGCGGATGCGACCAGCGTCCTGGTCGCATCCGCCGGGAGCAGCCAGAACCACTCAACGCCCGCCCCCACCGGCTCCGGGCCACCAACCACCAGTAACCCGCCAGCTTCACGGACCAAAGGACCATTGATGAGCACCACCGGCTCCCAGACCACCGGCCCCGGGATCGTCCCTGGGCCCGACCAGCAGGTCGAGAACGCCCCCGGACTGCTCACGCTGGGCTCGTACCTGCGTCGAGGACAAGCCTCTGCCGACGCCCGCCGCCTGTTCCTGACCGGTGGGCGCGAGTCCGACACCTTCTACAGGCACCGGTGGAGCCACGACAAGATGGTCCACTCCACCCACGGGGTCAACTGCACCGGGTCGTGCGCCTGGGAGGTCTACGTCTCCGACGGCATCATCACCTGGGAGAAGCAGATCACCGACTACCCCACCACGGGGCCGGACATGCCCGAGTACGAGCCCCGCGGCTGCCCGCGTGGCGCGGCCTTCTCCTGGTACACCTACTCCCCCACGCGCATCCGCTACCCCTACGTGCGCTCAGTCCTGCTGGATGCCTTCCGCGCCGCGAAGGCCGACAACGACGGCGACCCGGTCGCCGCCTGGGCGCAGGTCACCGGTGACCCCACCACCGCCAAGGCCTACAAGTCGGCCCGAGGCAAGGGCGGCATGGTGCGCGTGGGCTGGGACGAGGCCATGGAGATCGTCGCGGCCGCCTACGTCCACACCATCCGCGCCTGGGGACCGGACCGGATCGCCGGCTTCACCGTCATCCCGGCCATGTCCCAGGTCTCCTACGGCTCCGGTGCCCGTCTCCACGAGCTCATCGGCGGCGCGATGCTCTCCTTCTACGACTGGTACGCCGACCTGCCGCCGGCCTCACCGCAGGTCTTCGGAGACCAGACCGACGTCCCCGAGGCCGGCGACTGGTACAACGCCCAGTACCTCATGATGTGGGGCTCCAACCTGCCGCTGACCCGTACCCCGGACGCCCACTTCATGACCGAGGCCCGCTACCACGGGCAGAAGGTCGTGGCCGTCTCCCCCGACTACGCCGACAACACCAAGTTCGCCGACCAGTGGCTGCGTGTGGCCCCGGGCACCGACGGCGCTCTGGCCCAGGCGATGGGGCACGTCATCCTCTCCGAGTTCCACGTCAAGCGCGAGGAGTCCTTCTTCCTGGACTACATGCGCCGTCACACCGACTCCCCCTTCCTCATCGGGCTGGAGCCCTCCCCCGACGGCACCAGCTATGTGCCCGGGCGCTTCGTGACGGCCTCCGACGTCAACGGTGTCGCCACCGGCGCCCCGAAGAACGAGTTCCGTCCCCTCGTGTGGGACCGCGAGCGCGGCCCGGCCGACCCCGGCGGCACGCTGGCCGACCGCTTCACCCCCGAGGGTGAGGGCAAGTGGAACCTGCTCATGGACGGCGTCGACCCGGTCATGAGCATCCTGGACCTGCACGGCGAGGGCCCCCAGGTGCAGGCCGCCGAGGTGCTCCTGCCCCGCTTCGACCTGCCCGGTTCCTCCACTCCCGAGGGATCCGTGGGCGGCGGCGTCGTGCGCCGCGGCGTGCCGGTCACCCGCATCGGGGACCGCCTGGTCACCACCGTCTACGACCTGCTCCTGGCCCAGTACGCCGTCGAGCGCCCCTCCATGCCGGGCGAGTGGCCCGCGGACTACCAGGACGCCACGGTCCCGGGCACACCAGCCTGGGCCAGCGAGATCACCGGCGTTCCGGGCCCCGCCATCATCCAGGTGGCGCGCGATTTCGCCCTCAATGCCGTGGAGTCAGGCGGCCGCTCCCAGATCGTCATGGGCGCAGGCATCAACCACTACTACCACGCCGACCAGATCTACCGGACGATCCTGGCACTGACCTCCATGTGCGCCACCCAGGGCGTCAACGGCGGCGGCTGGGCCCACTACGTGGGTCAGGAGAAGGTCCGCCCGCTCAGCGGCTTCCAGCAGTACGCCTTCGCCCTGGACTGGCACCGCCCGGCCCGGCAGATGATCGCCACCGGCTTCTGGTACATCACCACCGACCAGTGGCGCTACGACGCCACCTCTGCCGAGCGCCTCGCCTCCCCGCTGGGGCCCGGGACCCTGGCGGGCAAGACGACGACCGACGCCATGGTCGAGGCCATGAAGCGCGGGTGGACGCCGTCCTACCCGACCTTCAACCGCAGCCCGCTGCTTCTGGGCCAGCAGGCCGCCGAGGCGGGCATGGACCCCAAGGACTACGTCGTCGAGCAGCTGCGCTCCGGCGAGCTGCGCTTCGCCTGCGAGGACCCCGACGCCCCCGAGAATTTCCCGCGCATCCTGTGCTCGTGGCGCACGAACCTGCTGGGCAGCTCGGCCAAGGGCACGGAGTTCTTCTTGCGCCACATGGTGGGTGCGGACAACGACGTCAACGCCGTCGAGACCCCGGCCGAGCAGCGTCCCGCCTCGGTGACATGGCGCGACGAGGCCCCCGTGGGCAAGCTCGATCTCATGTGGACCGCGGACTTCCGCAACACCTCCACCACCCTGCACTCCGACGTCGTCCTGCCGGCGGCCACCTGGTACGAGAAGCACGACATCTCCTCGACCGACATGCACCCCTTCGTGCACTCCTTCAACGCGGCCATCGACCCGCCCTGGGAGGCGCGCACCGACTTCCAGGTCTTCCAGACCCTGGCCGAGCTCATCTCCGCCTGGGCCCCGCGTTACCTGGGCACCCAGACCGACGTCGTCGCCGCACCCCTCAACCACGACACCCCCGACGCCCTGACGATGGCGCACGGCGACGTGTCCTCCCTCCCCCAGGAGTGGGTGCCGGGAGTGACGATGCCCAAGCTGGTACCCACCCAGCGCGACTACACCCAGATCCGGGCCAAGTTCGACGCCCTGGGCCCCCTGGCCGAGAAGCTGGGGCTGCCCTGCAAGGGCATCATGCTCAAGCCCGGGCCGGAGGTGGAGCGCCTGGCCCGCAACCACGGGGTCTCCACCGACGGCGAGGCCGCCGGCCGGCCGCTGCTCGACACCGACATCCGCGCCGCCGACGCGATCCTGGCGCTGTCGGGCACCACCAACGGACGCATCTCCACCGAGGGCTGGGACACGCTGTCCAAGCGCACCGGCACCCCGCTGGTCGAGCTCAGCGAGGAGGAGGCCGGCAAGCTCATCTCCTTCGCCGACACCCAGGTCAAGCCCCAGGGGGTCATCACCTCCCCGGAGTGGTCCGGCTCCGAGCACGGCGGGCGGCGCTACTCGGCCTTCGTGGTCAACGTGGAGCACGCCAAGCCCTGGCACACCCTGACCGGGCGCATGCACTACTACCTCGACCACGACTGGATGCGGGACATGGGCGAGTCCCTGCCGGTCTTCCGGCCACCGCTGGACTTCCACGCCCTGTACGGGGAGGCCGCGCCGGGCTCAGTGTCCACGAGCCAGGCGGGCACGGCGGAGGTCGCAGTGCGCTACATCACCGCGCACAACAAGTGGGCGATCCACTCGCAGTACTTCGACAACCTGCACATGCTCACGCTGGGACGCGGGGGCCAGACCATCTGGATGAGCCCCCAGGACGCCGACAAGATCGGAGTCAAGGACAACGAGTGGGTCGAGGCCTACAACCGCAACGGCATCGTGGCGGCGCGCGCTATCGTCTCCCACCGCATCCCCGAGGGCATGGTCTTCATGCACCACGCCCAGGAGCGCACCATGAACACCCCGCTGACCGAGTCCAGTGGCAGGCGTGGCGGGACGCATAACTCGCTGACCCGGATCGTGCTCAAGCCCAGCCACTTCGCCGGCGGCTACGGGCAGCTGGCCTACGCCTTCAACTACATCGGCCCCACGGGCAACAACCGCGACGAGGTCACGCTTATCCGTCGCCGCAGCAACCAGGAGGTGACTTTCTGATGAAGGTCATGGCCCAGATCGCAATGGTGATGAACCTCGACAAGTGCATCGGCTGCCACACCTGTTCAGTGACCTGCAAGCAGGCCTGGACCAACCGTGAGGGCACCGAGTACATGTGGTTCAACAACGTCGAGACCCGTCCCGGCGTCGGCTACCCCAAGGGCTGGGAGGACCAGGACACCTGGCGCGGCGGCTGGGAGCGCACGGCCTCGGGCCGCCTGCGGCCCCGCTCGGGCGGACGCCTGCGCCGCCTGGCCAACATCTTCGCCAACCCGGAGATGCCCACGGTCGAGGACTACTACGAGCCGTGGACCTACGAGTACGACAAGCTGCTCTCGGCCCCGAAGGACTCCCCGGCGCTTCCGGTGGCACGCGCCAAGAGCCAGCTGACCGGCGAGTACATGCCCACCATCAAGTGGGGCCCCAACTGGGACGACGACCTGGGCGGCTCCATGGAGACCCTCCAGCAGGACCCGATCATCGAGGCGATGAGCACGAAGGTGCGCACCGACATCGAGTCGGCCTTCATGTTCTACCTGCCGCGCATCTGCGAGCACTGCCTCAACCCCACCTGCGTGTCCGCCTGCCCGTCGGGCGCCATGTACAAGCGCACCGAGGACGGCATCGTCCTGGTGGACCAGGACGCCTGCCGCGGCTGGCGCATGTGCGTGTCCTCCTGCCCTTACAAGAAGGTCTACTTCAACCACGCCACCGGCAAGGCCGAGAAGTGCACCCTGTGCTACCCGCGTCTGGAGATCGGCGAGCCCACCGTGTGCTCGGAGACCTGCGTGGGCCGCCTGCGCTACCTGGGCGTCCTCCTCTACGACGCCGATCGCGTCTCACAGGCCGCCGCCGTCAAGGACCCGCAGGACCTCTACATGGCCCAGCGCGAGATCCTCCTCAACCCCCACGACCCCGAGGTCGTGGCGGGCGCGCGCGCCGAGGGTGTCCCGGACAACTGGATCGAGGCGGCCCAGGCCTCCCCCATCTGGGACCTCATCGACACCTACGAGGTGGCCCTGCCCCTGCACCCCGAGTACCGCACCATGCCGATGGTCTGGTACATCCCGCCGCTCTCCCCGGTCGTCGACGAGGTCGCGGCCGCCGGCCTGGACGGCGAGAACTACAAGGTGCTGCTCACGGCCGTCTCCGACATGCGCATCCCGCTGGAGTACCTGGCGGGCCTGTTCACGGCCGGTGAGACCAACACGGTGGAGCTCGTGCTGCGGCGCCTGGCCGCGATGCGCTCCCACATGCGCGACGTGCGCCTGGGCCGCGAGCCCGACCCCGCCATCGCCGCCGCCGTGGGCCTGGACGGCAAGAAGCTGGAGGCCATGTACCGCCTGCTGGCCATCGCCAAGTACGACGACCGCTACGTCATCCCCACCACCAAGCCCGAGGTCCCCCGCGGCATGGAGTCCATGGGCAACGACGTCAAGACCCTTCTGGGTGAGGGCGCACCGGCCGGATGCCACCCCGACGTCGCCTCCTTCCACGGTCAGGGCGGTGCCGGCGGCGTCAACAACGGCCCGGTGAGCCTGCCGCTGCCGACCGTGCGCCGCGAGCCGGTGCCGGCTGCCGGCCCGGGCATGCCGCAGGTCGGCGTGCCTGAGCCGGTGGGGCAGGCCCAGGTGGCCGACTCCTCGACCGGCCCGGCGGTCGCGGCCCCCAGGGACCTCTGAGATGGTCTCCTTCGTCCGCGCCCCCCGGGCCCTTCAGGAACCCACCGAGGTGCACCTGACGCCCTCTCAGCGAGCCACCGTGCACATGGCGGCCTCGCTGCTGCTGGACTACCCGGCCGAGGGCACTCTGGAGACGCGTCTGAACGCCGTCGAGGCCGAGCTGGCCACGCTGCCGGCGGAGGTGGCCGTCCTACTGGAAGAGTTCATCACTCAGGCACGGCGCCGCGGCGAGCGGGCCATGGCCGAGCACTACGTGGAGGTCTTCGACCGACGCCGGCGCTGCTGCCTGTACCTGACGTACTACACGGTGGGCGACACCCGGCACCGGGGCGCCGCGCTGCTGGCCTTCAAGCAAGCGCTGGCAGCGGCCGGATACGAGATGGCCGCTGATGAGCTGCCCGACTACCTGCCGGTGGTCCTCGAGCTGTCCGCGCGCAGCGGTGATGAGGTGGCCGGCACGCTCCTGTCCTCCCACCGCGAGGGCATCGAGGTGCTGCGCAGCGCCCTGGCCGACGCCGCCTCCCCCTATGCGGGACTGGTGGAGGCCGTCTCGATGACCCTGCCACGGATCGACGAGGCCACCGCCGAGCGCGTGCGCGCCCTCGTGGCAGCCGGCCCGCCCACCGAGACCGTCGGAGTCACCGACACCCTGCCCTTCCCCACCATCCCCGTGCGCAACCCGAGCCTGTCCGGTGCACCCGCCGTGCCGGGCTCCGTACCAGTCGCCGACCCGTCCCCCTCACGAGCAGCCAGGAGAGCATGACATGAGCCCGATTCAGCAGAACCTCATGTGGGTGGCCCTGCCCTACGCCAGCCTGGTGCTGCTGGTGGCAGGCATGATCTGGCGGTGGCGCACCGACCAGTTCGGGTGGACCTCCCGCTCCTCGCAGTGGAACGAGTCCCGCATCCTGCGCCTGGCCTCCCCCCTGTTCCACCTGGGCTTCCTCATGGTGATGGGCGGTCACGTCGTCGGGCTCCTGGTGCCCAAGGACGTCACCGAGATGCTGGGCATCTCCCAGCACATGTACCACCTGGGCGCCACCTACCTGGGAACCTTCGCGGCCATCATGACGATCGTGGGCCTGGCAGGGCTCATCTACCGGCGCCTCGTCGTCAAGAGCGTGCGCCTGGCCACCACCCGCAACGACCTGGTCATGTACTGCTTCCTCATCGTCCCGATCCTGCTGGGATCGGCCGCCACGGTCCTCAACCAGCTCGCCGACGCCCACGGCTACGACTACCGCGAGACGATCAGCCCCTGGCTGCGCTCGGTGCTGATCCTCCAGCCTCGCCCCGAGCTCATGGCCGACGTGCCGGTCTCCTTCAAGCTCCACGTCATCGCCGGCTTCCTGCTCCTGGCGATCTGGCCCTTCACCCGCCTGGTCCACGTGGTCTCCGCACCCGTGGGCTACGTGACCCGCCCCTACGTGGTCTACCGTTCACGCGAGGGCGCCACCTCCACTGCACGGACCTCACGCGGCTGGACCCCGGTACGGACCCAGGGAACCGGCAACCAGGGGGTCAACGACGTCACCCCCTCCCAGGGAGCCTGAACCGGCCGCCCTGCCTTCTCGAAAGGACACGCATTGAGTGTCTCCCGCCGCGCGGCCATCGCCGCCGTCAGCCTGCTCTCCGCCGTCTCCCTGGCCGCCTGCGGCGGCTCCGCCTCCAACAGCTCCACCGGCGCCGCTTCGGGCGCCGCCTCCGCAAGCGCCTCGGGCGGCGTGCAGAAGGCCACCGGCAAGGTCACGGTCCTGGCCGCCGCCTCCCTCCAGAACGCCTTCGAGGAGATCGAGAAGACCGTGGAGAAGGACAACCCCGGCCTGGATGTCACCTTCGACTTCCAGGGTTCCCAGGACCTGGTGTCCTCCCTGGCGGGCGGTAACAGCGCCGATGTCCTGGCCACCGCCAACAACTCCACGATGAAGACCGCTGCGGACCAGAAGCTGGTCGGGGACCAGACCGAGTTCGCCACCAACGTCCTGACCCTCATCGTCCCCAAGGGCAACCCCAAGAAGATCACCGGGCTGGACTCGTCGCTGGAGGGCGCCAACCTGGTCATCTGCGCCCCCGAGGTGCCCTGCGGTGAGGCCACCAAGAAGCTCGCCGCCGCGCAGGGAGTCACTCTCAACCCGGTCTCCGAGGAGCAGAAGGTGACCGACGTGCGAGGCAAGGTCGAGTCCGGTGAGGCCGACGCCGGCATCGTCTACACCACTGACGCCGCGGCCGCCAAGGACAAGGCGGACAAGATCGACATCCCCGACGGCGGCGTCGTCAACCACTACCCGATCGCCCAGACGGCCGAGCCCGAGAACCCTGCGGGCGCTCAGGCATTCATTGACGCCGTCACCGGCAAGGCCGGTCAGGAGATCCTGGCCAAGCACGGCTTCGGCAAGCCCGGCAGCACCACTGCCAGCGCGAGTGCCGGGGCGAGCTCCAGCGCTGGGGGCGGTACCGCAGCGAGCACCGCCCCGTCCCAGGCCGCGACCGCTGAGGGGTCGTCCGCCCCGGAGGCGAACAAGTCCACCGCGGAGACGACCGCTCCGTGACGGCTTGCAGGTCTGACTCGGCGACCTGGTACACATGATTCTGTGAACCAGATGCCCCCCGTTGCGCTCTCCGAGCAGCAGTCGGTACGACGGCCCGTTCGCGCCCTCCTGGGGCGTGGGCGGGCCGCTCGTTCGCCTTTGCCCGTCCTCGTGACCGCGCTGGCCGTCTTGGGAGGTTGCGCGATCGTTCTGCCCCTGGTGGGCATGGGGACTCGCGTGTCCTGGGGGCAGCTCCCCCAGCTGCTGGCGACGCCGTCGGCGCAGGCTGCGCTGTGGCTCTCGATCCGCACCTGCCTGACCTCCACGGTCATCTGCGTGGTGCTGGGTGTACCGCTGGCGCTGCTGCTGTCCCGCAGCTGGCCGGGTGTGAGGATCGCGCGGATCCTCGCGGTGCTGCCGATGACGATGCCACCGGTGGTGGCCGGTATCGCGCTGCTGTCCACGTTGGGGAACCGGGGCTTGCTGGGGGCGCAGCTGAAGGAGTGGGGAGTTCCCATCGCCTTCTCCACCACTGCGGTGGTCATCGCCCAGGTGTTCGTCTCCATGCCTTTCCTGGTGGTCACCCTGGAGGCGGCGCTGCGCAGCCGCGACAAGCAGGCCGAAGTCACCGCCCGGAGCCTCGGGGCCGGCCCATGGCGGGTTCTGGCGCAGGTAACGCTGCCGCTGGCGACGCCGGCTCTGGCCCGGGGCACCGCCCTGGCCCTGGGCCGGAGCCTGGGCGAGTTCGGGGCGACCATCGCCTTCGCGGGCTCCAAGGAGGGCGTCACCCGTACGATGCCACTGGCCATCTACCTGGAGCGGGAGAAGGACACAGCCACCTCGTTGGCCCTCGCCGCCGTGCTCATCGGGCTGTCCTTCGTCATCGTCGGGGCGACCAACATCGACTGGGGCAGGGTGGCCAGCCACCTGCTGGCCCGCCACGGACACCAGGACCACGAAGCCGCTGCGTCGGAGCCCCAGAGCTCGGAGCCCTCGGCCCCGGGCGGGGATGACCGGACTGCCGAGTCGCCCCAGGGCACCGGGCGTGGCCAGGACCTGCAGGTCGCCTTCGAGCTGCCGGAGCGTGATGTCGCCGTCGACCTGGAGGTGGAGGCGGGGCGCACGACGGCTCTCATCGGTCCTAATGGCTCGGGCAAGTCGACGGTCTGCTCCGTGGTGGCCGGTCTGCTGGATGCTGAGAACGGTCGAGTGGTGCTCGGTGGACGAGTGCTGGACGGCCCTGGGCGCTTCATTCGGGCGGGGCGCCGCCGGGTGGCGCTGCTCAGCCAGGAGCCGGGCGTCTTCACCCACATGTCGGTGCTGGGCAACGTGGTGTTCGCGCTGCGCTGCCAGGGGGTGAGCCGGGCGGAGGCGACGCGTCGGGCCCGCGCCGAGCTGGCCGCCGTCGGGGCCGCTCACCTGGCCTCCCGTTCGGGTGGCGCGCTCTCGGGCGGGCAGGCGGCCCGGGTGGCGCTGGCTCGGGCGCTGGCGACGGGGCCTCGCCTGCTGGTCCTGGACGAGCCGATGGCCGCCCTGGACGTCACCGCCCGCCAGGAGATGCGCCGCCTGGTGGCTCGCCGTTGCGCCGAGGAGGGACTGACACTGCTGCTGGTGACCCATGACGTCCTGGACCTGACGGCGCTGGCTGAGGACGTCGTCGTCCTGGACCGGGGCCGAGTGGTGGAGCAGGGGCCGACGGCGCGGGTCCTGTCCGCGCCGCGTTCGGACTTCGTCGCCCACCTGACGGGGACGGCCGTGCTCACGGGGGTCATCGACGGCGACGCCGAGGCTCCCGGGTTGCGGCTGCCGTCAGGGCAGGTCATCCACGGCCGTCCCCGGGAGGAGGCCACTGGCCGGCAGGTCGGCGAGCCGGCCGTCCGCGACAGCCATGACGAGGTGTTGCACCCCGGAGCGCCGGGTATTGCGCTGGTGCCGCCCGACGCCGTCGCCCTCTACCGGCAGGCACCGCACGGCAGTCCCCGCAATGTCCTGACCGGCCGGGTGACGGGGCTGGAGCGCTCCGGGGCGCTGGTGAGTGTGCGCCTGGAGCTCGAGGAGGGGCAGCGGCTGTCAGCGGCGGTCACCGCGGGTGCCGTGGCCGAGCTCGGCATCACCGAGGGCCGGGAGGTCTGCTGCGTCATCAAGGCGGTGCAGGTGCGTATCCTGGCTCGCCGGGGTTGAGGACCGCGGCGCTGAGACCTTGGATGAAGAACCGGGCGAGGATGAGGGAGGGCGAAGTGAGCGCTGTTGAGGGAAGCGATCTGGATGGCGTCTGCGGTTCGGTGATCGCTGAGGAGCGTCTACGACCGCTGAGCCGCGATGAGCTGGAGCGCTACCACCGCAATGCCCTCGTGCCGCAGGTGGGGCTCGTGGGGCAGCAGCGCATCCGCGCCTCCCGAATCCTGCTCATCGGTGCCGGTGGGCTCGGGGCGCCGGCGGCCCTGTACCTGGCGGCCGCCGGAGTGGGGACGATCGGGCTCATTGACGACGACAACGTCGACGTGTCCAACCTGCAACGCCAGGTCATTCACGCCACGGCGGCCGTGGGGCGCCCCAAGGTGGACTCGGCGGCCGAGGCGATCAGGGCGCTCAATCCTGACGTTGAGGTCGTTGCCCACCGGAGGCGGTTGACGGCCGATAACGCCCGGGGCCTTCTGGGCGGCTGGGACGTGGTCATTGACGGCACGGACAACTTCCCCACGCGGTACCTGGTCAATGACGCCACCGTCATGCTGGGGCTGCCGCTGGTGCACGGGGCGGTACTGGGGTTCAACGGGCAGGTGGGGGTTTTCGACGCGCGCCGGGGACCGTGCTACCGGTGCCTGCACCCCGCCCCGCCGCCCGCAGGATCGGTGCCCTCCTGCGCGGAGGCCGGGGTGCTGGGAGTGCTGCCCGGCATCATCGGGACGATGCAAGCCGCCGAGGCGCTCAAGCTGGTCATCGGTGGCGCCCAGCCGCTGCTGGGGCGCCTGGCGATGCTCGATGCCTGGGGGGGGGCGCACCTGCGGGAGATTCCGGTGGCGAAGAACCCGGCCTGCCCGGTGTGCGGGGAGAACCCGAGTATCACCGGGCTGGTCACGGGGGCTGATGCCTGCGTGCTCCCCCAGGCTCCTGATGCCGATGCGCAGCCCCATGCACGAGCCACCAGGGAGGACTCCCACCGGCAAGCCGGGCACCCCGAGTCGGGCTCCAGTACATGCCCCTGGACTCAGGTGGCTGGAGAGGCCCAGACATCAGGATCGGCGGAGGGCATCATCTCTGTTGCCGAGCTGCAGGGGCTCCTGGACGCTGCCGAGCCACCGGCGCTGCTGGACGTGCGCGAGGACGTCGAGGTGGCGCTCGAGCCACTGGAGGGAGCCCAGCACATTCCACTGCGCGAGGTGGTGGTGCGTATGGGTGAGCTGGACGCGAGCCGGTTGACTGTCGTTGTGTGCGCTGCTGGGGTGCGCTCGGTCCGGGCCATCGAAGCACTGAAAGCGGCTGGCTACCCAGGGCGACTCCTCAACCTTGAGGATGGGATGAAGGCATGGACGTCTGGCTCATCCGCCTAAAAGGTGCCTGCGGTGTTGGGTGCCTGACTTCTGGGTGTGGAGGGATGCCCGGCTGGATGAGGCCCGCTCACCTCGGCGTATCTGAGATGGCGGACCTCAAGCGGGGCCAGTAGGGATTCCGGACCCACCCCTGGGGGATGGTGTTTTCGGTGTCGTGATGTTTGCTCGCATCACGCGAGTGGAGATGGCGAGATGTGAGTGGAGCAGGCGTGTGGGGAGTTAGTGGCCTTGGGCTTCTTCGGCGTCGTCGGTGAGGTAGGTGATGATGCGGACGAGGTCGTAGGGGGTGGAGGTCTCGGTGGTGGTGATGGTGCCGTCGATGGGGTGCCAGGTGGTGTCGCCTTGGGGGCGGTAGCGGGTGGTCCAGGTGGTGGTCAGGGTGGTGGTGACGGCGGTGGCGGTGTGCTGGTAGTGGTGGGTGACGGTCTGGTTGGGGTAGGGGGCTCCGGGGTCGGTGGTGGTTGTGGTGGTGCCGTCTCCCCAGTTCCAGGTGTAGGAGGTGGGGGTGAACTCGACCTCGATGGGGGTGCCCAGGATGGTGGTGGTCTGGTAGCGCACGGCGGGGTTGGTGTAGACGATGAAGGGCATGGAGATGACGACCTGCGGCCCTGGGGGCTGACGGGTGATGCCCGAGCCGGAGGCGATGAGCGTGGCCGCCTGGCGGGTGGTGATCGTGATCGTGCGGGGCCCACCACCGTTGGTGGGTTCGGCGGGTTGAGCAGGCCCGTCGCTTGGTGGGTTGTAGCACTTGTCGCTTATATGCCCGGATTCGTCCTTCTGAGGCATGCATTTTTGCTGGGGCTTCTCATCCCACATCGACGGGTCGGAGGCCACCACAGCCGGACGCTCCTGAGACGGAGGCTCTTCAGAACCCGGCGTCCCCTCCTGCGGAACGGTCTCAGTCACCTCGCCATAGGCCTGACTGCCACCGTCGACGTTTCTCGCCCCTAACTTCGCCCCAGGAGCATTGGAATCTTGTTCTTCAGCCCTCAAAGAAGGGGTCACGAGAAGTAAAACCGAAACTATAGCAGCGGCAATACTGCATCTTGCTTTCATTTTGAAACCACCTCAACAGCCCCAATCATCCATCTGCCATTATTGTATCGAATTCCGAAGTTCACCTCCTGCCCAGTTATTGCTTCAGAGGTGGTGGGATTACTTCCATCTCCGTAGTATGAAGCCATCTTTCCGTAGTTGACGATGACCTTGACTCTGTTGTAGTCGTAACCTTTTAGCTTCTCATAGAAGGTCATTTCGATGATTTCCTGATCCCACTTGTCTGCCCATCCCCCTTTGCTGTGGATGTCGTTGGCGTCATCGATAGTGGACTGGCAGAACTTGCAGCGGTCATCGCTCATGGCAGCTAGTTCGGTGGTGTTGCCGGTCATGAAGGCGTAGCGGTAGAGCTCGAGGAAGTAGCGAACACTGGAAGCGGCCCCCTCGGGGCTCTCCTGGTTCATCTGCTCAGGCTTGGCGGGTGCGGGTTCTGCCAGGGCGGCGTCGCGCTTGGCCTTGAGATCGGGGGTCAGAGCAGCGTCCCGGGAGGCGCTTGCCGAGGCGTTGGCGTCGGCGACGCCCTTCTCAGCCCGGGCGATAGCAGCGGATGCGCTGGCACTCGCGCTGGCGCTGGCCTCGGCCTCGGCATCCTTCAACGAGCAGGCCGCCACCCCCAGCGCCAGCACACACACCGCCACCAATCCAGCCACACCCCTCCGGCGCCCGAGACGAGCACCAGACCAACCCCGGCGCCCCAACAGCGCCGACCCGCTCAACCGTTCCCGCCTTCCACGTAGAGCCAGTTGCTCCGCGTGCCCGCTGGAGCCGTCGGGGTCCAGGCGGGATTGAGGGCTTTGCATCATGGGGTGTCGTTTTGGTGGGGCCGTCTGGTCGGGGCTGGTTGCTGGCTGCCGTACACCTGTGGGTGTGGGGGATCGTAGGGACGCACTGATCACGGAAGCCTCCTCGCCGCCGAAACAACTCCATGCACCCCCTGGCCGGGCGACGCTGCCCGTCCAGGTGGTGTATTGACATTACCCGTCCACACGCCCCCACACCAGACCTTGACGCCACCCTGTGGAAAACCGCGACACAGGAGCCTCCACGCCCCAGAGGGGCAGTTCAGCGACCCTCGCGTCACCCTGGCCCGCGGCCACCCGCTCGCGTCCGAGGTCGAGGAGAAGCGATGTGGCTGCGTGAGCCGCGCTCACACTCCGCCACCTGACCTCATAGGACTCCACCAACCATCACACAACCGAAACGACACCCCACGGGTAGCCCGACACTCAGCCCGCAGCACACTCAACTCAGGCCGCCAAGATTCCAACCAGCACCGACCCGGAAAATCGAGGAAGCCCTCGGCCTGGAGGCCCAGGTCATCTCCGACCCTCTCACCGGAACCCCGCTGGTTCTGCCCCTTCCGCGCGGGACCGCTGCGACGACGCCGGCAGGTGTGGCCGGGTAGGGACTGGAAGGGCCCGCAATCGGGCTTCGGCCGAGCGCGATCATCCGTGATCGTCCGCAACCGTCGCCGCCCGCTCGCCGGCACCGGTCTTCGCCCGCTCTCGGGCCGAATCACGCCACCCCCTAAACCGAGGCCGGTCCCCCGCAGCCCCACTGGGTAGCCCTGATAGAACCTGCCAGACGGTGGACCCACGTTGAGGCACGCGCCTAGTCTTCACGTATCAACCCGCACTGATGTGAGGACTGCTTGTGACTGCTTCTGCACCCACCCTGCCCACCACCATGCGCGGCGTCGTCATGCACGCCGCCGGTGACGTCCGCGTCGAGGACCGCGAGGTCCCCCACGTCGTCGAACCCACCGACGCCGTCGTCAAGCTCGAGGCCGCCTGCGTGTGCGGCTCGGACCTGTGGCCCTACCGGGGCATCTCCCCCCTGGAGGAGGCCCGCCCTATGGGCCACGAGTACGTGGGCACCGTCGTCGAGGTCGGCGACGAGGTCAAGAACGTCAAGGTCGGCGACTTCGTCGTCGGCTCCTTCTGCCTGAGCGACAACACCTGCGAGATCTGCGAGGACGGCTACCAGTCGCGCTGCGCCAACGGCGGCTTCATCGGGGACACCCAGGCCGAGTACACGCGCGTGGCCCTGGCCGACGGAACCCTCGTCGTCGTTCCCGGCGGCAAGCCCGAGGACCCCGAGATCATCGCCTCGCTGCTCGCCGCCTCCGACGTCCTGGGAACCGGCTGGTTCGGGGCCGTGGCGGCCCAAGCCGGTCCCGGCAAGACCATCGCGGTGGTCGGCGACGGCGCCGTGGGCCTGTCCGCGGTGCTGGCCGCCAAGGCCCTGGGGGCTGAGAAGGTCATCGTCTTCTCCCGACACGAGGACCGGGCCGCCCTGGCCCGCGAGTTCGGCGCCGACGTCGTCATCGCCGAGCGCGGCGACGAGGGCGCCGCGAAGGTCAAGGAGCTCACCGGCGGCTACGGCGCTCACGGCGTCGTCGAGGCCGTGGGCAACCAGACCTCGATGATGCAGGCCATCGCCTCCTGCCGCCCCGGCGGGCACCTCGGCTACGTGGGCGTGGCCCACGGCGTCTCCCTGCCCGGGGACCAGCTCTTCTTCGCCGAGATCAACATGCTGGGCGGCCCCGCCCCCGTGCGCCGCTTCCTGCCCGACCTCATCGACCGCATCCTCAAGCGCGAGATCAACCCCGGCAAGGTCTTCACCCTGCGCCTCCCACTGGAGGAGGCCCCCGAGGCCTACAAGGCCATGGACGAGCGCCGCGCCATCAAGGTGCTCCTGGAGCCCTGACCTGCTCCGTGCCCGCCCGGCACCCCAGGTGCATGGCACCGGGGAGGCCCAGGGCACGACGTCGTTGACGTCGCCCCACCGAGCGACGCACCACCCACCATCACCGCCTGACAACAGGAGCATTCATGAAGACCCTCGTTCTCGTCTTCCACCCCGACATGTCCGCCTCGCGCGTCAACCGGCCCCTGGCGGCCAGGGCCGAGACCCTCGGTGACGACGTCACCGTGCGCTACATGTACGACATCTACCCCGACCAGAAGGTCGACGTCGCCGCCGAGCAGGCCGCCCTGGAGACCGCCGACCGGGTCGTCCTCCAGTTCCCCATGTACTGGTACTCCACTCCCGCCCTTCTCAAGCAGTGGCAGGACGACGTGCTCCTCTACGGCTGGGCCTACGGCTCGACCGGCAAGGCCCTGGCCGGCAAGGAGCTGCTGGTGGCCGTCAGCACCGGCGGCTCCAGTGACGCCTACAGCCACGAGGCCTCCTACGGCTACACGATCACCGAGCTGCTGCGCCCGCTCCAGGCGACGGCGAACATGGTCCAGATGACCTACCTCGAGCCCTTCACCACCACCGGGACCCTCACCATCACCGATGAGGCCCTGACTCAGCGGGCCGAGGACTACGCGGCCGTCCTGCAGTCCAAGGACCTGCCCGTCCTGGAGCTTCACGGCTGAGCACGCCGGCACGCAGCTTCCACAAGTCCGAGGGCCCCAGACCGGCGAACCGGCCTGGGGCCCTCGGCGCGTCTCACGGGCGTCTCAGTCGCCGTCGGCCAGGTCCTTGAAGTAGCGTGCCACCGGCCAGCGCTGGAAGCCGAGCCCCTCATAGGTGGCGCGGGCCGGGGCGTGCCCGTGGTCCCCGCCGGTCTCCACCATCACCATGGCCATTCCCGCTGCCCGGGCCCGTTCCATGGAGTGGTTCATGAGGGCCCGCCCGATGCCGCGACGCTGGTAGTCGGGGTCGACGACGACGATATAGACCTCCCCCATCCGGTCCTCGGGGTGCAACCGGGTACACACCCAGCCCACCGGGCGCCCCTCGAGGACGGCGACGTCGACGCCGTCGGGCTCACCATCGAGGACCTCGGCGAGATCTGCGACCTGCCGCTGCCGCCAGCCCTCGGGGTAGAAGGAGTGGTAGACGAAGGCGGGCACGTCCTGCTCCATAAGCGGGAACACCGGGGCCCAGGCGCGCAGGGACAGGTCCAGCAGCGCCTGACGCTGCTCCGGCCGGTACGCGACGATCTCAACCATGCCAAGATCCTACGGCGCTCCCCATGGATACGCCGGGTCCCCGCCGGTCATCGCGCCGGCAGGGACCCAGAAGGCTCAGGACCGCTCAGGAACTTCAGCCGAAGATGTCGAGCAGCGGGAGCTCAGGGGTCTGGAGGACCGCGGCGTAGTCCTGCGCACGGCCGGCGATGGCCTCATCGGTGATCTCCAGGGCACCCACCGACAGGAAGGGCACCGCGTACTTGGTGCCGATGACTCGCGAGGTCCCCTGCATGGGCCGCAAGAACTCGTGGATCGTGTAGATGTGCGCGCCCTCGCGGCCGTAGGCGCTGCCGGCGCCGCCGACACTGACGGCCAGAAGCAGCTCCTTGCCGTGCAGGGCGGTGCCGGTCGAGCCGTAGGCCCAGCCGAAGGTGAGGACGTCGTCGAGCCACTTCTTGAGCAGGGGCGGGCAGGAGAGCCAGTACATGGGGTACTGCAGCACGATCCGGTCGGCGCCCAGCAGGGCCGCCTGCTCGGTGGCCACATCGATGTTGAAGTCGGGGTAGATGTCGTACATGTAGCGCACGGTGATGTTGCCGCCGAGCGACTCCGCCGCGGCCCCGAGGGCCTTGTTAACCCGCGACTCGGAGATATTGGGGTGGAAGACGAGAACGAGAGTGTTCACGGAGGACTCCCTGGTGTCGTTGGACTGTGATGCGGGGGATGCTCCCCGTGAGGCGCCGTGGTCGCCGGCGCCGGAGGCGGACAGGACGTCGCTCAGGCTGGAGAAGCCGCCGATGATGACCTCCACCTTGGGAGCCATCGCGCTGCGGTCCAGCCAGGACTCCTTAGGGCGGAAGGGGACGCGGTCGGCGTCGTCGCCGCCGTGCAGCTCGTGCGGCCCACGCATCCCCAGGGCGGCGCCCGAGCCGCCGAAGCGCTCGTCCCACATGCGGGTGGCGGCGTCGATGCCTCGCTCGCCCTGACCCGGCCGACGGTCGGACTCGATGGTCTCCGCCATGGCGACCGCCTGTTGGTGGGCGGTCAGAACCGTCGAGAGGGTGTAGTTGAGCGCCAGGTAGGCGTCCTCGCTGCGCAGACCACCGGAGACGAGGGCGTTGTGGGCGCGCTTGGCCACGGACATGAAAGGCACGTAGGCCCAGGCCAGGTTGATGAGGGTGTGGTCCAGGCCGGGATGGGCGTCGAGCACGTCCCACAGCGAGTCGGAGAGCTGGCGCAGGTAGTCCTGCCAGCTCAGGCCGGTGGGGGGCAGTGTGACGTCGGCGGACACACGCTCCAGGCAGGCCACGAGCAGGTCGTCGCGTGAGCTGACGGTGCGCCCCAGATCAGCCGCACTCACCCCGAGCCGACGCGCCACCTTGCCCATCGTGAACCGGTCCACACCGATCTCAAGGGCCGCTGTGACGACGTCATCCCTGGTAAAACCGGCACTATGCTGCATTGAGCCTCCCGGGTTGGGTCATACTCGTCAGCGTAACGAACCAATAACAGGCCGCCAAATCGAAGGCGCCTATCCACATGATGACCGACGCCGTTCTTCCGCAATATAACGATAAAAAACCACCTCTCCTCCGCATTGCTCACACAGTTCGGAATCTCAAGGCGGGATAACGACTCGACGCTCCTCTGGCGGCCCACCCGGTGGCGCGCCCGACAACGGTGGGGTCTCACCGAGCCCCCTCCCCCGTTACCGTGGTGCCATGAGCGAGACTCCCCGCCCACAACGCCCCGTCTTTCCGGAACCGCCCGCGGCGCCCTCACCGGCAGCGGCACCGCCCGCTGTGACGGCACCCCCGGCCAAGCAGCGGCGGTGGCGCGACGACCTGCACCTGGCGCACACGATCGCCAACAAGGTGGACAGCCTCACCCAGGCCCGTTTCGACGCCGGCAACTTCACCGTGGAGACCAAGTCGGACCTCACCCCGGTCACCGAGGCCGACAAGGAGGCCGAGCGCGTCATCCGCGAGCAGCTGGGGCGGGCACGCGGACGCGACTCCGTCCTGGGCGAGGAGCTGCCCACCACCGGGCACTCCTCACGTCAGTGGGTCATCGACCCGATCGACGGGACCAAGAACTTCGTGCGGGGCGTGCCTGTGTGGGCCACGCTCATCGGCCTCATCGAGGACGGCCAGTGCGTCGTCGGACTGGTCTCCGCCCCCGCGCTGGGGAGGCGCTGGTGGGCCGTGTCCGGCGGCGGGGCCTGGACCGGGCGCTCACTGAGCTCGGCGCGGCGGCTGTCGGTGTCCGGCGTCGACGACCTCACCCGGGCCTCGATGTCCTACTCCTCGCTGTCGGGGTGGGCCCAGACCAAGCGGCTGCGCGGGATGCTGGGGCTCATGCAGTCGTGCTGGCGCACCCGCGCCTACGGGGACTTCTGGTCCTACATGCTGGTGGCCGAGGGCGCCGTGGATCTGGCCGCCGAGCCCGAGCTCGAGCTCTACGACATGGCGGCACTCGTTCCCGTCATCACCGAGGCGGGTGGGCGCTTCACCTCCCTCGACGGCGAGCCCGGCCCCTTCGGGGGCAACGCGGTGGCCACGAACTCGCTGCTGCACGACGTCGCCCTGCACCACCTGAGCGCCGAGACGGACTGAGTCGCCGCAGCCAGCCGAGCCTTCACCTCCCATCACTGGAACTCAGCACGCCCTAAAGTTATAAAAGATCTAAAAGATCTAAAACGCGCAAAAGTGGAGACGATCACGCATGGCCAACCCCTTCAAACCCACAGCGGGCGCAACGCCTCCCTTACTTGTTGGCCGCAACCGCGTCATCGAGGAGTTTCTGGAGAGCCTCGATGACGGCCCCGGAGCACCCGGACTCCTGGAGCTCATCACTGGCGCTCGGGGCGTCGGGAAGACCGTCATGCTCACCGCACTGGGAGACTCGGCACGAGAGCGCGGCTGGGTGGTCGTTGATGAGACCGCACGCGAGGGACTCATGGATCGCCTCGCCGCCGAATTCACTCGCCAGTTATCGCAGCTCGCCGGCAAGGAGCGCTCACGGTTGACCTCCTTGAGCCTAAGCACACCGCTCGGAGGCGGTAGCGCAACACTCGAGCACGCACCTGCTCCTGAGCCCTCCTGGCGGCAGAAGGCGCGAGCACTGACCCAGTGGCTCGCGGAGCACGGCACCGGCCTGCTGCTCACGATCGACGAAGTGCATGCCATTCCGCGCGAGGAACTGCGAGCCCTGTCCGCAGAGGTGCAGCACCTCATTCGCGAAGGGGCTCCCATCGGCCTGCTCATGGCAGGACTCCCCAAAGCCGTTGAGGAGCTCCTCAATGACGACATCACCACCTTCCTGCGTCGAGCCGAGCGGATAGAACTCGGTGAGGTGGCCATCGACGACGTCTGTGAGGCCCTGAAGTCGACCTTCGACACGGGCGCGAAGGCGTTGAGCAACGACCTGGCCCAGGAGTGCGCGAACGCGACCGACGGTTACCCATTCATGATCCAGCTCGTGGGGTACCAGGTGTGGAAGCACAGTGGCGATGGCCCAGTGACCCAGCCATCAGTCGCCGCAGGAACGACCGCTGCCCGACTGCGCCTCGGCAACCTGGTTCATGCTCCGGCACTACGCGACCTGTCCGACGTCGACCGCACCATGCTCGTGTGCATGGCCAAGGACGACGGCCCCTCACAGATCGCCGACATCGCCGAACGCATGGATCGCCCTGTCAACTACGTGTCGGTCTACCGCAACCGGCTGCTCGCCGCCGGGATCATCAAGACCGCCGGCTACGGCAAGGTCGACTTCGCCGCCCCCTATCTGCGTGAGTACCTGCGCGAGCACGCAGCGCACCTCGTCATGGAGTGAGGCGCAGCCGCAGCCGACCACCCGCAGCCACACGCCGGGATCACGCGGGCTGGACTTGCCACGCATCCAACGTTATAAAAGGGTCACAAACTTATACGCGGCCGCAGAACTGGGCGTTTGACCCGGCGTCGCCGCGCGGCTGAACCGCCACCGCTGCGGCGGGTACCACAGTTACCCGGCCGTTTCCCCACCTTGTGCGCCGGTAACCTGCCGTGAGTCCACCATCCATCCACCCCAGGAGTCCCTTTGAACTGGCTGCACGCCGTCCTCCTCGGCATTGTCGAGGGCATCACCGAGTTCCTCCCGGTGTCCTCCACCGGGCACCTCAACATCGTCGAGAAGCTGCTCGGCTACGAGATCAACTCCGCGGGCATGACCGCCTTCACCGCCGTCATCCAGGTGGGTGCGATCCTCGCGGCCATCATCTACTTCTGGGCCGACATCGTCCGCATCGTCACCGCCTGGTTCAAGGGCCTGAGCAACAGGCAGGCCCGCCAGGACCCCGACTACACGCTCGGTTGGGGCATCATCCTGGGCTCGATCCCGGTGGCCGTCGTCGGGCTGCTGTTCAAGGACTTCATTGAGGGACCGGTCCGCTCCCTGTGGGTGATCGCCGGGGCCCTCATCATCTGGTCGGGGGCCATGTGGTTGGCCGACCACCAGCAGAACCTCAGCAAGGGCATGAAGGACGTGACCGTCAAGGACGCCCTCATCATCGGTGCGTTCCAGGCCCTCTCCCCGGTTTTCCCCGGCATCTCCCGTTCCGGGGCGACGATCTCCGCCGGCCTGTTCCTCAAGTTCGACCGGGTGACGGCTACGCGTCTGTCCTTCTACATGGGCATCCCGTCCCTGGTCGCGGCCGGGCTGCTGGAGGCAGCAACCGAGGCCAGCACCATCAGCAACACCGTGGGCTGGACGCCCACCATTATCGCGACCGTCGTCTCCGGCATCGTCGCTTACGCGACCATCGCCTGGCTGCTGCGCTTCGTGTCCTCCAACAAGTTCACCTCCTTCCTCGTCTACCGCGTGCTGCTGGGCCTGGTCATCATCGCCCTGGTCTCCGCCGGCACCATCGCCGCCTGACGGAGTCCTTTTCACCGGCACCGGTCCACCGACCGCAGCATTCTTCGCGTGGGGCAACGGATTTTTCCGTTGCCCCACGCTATTTCTGTGTTCCTCAGCATCGAACCCTGATGCCTCACGAATCCTGCTTCTGCATTTCCGCCCACTTGTACGATAGGCGGTATGGCCGCCCCTGGGGTAAGCACAGACTCACGAGCCTCTGACGACGACTAAGGACATCAGGGAGATCCATAGCATGATCACACACCACCAATCCGCTTCTCCGACGAGAATTCGCTTCGGCAGTCACCCCATGATCGTCGCCGATTTTGTCAAGCGGCAAGGGCAGGATGACCTCTTTCATGCCGTTGTCACTCGCGCCGAGCCCCGCACAGTTCTGATGGGGATGCGGGGATGCGGTAAGACTCAGCTGGCCGCAGCGGTTGCGGCCAGGTGCGAGAAGGAGGGCTGGCCCTTGGTCGCGTGGATTCATGCGGCTTCGCGCAAGGAAATCATTGCCAACCTCTACGAGCTCGCGCTGCGGATCGGTATCTACGCGCCGAGCAACATCCCCCTGGAGGTCATTGTTCGGCGCCTCCTGGATCAGTTGCGCTCAGCGAATGAGAGCAACCGTCTCTTCGTCTTCGACAACGTGGAGAATCCCGACGACCTGAGAGACCTCATCCCCGAGGGCGCCGGAGTTCGGACCATCATCACTACGACGCGCCACCTCGACGGGGAGGGCCTGGGGTGGTTGCGGTTGACGGTTGGCGCCTTCGATCGGGAGCAGTCGATCACCTTCCTGTGCGAGCGCACCGGAGACACTCACCGCGACGCAGCTGACCGAATCGCGGATGCACTTGGCGACACGCCCGTCGCCATCGCCCAAGCCGCTGCGACAGCAAAAGGGGGTGGATGCACCTTATCCGGCTACCTTGACAGGCTGAGCAATCACCCGCTCGAGTCACGCATCAGTCGCCTCGAGGGTGATAACTACCCTGACGCCGTCGGCATCGCACTGCTCATGGCATATGAACAGGCCTTGGAGCAGCTCAGCACCAAGCACCCTCAGCAGGAGAGGATCGCCATATCGCTCCTTGACGCACTGTCCCTCCTGGGTGCGTCCGGAGTACCGACTCACTGGCTCTTGAGGCTCGACAACAACTCCGACGACGCACGCAACACCCTGTCTTTCCTGAAGAGCACTTCCATCCTCCAAGAATCCAGCGACGGCGACAAGACCATTATTCACCGCCTCCAGGGACACGTTTATCGGGACACCTACCTGAGCAACCAGAAGAAGCCCGGTGAGGCACGTACGTCCGCCACAACAGTTCTCAGCGGAATGGACGTAGACCGACTAGAGAATGTTGAACAGCGGCGGCATGAAACCCGCAATCTCATCGAGCAACTACTCTCAGTCACATCACAGGACTACTCTCATTCATTGTATTCCGAGCCACAAGTGTCTTTAAAGCTCGCCGAGACACTGCAATGCGCAACCAGCCTTGAGATATCGCAGATAGCCCTTACTCTCACTGAATCCGTGACTCAGGTCTGCGACACTTTGGGCCCCCACCACCCCCACACCCTCTCCCCACGCAACGAACTCGCCCGCGCCTACCGGGCGAGCGGCAGGCTCGACAAAGCCATTGCCATGTACAAGCAGATCCTCGAGGATTCCACCCGCATCCTGGGAACCGACCATCCCAGCACTCTCGCCTCACGCGACGACCTCGCCGCCGCCTACCGGGATGCGAGCAGGCTCGACGACGCCATCCCCCTGTACGAGCGGATCTTCGACGACGTCATGCGCATCCTGGGTCCTGACGACCTCGGCATCCTGGCCTCTGGTCTCAACCTCGCCGACGTCTACCGGGATGCGAGCAGGCTCGACGACGCCATCGCCATGTACAAGCAGAACCTTCAGGACTCCGCCCGTATCCTGGGCCCCCACCACCCCCGTACCCTCGCCTCACGCAACCATCTCGCCGGCACCTGCCGGGACATGGGCAGACTCGATGAGGCCATCTCCCTATACGAGCAATACCTCGAGGACCTCACCCGCATTCTGGGTCCCGACCACCCCGACACCCTCGCCTCGCGTAGCAATCTTGCCGGCGCCTACCAGGCAGCGGGCAGACTCGACGAGGCCATCTCCCTCTTCGAGCAGAACCTCGACGGCCGCACCCGTCTCCTCGGCCCCGACCACCCTGGAACCTTGGCCTCACGGCACAATCTCGCCGGCGCCTACCAGGCAGCGGGCAGACTCGACGAGGCCATCTCCCTCTTCGAGCAGAACCTCGACGACTTCACCCGCCTCCTGGGCCCCGACCATCCCGACACCTTCACCTCACGTAGCACCCTCGCCGGCGCCTACCAGGCAGCCGGCAGACTCCACGACACCATCCCCCTGCACGAGCAGACCCTCACCGACCGCGCCCGCACCCTGGGGCCCGATCACCCCGTAACCCTCACCTCACGTAACAATCTCGCCGGCGCCTACCAGGCGGCCGGCAGGCTCAACGAAGCCATCGCCCTGCATCGGCAGACTCTCAAAGACAGCATCCGATCCCTGGGCCCCCACCACCCCCACACCCTCACCTCACGCAACAACCTCGCCAGCGCCTATCGCGCCGCAGGTCGAATTGAAGAGGCGGTGGCGCTCTTTAAGACACCATCGGACTCAGTGGACGAGCAGAACGGCACGAAGGACGACTCTGACCAGGAGACCGGTCACTGACCGCCACAGGGCGCCGTCATTGATGTCGGTGGGCTGTGAGACAGTGTCCGCATGCGGATCCTCCACACCTCCGACTGGCACCTGGGGCGCACCTTCCACGGGCGCGTGCTCGATGACGCACACGCCGCCCTCGCCGACCATCTCGTCGAGCTCGTCACCGCCGAGTCAGTCGACGCCGTCCTCGTCGCCGGGGACGTCTACGACCGCGCCATCCCGCCAAATGACGCCGTCGCCCTCCTCGATGAGACGCTGCGCCGCCTGACCGAGCGCACCCGGGTGGTCCTCACCCCCGGCAACCACGACTCCGCCCGCCGCCTCGGCTTCGCCGCCGACCTCATGCGCGAGGGCCTCATCATCCGGGCCCGCACCGCCGGTCTCGACCGCGGCATCGTCCTGCCCGACGCCGACGGGAACGAGGCCGCCATCGTCCATGCCCTGCCCTACCTCGACCCCGACGCCGCCCGCGAGATCCTCCCGCCCCTCCTCGCCGAACGCCTCGGCGAGGAGACCCCCACGAAAGACACTGCCGGAGGGGACCAGGACGAGAACCGGGACGCCTCCTCCCAGCCCGGCCCGCCGGAGCGCCCGCGCCTGCCCCGCTCCCACGAGGCCGTCGTCTCCGCCGCCCTGCGCCTCGTGGCGGCGGACCTGGACCGTATGCGCGCCGGCCGCAGCCGGCGCCTGCCGAGCCTGCTCATGGCCCACGCCTTCGTCGTCGGCGGCGAAGCGTGCGAGTCCGAGCGGGACATTCGCGTCGGCGGCGTCGACTCCGTGCCCTCCGGCGTCTTCACCACCCTGGGCGGCTCGGCCCTGGCCGAGCGCAGCGGTGGCCTGGACTACGTCGCCCTCGGTCACCTCCACCGTCCCCAGGAGCTCACCCGGCCCGCCGGCCCGCGCCTGGTCTACTCCGGCTCGCCCCTGCCCTTCTCCTTCGACGAGGCCGAGGGCGCCCGCAACTCCGCCACCAAGTCCTCCGTGCTGCTGGACCTGGGCGCCGACGGAGTCACCGGCCTCGAACGCATCCCCACCCCGGTCCTGCACCAGGTGCGCACCCTGACCGGCACCATGCCCGAGCTCCTCTCCCCCGCCTTCGACGACGCCACCGGCGCCTGGGTGCGCGTCATTCTCCAGGGTGAGCGGCCACCCGGCGCCCTGGCCACCCTCAAGGAGCGCTTCCCCGACCTCCTGGCCTTCCAGCACGAGGCCCCCACGCGCACGGCCCGCGAGCGCATCACCGTCACCGCCGCGGCCGACCCGCTGCGCATCACCGAGGACTTCTTCGACGACGTCTGCGGGCGCGCTGCGCAGCCCTCCGAGCGCGGCGTCCTGCGCAGCGCGTACGAGTCCGCCCTGGCGAGCGCGAGGAGCGAGCGATGAGGATCCACTCCCTGACCATGACCGGCATCGGCCCCTACGCGGGGCGGGAGCACATCGACTTCGACGCGGTGGGCGCCTCGGGCCGCTTCCTGCTCACCGGCCCCACCGGGTCGGGCAAGACCACCATCATCGACGCGATCGTCTTCGCCCTCTACGGGGACGTGGCCGACTCGGCCGACTCCTCCAAGGAGCGCATCCGCTCCACCCTCGTGGGCCCGCACATCGAGAGCGTCATCGAGCTCGTCTTCTCCACCGGCGCCGGCGTCTACCGGGTGCGCCGCACCCCCACCTACGAGCGGGCCAAACGGCGCGGCCAGGGCACCACCACCCAGAACGGCACCGTCAAGCTCTGGCACCTGGCCGAGGTCGGCGGGGAGCCGCTCGACGAGCCCGTCACCCGCGTGGGCGACGCCGACGCGGAGATCGCGCGCGCCGTGGGCTTAAGCCGGGAGCAGTTCACGCAGACGGTCGTCCTGCCGCAGGGCAAGTTCGCCCGGTTCCTGCGCGCCGACTCCTCTGAGCGCCAGCACCTCCTCAAGGACGTCTTCGGCACCGGCATCTACGACGCCATCCAGGACGCCCTCATCCAGGCCTCCCGGGACGGGGCCCGGAGGGTCGAGCAGGCCGCGGCCGACCTGCGCGGGCAAGTCGCCTCCCTGGGACGGCACCCCCTCCTCTCTGAGGCCCTCTCCCCCATTGAGACTGCAGATGCCATTGAGGAGGCCGACGGCGCCGATCAGGCAGTTCTCCAGGATGACTCGTCACCGGAGGCCCCGTCCGGAGGGACCCAGGAGGCACTGCCGCTGCCCATGGATGACGCCGACCGTGAGGAGCCGGAGGCGGTCGGCGCCGGCCCTGCTCCAACGCCGGCTCAGGCCTTGGAGGCGGCGATGGCCGGTGCCACCCCGGACCTGGTGGCTCTTCGCCGCGTCGGGGCCGAGGTGCTGGAGGCCTCGCGCGGCGGTGCCCGGCGAGCCGATGCTCAGGCCGAGGTCGCGGGGAAAGTGCTCGCTCGGGCTCGGGCCGCTCGTGAGGAGGCCCAGAGCCTCCACGATCTCCTGGAGCGACGCCGGGTGCTGGTCGAGGAGAAGCAGCGGCTGGCCGAGCGTACCGAGCAGGACACCGCCAATGCCGAGCGCCTTCGGGACGCCGAGCACGCCTCCCGGGTGCGGCCCTACCTGACTGCCGAGCAGGCAGCCCGTGGCCGCGCCCAGCAGGCCGTCGCCGCTCTGGCCGCTCGCGCCGACCAGAGCGGCCTGGCCCACCTGGCCGAGCAGGCCGAAGTCACCAGTGCCGGCAGCACAGAGGATGCCGCCGGCAGCGACACTCACAGCCATGGTGCTGAGGAGACGCCCGCCGCCCTCGTCGAGCCTCTGGTCCGTGAAGCGCGGCGCCAACTCGCCGCGCTCGAGGATGAACCGAGCGGGACAAGGGCCGGCGCTACCGAAGCGGGCGCCCTGACCTCGCAGGACTCCGAAGCCGCTGAGGCCCCCATGGCGGCCGATGCATCCGAGACGGCCCACGCCGAGGCACTCAGCCCCCGCGGCCTTGACGACCTGGCGCACCAGTACCGTCGCGAGCACGGGCAGCTCGAGGCCCTCGTCGACCTGGAGTCCGGACTCCCAGCCCGCGAGAGCGCCGCGGAGCAGCGGGAGGTGGAGCTGCAGCGCGCTGCCGCCCAGCTGGAGCAGCAGGCGGACAAGCTCGCCGAACGCCCCGCGCAGCGCACCGCCCGGGTGGAGGAGCTGGAGGCGGCGCGCGCGGCCCACGAGCGCCTCGAGGGCCTCCAGGGCCGCCGTGCCCGGGCCGAGGAGCGTCACCGGGCCGCCCTCGCCGTCGAGCAGCTCAGCGCCCGGCTCACTCAACGGGAAGAAGCGTGTACCCAGGCGGCCGCGCTCGCGCGGGAGGCGACCGAGCGGGTTCGCGCCACCCGCCTGGCCTGGATCTCCGGGACCGCCGGGGCGCTGGCGGGCGAGCTCACCGAGGGCGATCCCTGCCCCGTGTGCGGCTCGACCACGCACCCCTCCCCCGCCTCCGCAGGCACCGACGGCGCCACCCGCCAGCAGGTCGAAACCGCCGAAGAGCACCAGAAGCAGGCTGACGAGGCGCTCAGCGATGCCGTCCGGGAGCGGGACGCCTGTGCCGCCCGACTTGAGGAGGCCCAGCGCGCCAGTGACGGCATGGATGCCCCCACCGCCCAAGAGGCGCTGGAGGCGGCTGCCACCGCCCTGGCCGCGGCTCAGGCCGCAGCCGACGGCGTCGACGAGCTGGTCGAGCGGCTCGAGGCCTTCGATGCCGGCACCGAGCAGGAGCGCGCCGCGCTCGA
>NZ_JASPEP010000009.1:0-82350 GCF_031292835.1 Actinomyces stomatis
CTGGCTGGTGGCGGGGGCCCCGCCGTGGCCGGCTGCGGCGTCGGCCACCCGGTGGATGGTCACTGAGACGTCCTCGAAGGCGACATCGAGGGGGGCCTGGGGCTTGTGCACGGTGACCTCGGCGGCCACGACGCGGGGGAAGGACAGGACCCGCTCGGCGATCCGGTCCGCCAGGGACTCGATGAGGTTGACCGGCTCCCCCTCAATGATGCTCACGATGCCGTTGGCCACGCGGGAGTAGTCAACGGCGTCGGTCACCGAGTCGGTGACGGCGGCCACGGCGGTGCCGCGCTGCCCCAGGTCGAGGATGACGTCGACCGTGAAGAGCTGGCCCTCCTCGCGTTCGAAGGGCAGGACGCCGTGGTGCCCACGGGCGGACAGGCCGATGAGGCTGATCCGGTCGGTGGTCGCGGAGACGGTGGTGCTCACTGGTGTTCCTTCCAGAGGGAGGCGGTGCGGACGGCGGCCCGGTTGGCCGGGACCTCGTGGACTCTGACGGCCCAGGCGCCTGCGGCGGCGGCCAGGGCGGTGGTGGCGGCGGTGACGGCGTCGCGCTGGACGGGGGTGGCCTCGGCCTCGGCGGCCTGGGCGAGGAAGCGCTTGCGGGAGGCCCCGACGAGGAGCGGCCGGTCGAGGTCGGCGATGAGGCGGGAGGTGGCCGCCAGCAGCTCCCAGGACTGGGCGTGGGTCTTGGCGAAGCCGAGACCGGGGTCCAGGACCACCTGGGAGCGGTCGACCCCGGCGGCGTCCAACTCGGCCAGGCGCTCGCGCAGCTCGGCCTCGACTCCGGCGACGACGCCTCCCGGGTAGTCGGTGAGCCGGTCCATGGTCTCGGGGTCGCCGCGCCAGTGCTGGCAGACGTAGACAACGCCGGTGCGGGCGATGAGGGCGTGCATGGCCGGGTCGGCCAGGCCCCCGGAGACGTCGTTGATGATGTGGGCGCCGGCGTCGATGGCGGCCTCGGCGGTGGCGGCGTGGATGGTGTCCACCGAGATGATGGCGCTGCCGGCAGCGTCGGTCCCGCCGGCCCCGTCGGCGAGGAGCGCGCGCACCACGGGCAGAACCCTGGTGATCTCGGTGTCGACGTCGACCCTCTGGGCGCCGGGACGGGTGGATTCCCCGCCGACGTCGATGATGTCGGCGCCCTGGGCGATGAGCTCGCGGGCGTGGGCGACGGCCGCCTCGGGGTCGACCCAGCGGCCGCCGTCGGAGAAGGAGTCGGGAGTGACGTTGAGGACGCCCATGAGGAGCGTCCGGTCGCGGGGCACGAACCCCGGCAGGGGGGCCGGGGCGGCGGCGGGAAGAATCGTCACAGGGTCAGGCTAACGGTTGGCCCGCCGCTGCGGGAGGACCGAAACATCTTCAGCCCACCACAAACTGAGAGCCGGGACACGATCCGGCGGGGCCAGGGCACCCCACATCGACCAAAACTTCATAGAAGACGCGGAGCCGTGTCGTCTATGAAGTTTTGGTCGAAGTGAGTGGGGGTCACGGCTGGAAGTGACTGGGTCCGCCACTGGCAGGCAGCAGCGGACCTCCCTCGAAAGGCGGAGACGCCGCCGCAGTCCGTCCCTTCGACGCATTCCGGCTCGATGGCGCCATTTCTAGGCTTTTTCGCGTCACCAGGGCAGTCCCGGGCATCGCATGACAAGCGACCGGCTCCGCCCACCACACGAGCCAGCCACCGAGAAGGGCCATGAGATGACACACCCGCCCCAACCGCCGTCCTCCGGCCGCACCATCAGTCCCACGCCGGTCCCCCAGGCGACGTCGGCCGCCCCGGGGGCGCCGACGGCGCCTACCACTCCTGCTGCAACCGCACCGATGCGGGTCGTCGAGGCCCGCGGTCTGACCAAGGTCTACGGCGAGGGCGAGGCCCGTGTCGTCGCCCTGGACTCAGCGAGCCTGGTGGTGGGACGCGGCGAGTTCGTGGCCATCATGGGCCCCTCCGGCTCAGGCAAGTCCACTCTCCTGCACTGCCTGGCCGGCCTGGACACCCCCACCTCCGGGAGTGTTCTCATCGCCGGCCAGGACCTGTCCGGCATGAAGGACAAGCAGCTCACCGCCGTACGCCGCGACCGCCTCGGCTTCATCTTCCAGTCCTTCAACCTCCTGCCCACCTTGAGCGCTGAGGAGAACATCCTCCTACCCCAGCGCCTGGCCCACCGCAAGCCGCAGCGGGACTGGTACGACGCCGTCATCTCCACCCTGGGCATCGGCGACCGCCTGTCCCACCGCCCCCACGAGCTCTCCGGCGGCCAGCAGCAGCGCGTGGCCGTGGCCCGCGCCCTCGTGGGCCGCCCCGAGGTCGTCTTCGCCGATGAGCCCACCGGGGCGCTGGACACCGCCTCGGCCGCCGCCCTGCTGGAGACCCTGGCCGGCATGTGCGAGCGCCTGGGTCAGACGGTCGTCATTGTCACCCACGACGAGCAGGCAGCCGCCACCACCAACCGCATCATCCGCCTGCGCGACGGGCGCATCACCGGGGTCGAGGCCGTACGCCGGCCAGCCGGTACCCGCGTGGCCGAGTCCAGTGCGCGTCACGCCGCCGGCCCCTCCCCCGCTGCCGGCCCTGCGCCCCGGATGGAGGCCCGCTGATGCCCTCGCTCCTCGACCTGCGGCGAACCGTCTCCGCCCTCGTGGCCGTGGCCATGAGCGCCGCCCTCATTGCCTTCGCCTTCATCATCTCCGACTCCGCCCGCACCCAGATGGAGACCGGCGCGCGCCTGTCCGTGGGGGACGCGAGCGTCGTCGTGCAGGAAGGCCGTAGAGCCAACAGTGAGGAAGGCGCTCTGGACGACTCCCTCATCAAGAAGATCTCCGCCCTCGACGGGGTCGCCTCCGTGCGGGGCCGCCACTGGGACGTCCTCGCCCTCGACCTGCCCAAGCAGCTGCGCAATGCCACCCACATCGCCGTCAGCGCTCAGGACGTTCCGACCCTCAGCCGGTTCACCACCCTGAGCAGCGGCCGCCTGCCCACCGCCTCCGGCGAGGTCGCCATCAGCACGATGCTGGCCGAGCAGCAGGGCCTCAGCGTCGGCAACACGATCCGCCTCACCACGAACGACGCCGATGACAATGCCGACGCTCCGCACAGCACACCCACGGTCGTCGGCATCGTCTCCCCCGGTCCCGACACCGAGGTGGAGGGAATTGGAGCGGTCTACGCCACCACCGCGCAGCTCCAGGCGATGGGCGCCAACACCAACTACCACCAGCTCTACGTCACCGCGAAGCCGGGAACCGACACCGCCGCCTTGACGTCCACGGTGGAGCAGACGGCCCACGCCGTCCAGCCCCACGCCTTCGTTCAGGACAGGGAGACCGTCATCTCCCAGCGCTCCGAGAACCAGCAGGGCGGCACGATGATCGCCAGCATCCTCAACGTCCTGGCACCGGTGTGCGCGATGGTCGCCATCATCGTCATCGCCACCACCTTCAGCACCCTCGTAACGCGCCAGACGCGCACGATCGGGCTCATGCGCTGCATCGGCACCACCCGCCGTCAGGTGATGCTCGCCGTCCTGCGCACCGGGCTCATCACCGGCCTGCTCGGGTCCGTCCTGGGCACGGCCGCGGGAACCGGGATCGCCGCGGCCGTCATCTCCTCGGGGCGCTTCGCGGACCTCAAGGCCGATCAACTGACCATCTCACCGGCGTCGCTGGCCCTGACCATCGCCCTGGGCACGCTGGTCACCCTCATCGCGGTCCTGCGCCCGGCCCGCAAGGCCACCCGCATCTCCCCGCTCGTGGCTCTCACCGGGCAGGTGGCCAGCGTCAAGCAGGCCGGCCGCGCCAGGGTGTGGGCGGCCGTCGCCGGGGTCCTCGTCGCCGGCGCCGGCGCGGCCGTGATCGCCCTCGGCATTCAGATCTCCGACATCTACGTCACCGCCGGCGGCAGCGCCGTCGTCGTCCTCGGAGCGGTCCTCGGTCTGCCGGCTCTGGTGACCGCCATCATCGGCCTCATCGGCCGAGTCAGCAGCAGTACTCGATTCCCCGTGCTGCACCTGGCCACACGCAACCTGGCCCGTAACTCCGGACGCTCCGCCGCAGCCGCCGCCACGCTCTTCATCTGCGTCCTGGTGGGCTCGGGGCTCTTCGTGGGCCTGTCCTCCCTGAACGCCTCCTTCGAGAGCATCCTCGGCCACAGCTCCCCCGTGGACGCCAGGATCTTCGGGGTCACGCCGCAGACCGATACCACGCACCTGACGCAGCAGATCAAGGCGGTCGACGGCGTCAAGGACGTCACCTACGTCCCAACGCTCGAGCTGACTCAGACCGTCGACGGACAGACCAAGAACATCGTCGTCGACGTCATCGACACCAAGGCCATCGTCCCCATGGTGCGCACGACGAGCGGCCTGGAGGACCTTGATGACGGCACCCTCATTGTGGGCGAGCTCTACGACATTCCGGATGGTTCCAAGGTGACCCTGACCGGCGCCGCCGGCAACGTTGAGCTGACGGCCCGCGTTCGCGAGGGCTGGGGCGGTGTCATCACCCCGGCGACGGCGCAGCGCCTCAACGGGGACGCCCCCACCGACACCACCATGTGGGTGCGTTCCACCGGCAGCACCATGACACCGGCCACCGAGCACGCCCTCCATGCCGCGGTCCGGGGCCAGGAGCTCATGGTGAGCGGGAGCGCCGCCGGTGTCGAGCTGATGTCGGCCCAGATCATGAAGGTGGCCCTCATCGTCTGCCTGGTTCTGGGTGCCGCTTTGGTCATCGCCCTGTCCGGGCTGGCCAACATCACGGATGTCTCGGTCCTGGAGCGGGTACGCGAGATCGGGGTGCTGCGCGCCACCGGCAGCTCACACCAGGAGATCCGCCGCCTCATCACCACCGAGGGGATCCTCGTGGCGGCCGTGGGTGGGGGCCTGGGGCTCCTCGTCGGGACGGCGCTGGGTGTCTCCGAAACGCTCGCGATGGCCAAGTCCGCCGAGGGTATGACGGTGCACGTCCCCTCCCTCGGACTGCTCGCCCTGTTCGCCGTGACGCTGGCCGTGGGCCTAGCGGCCTCGGTGCGCCCGGCCGGCCGGGCCGCCTCGGTGCCGCCGGTCAGGGCCCTGTCCGAGGAGTGAGATCGGCGATGAGGGCTGCTCCAGTGACCGGGACGAGGGTCTCAGGCCCCCTGGGTCTTGTGGACGGCGACGACGAGCTTGAGTCGGGACGGGACGTCGTACTTCTTCATGAGGTGGGAGACGTGGGTCTTGACCGTGGACTCGGCGACGACGAGCTGCTCGGCGATCTCAGCATTGGAGTAGCCCTCGCACAGAAGGGTGAGGACCGCCTGCTCGGCCTCGGTGACGTCGGGGGCCTGGGCCGTCTGCGGGGAGCGCAGGTGGCGGGTGACGAGCCGAGAGGTGGCGGCCGGGGAGATCGTGGTCCCGCCTGCGCTGGCGGCGATGACGGCGCGGATGATCTCCTCGGGCGAGGCGTCCTTGAGCAGGAAGCCGTTGGCGTGCTGTGCGAGCGCAGCCACCATCGCCTCGTCGTCGTCGAAGGATGTCAGCACGACGACGGCCGTGCGGGGCCACTGGCGGCGCACCCGGGTGAGCAGCTCCAGGCCGTCCATCTCGGGCATGCGCACGTCGGTGAGCAGGACGTCCACGCGGATCTTGTGGAGGAAGGCCAGGGCGTCGGCGGCGCGGGAGAAGGTGCTGGTCACCTCGATGCGCTCGTCGGAGCTGAGGTAGGTCCGCAGCGCCTGCAGGACGAAGGGGTCGTCGTCGACGATGGCGACGCGCAGGACCTGTGAGGGGGCAGCCGGGCCATCAGTCACGTTGGGAACCGTCATGGACGGATATTATCCGGATCGACTCAGGGGAGGGTGGTGAGACGGTGCCCGCTGTTGCGGCGAATCTGATGCAGCCCACGCGGTACACGACGTGGCGGCCGACGTGGCGGCTGCACCTGGCGCACGCCTTCCTGGCCGCGATGGTCACTCTCTTCTCGATCGCAATGACCTGGCCGCTGTCCTCCATCACGGTCCTCTTCGAGGTCGCCGGGGGCCTGGCGCTGGCGCTGTGCAGCCGATTCCCGTGGCCCGGGGCTGTGCTGGGTGCTGCGGTGACCTGGGCCAGCATCGTGATGCTGATCGAGGTTCCCTTTTCTCCGGGCATCATCCCTTGGCTGTGCACAGCGATCCTCGTGGCCCGAGGCTTCTCGCGTATGCCCGCCTACAGCCTGGTGGTCTTCTCGCTGGTGATTGTGATCGCCGACGTCCAGTGGGGCGGAGCAAGCACGAGTTGGTTCTCGCTGTTGCAGGTCTCGCTCCTCGCCGGGGGAGGGGCGATCACTCTGGCCGAGCTCATCCGCAGCCCGCGAGACCAGGCCGAGCGCTCCCTGCACACCTACCGCGAGAGCATGGAGCGCCAGCGCCTCCTGGTGGTCACCGAGCTGCACGACACCGTGGTGCGCGACCTGACTCACGCGGTGATGACAGCAGAGCAGGCCCGGCTCGCGCACCCCGCGGACACGGCGCTGGCGCCCGAGCTGGACGCGATGACGACGGCGGTGCGCGCGGCGGTGGAGCAGATGCGGCACGCGCTGCGCGCCATGAGCGACATCCGTGGGGGCGAGCGGCTGGATATCGAGGCGACCTCCGCGCCGCGCCCCCTGGAGGCGGTCATCGCCGACGCCGCAGCCATCCTGGGGCAGAGGGGGGCTCGCCTGGAGGTCGAGGGCCTGGAGCTGCTCGGGATTCCGATGATCCCACCGGGCGTGCGCCTCCAGCTGCTGCGGGTGCTGGGCGAGCTGGTGTCGAACATGTCCAAGTACACCGCTCCGCAGGGTCGGGCGCGGCTGGTCATCGAGTCCGACGGGCGATCCCTGGAGGCGATGGCGAGCAACGATGTCAGTCTGCCGGGGCAGGCCGGCGACGTATGGGCAGGGGCGCTGGGGAGCGGTGTGCCGGCCTGGGGTGCCTTCTCCTCGGGCCTGGGCCTGGAGGGGGCGCGGCGCCGCGTGGAGGCCCTGGGCGGCAGCCTGAGCGTGAGTCAGGGCGAGGGCCGCTGGACCACCATCTTCTCCGTCCCCCTCCAACCCATGTCCCCAGTACCTACCGACTGAGGCACCTGCGGGGACGTTCCGCGCGGCCAGGTGCGGGTGGTGCCCAGTGGGGACACGTCACGCGTCCGGGGACGCACATCCTGTCCCCGGACGCGCGGACTGCACCCGTCGATGTCGAATGTCCCCGGCCAGGAGAGCCTTCTGCCCACGCCGCGTCCCTCACGAGGGCAGGTCGGCCAGTCCAGCCGCGGAGGAAGTGAGCGGGATCGTGTCCAAATCGGAGACAAAGGCTCGGAGCGGACCCACGCTGACGAAAGAAAACCGCATGATTCCGCGGTTCATATGGACGGCCAAGGAGCGCTGGCGATCCTTTGTCACCGATTTGGACATTCTGAACCGCGGTCACCTCCGTTGCGTTGTCAGTGCGCGCTACCGAGCTCGACGAGGAGCACCCCGGCCATGATGAGCGCAATGCCGGCCACCATGGTGCGGGTCAGCGGCTCACCGAAGAGGAGCCGTGAGGCGATTGCTGTGACAGCCACTCCCCCGGCCGACCAGATCCCGTAGGCAACACCGAGCGCCATCCCCTCCTTGAGGGCCAGGGTCAACAGGGCGAAGGCCCCCAGGTAGCCGGCCATGACGAGGCCGTACCATCGCAGTCCTCTCCCGTCGGAGGCGAGCTTGAGCGAGAGTGTGCCGGTGGTCTCGGAGGCGATGGCTGCCACCAGGTAGAGACCGCTCATGACGCCTCGCCGTCCTTGTCCTGCGTGCCTGCGCGCTGCGCCCCGACCTCCACGAGGAGCACCCCGGCCATGATGAGCGCAATGCCGAGGGCGACAAGCACCGTCATCGGCTCACCGAAAACAAGCATCGACAGCACCGCGGTCAGCGCCACTCCCAGGGCACCCCAGAGCCCGTAGGCGACACCGAGCGGCATGCCCGCCTTGAGCGTCAGCGACAGGAGGATGAAGGCCAACGCGTACCCGATCCCAACCATGACGTAGAAGCCCGGATGGTTCAAGGCCTGGCGCAGGGCGAGGGTCGCCGACACCTCGGAGACGATGGCGCCTCCGAGCGCCGGCCAGGCGCACACGCCGCGGCCCGTCGCCCCCGCGCGATCCTTCAGCGCACCGAGCACGGTCGGGCCTGTGGGTGCGACTGCGCGGCACGCGCTCCCCCACGTCGACGGGCAGAGCACGTCCCTGACCGTCACGCCCGGTTCTCCGCGGTCTCGAGCCGCCGGCAGACCATGGAGCCGAAAGCCAGTGCCGGGACGATCATGAGCAGGGCGTTGGGCCCCCACCACAGCGGGTCGAAGTCACGGTAGAAGGCCCAGAAGGAGATCGCCATGAACCCGGCGCAGAAGGTGAGCATGAGCCCGACCGTCAGCACCAGGTCCCCGATCCTGCTGCCCACGCGCGTCAGGTGGGCGCCGAGGAAGACGGTCAGTGCGGCTGCCACGTCGAGAGGGAAGAAGGACCAGTTCCAGGCCTGGATGACCTGGTTGGAGTAATCCTTGAAACGCAGGTGCTCGGGAATGAGGTTGAGGAAGACAGCCGCCCAGTAGAGCAGCAGCCCGGCATCGACGGCCACCAGCAGCCTCTTGTACGTGGGACTCATCGCCCCACTATTTCACCGGTCCTCTCCGGTGTCGAGGCCTCCTGAGCGTTCAGGACCGCCGGCCCAGGACCAGGCTCATGGCCTCGGAGCGGGTGGCGGCGTTGCGCATGATGCCGCGCACGGCGGAGGTGACCGTGTTGGAGCCGGGCTTGCGCACGCCCCGCATGGACATGCACAGGTGCTCGGCCTCAACGACGACGAGCACGCCACGGCACTGCAGGCGCTCGACGAGGGCGTCAGCGATCTGCCGGGTGAGCCGCTCCTGGACCTGGGGTCGCCGGGCGTAGCCGTCCACGAGGCGCGCCACCTTGGACAGGCCGGTGACGCGCCCGTCCTCGCTGGGGATGTAACCCACGTGCGCCGACCCGTGGAAGGGCAGCAGGTGGTGCTCGCACACCGAGTACATGGGGATGTCACGCACGAGGACCATCTCCTCGTGCCCGACGTCGAAGACCCGCTCGACGTGCTCAGCCGGGTCCTGGTCGAGGCCGGCGAACATCTCCGCGTAGGCGCGCGCCATGCGCTCAGGGGTGTCACGCAGCCCGTCGCGCTCGGGGTCCTCCCCGATGGCGACGAGCAGGTCGCGCACCGCCCGCCGCACGCCCTCGGCGTCATAGCTCATGGTCAGCCTCTGCTTCTCCGCGCCTGCCGGGCCCACCGGGCCCGGGCCGACTCAATGGTTGTAGCCCCAGAAGTCGTCGCTACCGTGGGAGTCGCCGGACTCACCGCCAGGGGCGGAGGCGGCCTCGACGACGGGCAGCGACTCGTCGCTGCGCCACAGGGGCCGCTCGGGCTGCTTGACGACGCCCTCGAAGATCCTCTCCAGGTCCTTCTCCAGGAGCGTCTCGCGGGTGAGGAGCTCCTCGGCCAGCTCATCGAGCACGGTGCGGTTGCGGGTGAGGATCTCCCAGGCCTCCCGGTGGGCGGTATCCAGCAGGCTGCGGACCTCGGCGTCGACGGTGGCGGCGACCTCCTCGGAGAAGTCACGGCTGGTGGCGTTGAGCCCCAGGACCGTCTCGCTCTCGGTGGTGCCGAGCTTGACGGCGCCGACCGCACTGGTCATGCCGTAGTCGGTGACCATCTTGCGGGCCGTGGCGGTGGCCTTCTCGATGTCGTTGGAGGCACCGGTGGTGGGATCGCGGAAGATGATCTCCTCGGCGGCCCGCCCACCCATGGCGTAGACGAGCTGGTCGAGCAGCTCGTTGCGGGTGGTGGAGTACTTGTCGTCCTGGGGCATGACCTGCGTGTAGCCCAGGGCACGCCCGCGCGGCAGGATCGTCACCTTGGTGACCGGGTCGGAGTAGGCGCCGGCGGCCGCGCACAGGGCGTGACCGGCCTCGTGGTAGGCGGTGACGCGCTTCTCGTGGTCGCGCATGACGCGGGTGCGCTTCTGCGGGCCGGCAATGACGCGGTCGATGGCCTCGTCCAGAGCCCGGTTGTCGATGAGGTGGGCGTTGGAGCGGGCAGTGAGCAGGGCGGCCTCGTTGAGGACGTTGGCCAGGTCCGCGCCGGTGAAGCCGGGGGTCCGCTTGGCCACGAGGTCGAGGTCGACGTCGTCGGTCAAGGGCTTGCCCTTGGCGTGGACCTTGAGGATGGCGGCGCGACCGGCCATGTCGGGGGCCTCGACGCTGACCTGCCGGTCGAAGCGGCCCGGGCGCAGGAGGGCCGGGTCCAGGACGTCGGGGCGGTTGGTGGCGGCGATGAGGATGACGTTGGTGTTGGCGTCGAAGCCGTCCATCTCGACGAGGAGCTGGTTGAGGGTCTGTTCGCGCTCGTCGTGCCCGCCGCCGGTGCCGGAGCCGCGGTGGCGGCCGACGGCGTCGATCTCGTCGACGAAGATGATGGCGGGGGCGTTCTCCTTGGCCTGGTCGAACAGGTCGCGCACACGCGAGGCGCCCACACCGACGAACATCTCGACGAACTCGGAGGCCGCCATGGAGAAGAAGGGCACGCCGGCCTCACCGGCGACAGCCTTGGCCAGGAGGGTCTTACCGGTTCCGGGCGGGCCGTAGAGGAGGACGCCCTTGGGGATCTTGGCGCCGACGGCGCGGAACTTCTCCGGCTCGGAGAGGAACTCGCGGATCTCCTCGAGCTCCTCGACGGCCTCGTCCTCGCCGGCGACGTCGGCGAAGGTGACGTCGGGCATCTCCTTGGAGCCGACTTTCGCCTTGGAGCGACCGAAGCCCATGGCGCCGCCGCGCCCGCCGCCCATGCGACTCAGCAGCCACCACATGAAGCCGCCCAGCAGGATGGCGGGGACGAGCAGCTGAATGAGGGAGGACCACCAGCTGGTGGTGGGCACCACGGAGTTGAAGCCCTCCTTGGGGGCGGCGGCCTGCACGAGGCGGTCGACCTGCTCGGCCTGGGCGTCGGTGTAGGAGAACTCGACCTTCTTGCCCACCGGGCGGGACTCGAGCCCCTTCTTCTTGGGCTGGACATAGGTGGTGTTGAGGTCCAGCTCGACGCGCTGAGTGCCGTCGACGACGGTGATCGACTTGATCGTGTCCGGCTTGTCCCGCAGGAGCGTCAGACCATCGGAGGTGTCGATGGTGCGGTAGCCGAACATCGAGGAGAAGACGGCCCAGCCGAGGATGACGACCAGAAGGAAGGGCACCAGCCACAGGAATGGGTTGCCCAGGGTGTCGCGGAGCTTGCGGTCACGCTTGCCGCGGTCGTTCTTGCCGGCCTTGCCCGGCTTGTCCGAGTCCTTGCGGCCGGGCTCACGCCCAGAATCTTTCATCGTGCGGTAGGTCCCTTCAACATACTTGACCCTCAGACGTTAGCCGATAGCACGGCAAAGGTCCCATTGCGCTTGCTCACGTTCGCGCCGGGCGTGGCCGGGAAGATCCGGGGAAGCGGACCGATGGGAGGCTTCCTGGGCCCAGGGGACGCACCTGAAGCCCGGAGGACCGCGGCCCCCATGGTACGTGCGCGGCAGCCCTGCAGGTCTCAAGCCCGCTCAGCCCCATACCTCGCTTCAGGCACGGCGCAGACGCAGGGCGATGAGGCCGCCGGACAGCAGGATCGCCGCGACGGACAGCACGCCGATCGCCACACCGGTCACCGGCAGCCACCGCTCCCGGACGCTCCGAGCGGCGGGCCGCTCAGCAGCACTCGTGACACCCTTCGTGCCATGACTGCCGCCTGCGCCCACGACGACCTCGTTGTGGTCACCGCTGCCGGCTCCGCCCGAGGACTGCGAACCGGCGCTCGAGCCGTCCGGCACCGAGCCTCCGTTGGAGGACGGGGCGCCCGCGGCCGGCCCCTGCTGAGCCCTCTGCTGAGGCGGGGCCGACGCCGAGGCCGAGGCCTCCGGGGCCGGCGTCGCAGTGCTCCCGGCACCGGCACCGGCACCGGCACCGGCACGCTGCTGATCCGTCGGCGCGGCCGCGCCGGCCTCGGGAGCGGACCACTGCGGGCGCGCCACCAGAGCCACATCGGCCATCGTCTGCGCATCCAGGGTCTGCGCCTGGGCCGTGCCGGTCGAGGCCCGCACGACTTGGTTGTTGCCGATGTAGATGCCGACGTCGTATACGTTGGCGAACACCGTGGACTGGGAGGGAGCCGAGCCGGAATCGCCCTGCCCCTCGGGCAAGGGTTTGGAGAAGAAGACAATGTCCCCGGGGCTGATGGAGCCATCCGTGTTCAGCCACAGACGCCCCTGAGAGTTGAACCAGCCGGCCAGGTCGTCCGGCTTCCAGCTCCCAGAGAGGTCCTGCCCGACGTCGGCCCGGTAGCCGACCTGGGTGTTCTGGTCCGCCGCATACGTGGTGTGCGAGTAGTCCCAGCCGGAGAGCACCATGCCCACCAGGGCCGAGGACGTGATCGCGTAAGGGGCGGAGCCGCTGGCGTGCACGTTCGCGCCCGACAAGGGGGTGGGGCGCGACGCGTCCGACACCAGGGAACCCCCGGCGTTGACGAAGGACTGGGTCCGGGCCACCACGTCGTTGGCGGCGGCGCCGTCCGAGGCGACGGTCGGGGCGGCCGACAAGCCCTGCGGCACGGCCCACTGGCCATCGGCCAGCATGACGGACACGGCGCCCAGCGCGCCATCGGGACTGGTGCTCTCCACGTTGTAGGTCAGGCCGCCACCGTCACCGGGCGCCTCGTCACCGAGGGTGGTCAGGGTGCCGGAAGCGCCGCTGACCTGCGCCATCTCGGCCACCGTATTAAACGTGTCGTCGGCGGCCGGCTCGGCGGCCACCGGGGCCATCATGGGGATGCTCAGCGAGGACGACAGCACCACCGCGCCGACGAGGCCAACCAGCCTCGGGGCACGTCGACGCGCAGCCTTCTTCACTGTCACCAACAGTCCTTCCACGTCACCCGCCGGAAGGAGGCGTCCACCGGCGATCTATACTTGTTATCTTAACGTAACGTACGCGACTCCGACCACCTTGAAAAGGGGGCAAGTCGCAGTTCATGGGCCTCCTGATCGCCACCCGACGACGACGCTCAAGCGCCACATTCCTTTATTTTTCCGTCGTCCCCTCAGGCTTTGTCAAGGTTGACCTGGATCAGTCAGCCGCCGTAAACCTCAGGTCGCAGCGTACCGATGAACGGCAGGTTGCGGTACCGCTCGGCATAGTCCAGCCCGTAGCCAACGACGAACTCCGTAGGAATATCGAAGCCGACGTACTTGACGTCCACCTCGACCTTGGCGGCGTCGGGCTTGCGCAGCAGCGTGGCGATCTCCACCGAGGCCGCACCGCGGGAGGACAGGTTGCCCACCAGCCAGGACAGGGTCAGCCCGGAGTCGATGACGTCCTCGACGATGAGGATGTGACGGTCGGTGACGTCGGTGTCCAGGTCTTTCAGGATGCGCACCACGCCGGAGGACTTGGTGCCCGAGCCGTAGGAGGACACCGCCATCCAGTCCATCGGCGCGCTCATGTGCAGCCTGCGCGACAGGTCCGCCATGACGTAGACGGCACCCTTGAGCACACCCACGAGCAGCGGGTCGCGGCCGGCGTAGTCCGCGTCGATCTGCGCGGCCATCTCATCGAGGCGCTGCCCGATCTGCTCCTCGGTGATGAGAACCTGTTGAAGGTCCGATCCCATGTCCGTGGCGTCCATACGCCCTGCCTTCCTCATGTGTCGTCATGGCTGCGCGGGGCCACCGGGGCCGGGGAGGCCACCGGTCCGCGTCGACGCCATAAGCCTGCCACAACGGGCCCGGACCTGGCACTTCAGCTGACGCGGCGCACCCACACGTCGGGGCGGGCGAGCTCAGCCGGAGTGGGCAGCAGCTCGGGGGAGGTCCACACGGCATTGAGCCCCTCGTGCCCGATGCGGGTCACGACGCTGCGCACGAAGGCGGCGCCGTCGGCGTACTGGGCCTCCTTGGCCTCCAGCCCCATGAGCCGGTGCAGCAGGAGCGACCCCAGGCCGGGCCCGGGGCCGATGCCGCCGTCAGCCGCTCGGCTGCGCGAGAGCACGGCCCGAAGCCGGTGGACCGAGGGCATCCGGTTGGGGTGCACGTCATCCAGGACGACCTCGGCGTGCCCCTCCAGGAAGGTCAGCGCGGCCGCCAGGGAGGCGACCTCGGAGCGATCCGTGACGTTCATCAGCCCCTCGAGCACCCGTCCTCGACCGGCGCGCGCCGCAAGGCGCACCGCCCGGCCCCGCCGCGGCCGCCTCCCGCGCCCCTGTGGGCTCGCTCCGCCAGTTCCGCCGGCACTGCCGTATGCGGTCTCGACGACGGCGCCGATCACCATGCGCATGGAGTCGGACAGGTAGGGGCCGAGCCAGGGCGCGGCGGCCAGCTGGACGGCGTGCGTCATCTCATGCAGGCAGACCCAGGCGGGTAGGTCGAGCATGTCGAGGTCCATCTGGCGGCGCATGGCCAGCACGTTGGGGGCCACGAGCAGGAGGTGCGGCGCCGTCGCCTCCCCGTCTCCGCCCATTGTCACGTCACCGGCCGGTGCAGAGGCGGGCGTCGCGGCTTCGCCACCCTCGCCGATGGGGCGGGCGGAGCCGGTCCCATGGCCGTGGGGGCTGCTCGGGGCCGCGGGCACCACCTGCCCCAGGAGGCGGGTGGCGAGCAGGCTCATCGCTCCGGCGACCTCGGCGGCCCCGACGAGCTGGATCGCCTCCGAGGCCTTCGGGGCGGGCACCTGCTCCATGAGGCCGCGCAGCGCCCGGGTGGAGGCCCGCACGAGGCCGGCCCGGTCGACGACGCTCACGCGGGTGGTCTCGGCGACCTGCTGGGCCGCCCGGTTCAGGCCAGTGATCCTGGCGACCCAGGCCGGCGCCTCCTGGGCGGAGCGGCGCAGGACCGCCACCGAGCTGGCGCGAGCTGAGCGCGAGGCGCTGGGGCCCGCCGGGATGAGCGCGGTCAGGCGCTCCACCGTCCGCCAGTCGACGAGTCCCGCTGCTGTGCCCTGGGTCGTCACCGTTACGCCTTTCTCACTAAGGTCACCGGGCTGATCGAGCCCATGCCTTTCGCCGATCCTCCGGACACGCCGCCGCGTCCCTCAGGAGCAGCCGCAGGAGGCCAGGGGCGCCACGAAGTGGTTGTCGATCGCGGCTACGGCCGCCAATCCGCCGCTGGCGGGGAATCCGTTGGCCAGGACCGCGAAGGCCAGCTGGCGCCCGTCAGCGGTGGTGACGACCCCGGCCAGGGAGGAGATCTGCTCCAGTGAGCCGGTCTTGGCGCGCACCGTCCCGGCCGCGGTGGTGTCGTGCAGACGGTCTTTCAGAGTCCCGTCCAGGGCGGCGACGGGCAGATCGGCGACGAGGGTGCGTCCAGCGGGGCCGCCCTCACCGCCTGCGGCCTTGGCGAGGATCTGGGTCAGGAGCCTGGCGGGGACCTTGTTGCCCTTGGCCAGCCCGGAGGAGTCCAGGAGCGTCACCCCTGAGGTGTCGAAGCCGTCCTTGCGCAGCTGGGCGAGCACGGCCTTGGAGGCTCCGGCGAAGTCGGGGGTCTCCTTGGCCTGCACGGCCACGAGCCGACCCTCGACCTCGGTCATCGTGTTGTCGGAGGTCTTCAGCGACACGGCGAGGACGTCGGCCAGCGGGGCGGAGGAGACCGAGGCCAGCTCCCGGGCCCCTCCGGGGGCTGCGGCGCGCGTCGTCTCGCCGTCGATCGTGATGCCGGCCTCGCTCAGGTGCTTGGCGAAGGCCTGGGCGGCTTCCATGGCCGGGTCATCCGGGTAGCCCTGGTTCTGGGTGGCCGAGACATCCACCATGATCGGCTGGATCTTGGCCACGAACTGCTGGTTGCCGTCTTCCCACTTCTCGTTCCACTGGGCGCCGGTGAACAGGGTGTCGTCCAGGCGCAGGGAGACCGACGTCGTCCCCTGGGACTTGAGCTTCTCGGCGGTGGCGCGGGCGAGGTCGCCCAGGCCCGCACGGCCGGCCGTGGCGTTCGGGTTGCCCTCGTTCTCGGCCAGCAGCACGTCACCGCCGCCCACGAGGGTGAGGGTCTGTCCCTCCAGGACCGTCTTGGTCTGGAGCGTGTGGCCCGGTCCCATGGAGGACAGGGCGGCCCAGGCGGTGAGCACCTTGTTGGTGGAGGCCGGCGTCACCCCGGTGGACGCCGAGCGGTCCAGCAGCTCCTCGCCGGTGGCGACATCGATGACGGAGGCCGTCACGTTCGCACCGTTCAGGGCGGCGTCGGAGACCACGCCCTGGATGTAGCCGTTCAGGCTCGCCTTGGAGGGCACGGGAGCGCCCTGATCCAGGCCGGAGGGGGCGGTGGTCTTGGCGCTGGGACCGATCGGCGTCGGGAAGGGATGGGGGGCGACGTCGGCGTAGGCGACCGTCACCGGGCCGGGCACCAGGTCGAGAGCATCGCCCAGGCTGTAGTAGCCGCCGAAAACCAGCAGGCTCGCCGCTGTCAGGGCAGCGGTCTGGACCTTGCGCATACGTCCTCCGGACTGGGTTGTGGACAGGCTGGGATGGCCTGTATATCAGGTGGGTGGGGCGCCCAGAAGGTTACTGCCCTCCGGTGCGCCGACGTGCAGAGTACGCGTTTACCGACCTCAGGCGCTGTCGTACGCCACACTAGTGCCATCAATACCCGCCCCGCCGGATCGACGCCGACCACCAGGCACCGTTCCAGCGCCCATCGAGCTGAAGACACGAGCGAAGGAGGCTCCCCGTGGAGTTCGACGTCACGATTGAGATTCCCAAGGGCAACCGCAACAAGTACGAGATCGATCACGAGACCGGCCGGATCCGCCTGGACCGCATGCTCTTCACCTCGACGCGCTACCCCGACGACTACGGCTACATCGACGGGACCCTCGGCGAGGACGGCGATCCCCTGGACGCGCTGGTCCTGCTGGAGGAGCCGACCTTCCCCGGCTGCGTCATCCGCTGCCGCGCACTGGGCATGTTCCGCATGCGCGACGAGAAGGGCGGCGACGACAAGGTCCTGTGCGTGCCCAGCGCCGACCAGCGCGCCTCCTGGCGTACCGACATTGAGGACGTCTCGGAGTTCCACCGCCTGGAGATCCAGCACTTCTTCGAGGTCTACAAGGACCTTGAGCCCGGCAAGTCCGTCGAGGGCGCCCACTGGGTGGGCCGCGAGGAGGCCGAGGAGGAGATCCGCCAGTCCTTCCAGCGCGAGGCCGACCGCGTCGCCCGCGAGGGTCACTGACGCTAGCCGGGCGGGCGGGGCGACATACATGCTCCGGCACCGGCCCCACAGCTCGCGACTGACGAACCGCCCGCCCCGATATTCGGAGCGGGCGGGATACGTGCTCGAAGGCAGTTGACTATCTCTGCGGGTTGGCGGGAGCGGCGCGGATGGTGGCCGAGAGCGCGTGTACCGCCGGCCCCACCTTAGAGGCGCACTGCGTAGGGCGTGATGCCGGACTACCGCCCCGCCCCCGCTTTAGAGACGCACCGCGTAGGGCATGACGCCGGAGTAGCGCATGGAGGTGACGCGCACGGTCATGCCGAAGGTCGGCGCCTCGATCATCGTGTCGTCACCCAGGTAGATGGCGACGTGGTAGATGCCGGACTGACTGCCGTCGGAGGACCAGAAGACCAGGTCCCCGGGCTGGGCGGCGTCGAGCGGGACCTGGTCCCCCTCCCCGTACTGCACGCGCGAGGAGTGCGTGAGGTACACGCCGGCAGCCGCGTAGGAGACCATCGTCAGCCCGGAGCAGTCCAGGCCCGACGCCGACTCCCCGGCCCACACGTAGGGGGTGCCGATGTAGCCCATGGCCGCGCTGATGGCGGTGGAGGCGGCGTTGCCGGAGCGCGATGGTGCGGGTTCGGGGGCCGGTGCGGGCTCCGAGGACGGTGCGGGCTCGGGGGACGGTGTGGGAGCTGCCTCCTCCTCATCGACCGCTTCGGGTTCCGGCTGAGAGGTGGTGGCGGGTTCCTGGGCTGAGGCCCGGTGTCCCGGGCTGGGCTGGCTCGACTGCTCCTGCGGCGCGGGGGTCGATTCCTGGGGCTGGGCGGTGGCCTGCTCGGCCTGCTTCTGAGCGCGCTCGGCGGAGGCCTTCTCCGAGGCCGCCTTGGCGGCCGCCTGGGCGGCGGCCTCCTCGCGGGCCTTGCGCTCGGCCTCAACCTGGTTCTGGTACTTCGTCTCCAGCTCGACGGTGGTGTTGCGCTGCGCAGCCAGCTGGGTGATGAGGTTCTGGCGGTTGGTCCGGGTGGTGGCGACGGCGTTCTGGGCGTCGCCGGCAGCGGTCTCTGCGTCGGACTTGGCGGTCGCGGCGGAGGTCTTGGCGTCCTCCTTGGCCTTGACCTTCTGATCGGCGATGGCCTGCATGCTCGTGGCCACCGTCTCGAGGGCCTCGACGTTCTGGACCTTGGCGTTGTTCTTCTCGCCGGCACGGGTCAGGGCGACGTCGGCGTCAGCCAGGTCCGCCAGCGACTCGCTGGTGAGGTAGGGGGTGAGCGGGTCGAGCGGGTTGCCGCTCTCCTGGTAGGTCTGGACGACGATCGAGCCGAGGTCGGCACGGGCGGATGCGGTGCTGGAGGCGGCGGCGTCGGCGTTGGCCTGGGCGGTCTGCGCGTCCTTGGTGGCCGTGTTGAACTCATCGACGGCGGCCAGGTAGTCCTCGTTGGCGACCTGAGCCTTGATCTGAGCGTCTTCCAGGTTGCTGCTCTCCTGGGCGAGCTGGGCCTCCAGGGAGGCGATGGAGGTGGAGGTCGAGCGCTCGGAGGCCTTGGAGCGATCAATGTCGCTCTGGTCCACGGGGTCGGCCAGCACCGACGGTGCCAGGGTGCATGCCAGGGCCACGACTGCGGTGGCGACGACACCGTGTCCGTGTCGTCTTGGGGGGATCGGGATCACAGGGGTTCTCCGTCGTAATGGGGCTGAACGTGAGGATGACGCCTCACCCGGGGACTGGCGCCGGCCCACCGCCGGAATCCGTTCCGCGAGATCACGGGGGCGCGGAGTGGATGAGGGGACGAAGACGGCAGACAGCGTCAGCCCGGATGCGACAAAACCACACTAGTCGCTTTGGTCTCATCTGAAAACAAAATTCACACTATTCACAATCGTAACTTACATCCCCGTAGTTAGCGGATTGCGCTTGCGTTGACAGGACTCCGGGCCGCCGTCATAGGGCTGTGACCGATATGACATCCGACACAAATGACCGTTTGTGCAGGTCAATAAGGGTTTAAACGGCCGGCTCGTCGTTTGCGAAAGGCCCTCGAACACCGCGGCACAGCCCCTCGGCAACGGGACGCCGGACCGGAGCCGCACCCGCGTCGAGCCCTCTGTGCAGCCACATCGCGGACACGCGTTTGGACCACCCGCGGAGGAAACCGCTAAAGTCGGAGCATGTTCCGTCGTCCTGAGGCCCTTCGGCCGGACACCCCCACTACGGGGCGAATGCGCAGCTGACGCGCACGCCGCCGTCGGCCCACGTGCGCGTCCCCGCCTCACCCGCACCATCGCAGAAGTTGCAGAAAGACGGTGACGGCGGACGACTCAGCGACACGACGCCTCGCTCCCTCCAGCTGCCGGGCCGGCTCCGACGCCGGGCGCAGTGGGCTCCAAGCAGCCGTCCACACCCGCGCCGCAACCGCAGGCGCGATGCAGGCACCGCTCGTGGCACTGATATCGCCGCCGGTCACCGGGAACCACCAAGGAGTCCTCATGACCGACCAGCACCCCACCACCCCCGATCAGGCCGCCCCCCGGAGCGCCGATCCGATCCCCTCCCCCACCAGTCCGGCTGGGTGGCGCTTCGAGACCAAGCAGGTCCAGGCCGGGCACGACCCGATGTCCGAACCCGCCCACGCTCGGGCCATCCCGATCTACCAGACCTCCTCCTACGTCTTCGAGTCGGCCGAGCAGGCGGCCGCCCGCTTCGCCCTGAGCGACCTGGGCCCGATCTACACGCGCCTGACCAACCCCACCAATGACATCGTCGAGCAGCGGATCGCGGCGCTGGAGGGCGGCGTCGGGGCGCTGCTGACGTCGTCGGGGCAGGCGGCCACGACCCTCGCCCTCGTGACGCTGGGCGGGGCAGGCGACAACATCCTGGCCTCCCCCTCCCTGTACGGCGGCACCACGAACCTGCTCACCCACACCCTGCCGCGGCTGGGCATCGAGGCGCGCTTCGTGGACGACCCGGGTGACCCGGCCGCCTGGGCGGCGCTGGCCGACGAGCGCACCATCGCCTTCTTCGGGGAGACGATCCCCAACCCGCGCGGCGACATCCTCGACATCGAGGCGATCTCGGCGGCCGCGCACGAGCTGGGCATCCCGCTGGTCGTGGACAACACGTTGGCCTCGCCGTTCCTGACCCGCCCCTTCGAGTGGGGCGCCGACATCGTGGTGGCCTCGGCGACGAAGTTCCTGGGCGGGCACGGCTCGTCGGTGGCGGGCGTGATCGTGGACTCGGGCAGCTTCGACTTCGCAGCCCAGCCCGAGCGCTTCCCGGGCTTCAACACACCCGACGAGTCCTACCACGGCCTGGTCTACGCCCGGGACCTGGGGGTGGGCAGCCCGCTGGGCGCGAACCTGGCCTTCATCCTCAAGGCGCGCGCCGAGGGCCAGCGCGACCTCGGCTTCGCGCTGGCGCCGCACTCGGCCTTCCTCATCGCCCAGGGCATCGAGACGCTCTCGCTGCGCATGGAGCGGCACGTGGACAACGCCCTGGCGGTGGCCACGTGGCTCGAGGGGCGCGACGACGTCGCCTCGGTGCGTTACTCAGGGCTCACCTCAAGCCCTTACTACGAGCTGCACCGCAAGTACTGCCCACGCGGGGCGGGCTCGATCGTCACCTTCGACCTGGCCGGCGGGCGTGAGGCGGGGGCGGCCTTCATCGATGCCCTGAGTCTGTTCTCCAACTTGGCCAACATCGGGGACGTGCGCTCGCTGGCGATCCACCCGGCCACCACGACGCACTCCCAGCTCGACGACGCCGGCCTGGCCGCGGCCGGGATCAGCGCCGGGACCGTGCGCCTGAGCGTGGGGATCGAGCACATCGACGACATCCTGGCCGACCTCGAGCGAGGCCTGGCCGCGGCTCGGGCCGTCGGGGCGGGCGACGCGAGCGCGGCGGCCGGGGCCTGAGGCGGCATGCCATGAGTGCGACCACGTCCTCCTCCTACCCCGTCTCCAGCGGCAGTACCGAGACTGAGCCGGCCGCCTTCGGCGTGGGGACGGCCTCCTCCAAGCTGGTGGACCGCAAGGCCGGCTCCCCCACGGGCGCCTGGCGGCCCGGCGACGAGCCGGGGCGCCGTCGGTTCCTGGAGATCGGGGACCTGCCCCTGGAGTCCGGGGAGGTCCTGCCGAACACGGTCCTGGCCTTCGAGACCTGGGGGGAGCTGAGTCCGCAGCGCGACAACGCGGTCCTCGTACTGCATGCGCTGACCGGCGACTCCCACGTCACCGGTGAGGCGGGGCCCGGGCACCCGACGCCAGGCTGGTGGTCGGACCTGGTCGGGCCCGGGCGGGCCATCGACACCGAGCGCTACTTCGTGGTGGCGGCCAACATCCTGGGCGGCTGCCAGGGCTCGACGGGCCCGTCGTCGACGGCGCCGGACGGGCGCCCCTGGGGGTCGCGCTTCCCGTGGCTGACCACGCGCGACGCCGTCGAGGCCGAGTCGCGCCTGGCCGACGCCCTGGGGATCGAGGTCTTCCACCTGGTCATCGGGGCGTCGCTGGGCGGGCACCGGGCGATCGAGTGGGGGGTCACCCACCCGCAGCGGGTGCGCAACCTGGCGCTGGTGGCCACGGGCGCCTCGACGACCGCCGACCAGCTGGCCTGGTGTCACCTGCAGGAGCTGGCGATCGTGGCCGACCCCTTCTTCTTCGACGGCGACTACTACTCCCACTCGGTGGGGCCGGTGCGGGGGCTCGGCCTGGCGCGGGCTCTGGCACACACGACCTACCGCAGTGCCGCCGAGCTGGATGAGCGTTTCGGGCGGCGTCACCAGGGCGAGGAGGACCCGGCGGTGGGCGGGCGCTACCAGGTGGAGTCCTACCTGGACTATCACGCCGGCAAGCTGCTGGCGCGATTCGACGCCAACACCTACCTCATCGTCACCCACTCGATGATGGTGCACGACGTCGGCACGGGACGCGGCGGCATCGAGGCGGCGCTGGCGACCGTGCAGGCGCGCACGCTCGTCGTGGATGTGGACTCCGACCGGCTCTTCCTGCCCGCCCAGGCCGAGGAGCTGGCCGGGGGCATCCCCGGCGCGAGGCGCGAGACGATCAGATCCTTGCACGGGCATGACGGCTTCCTCATTGAGGCTGAGCAGATGGACACCATCCTGCGCGACTTCCTGACTGAGGCTCCCTGATATCTCAGACCGGCCACCCAAAAGGCGCCTGAAGTGCTCGGCGGGCAGCACTGCGCGTCCACCCTGATCACGACCCGAATATACCTCCACACCCAAGAGTTCCAAGTTCAGATACGTTAAACAACGAGTTTCAAGAAATTCGTACCGACTCCTGCCATCGCGGCACAACTGAGGGGGAAACGGAAGTGAAGTCAAATACAACTGCCGGAAAAACGCTTCCCTTAATTGTCGCATCACTCGCAGTTGGCCTCTCACTCACTCTCAGCGGATGCGGCGCAACCAGCAAAACCAGCGCACCAGCATCCATCACTAGTGCCGTAAAAAGTGACGTTGACGTATGCGACCTTGTGGATGCGCAGCGAATTGAAGAAGTAACCGCCTCCCAACTCACGAAATTCGCCTACGAGCACACTCCGGCCCCCGCTGACCGGCCCCACAACAAAGAGACGACTCTCCCCACTCTTCACTGCAGAATATACTTCCCCGACGATACTGCCTTCTCCAAAATTGAAATCCACTACCAGGGGCGCACCGTAGAGGACTTCGGCGAAGGCGTAGCCACCGTCCCGTTCGACCGAGCCATGCAGAACAAGGAAGTGGAGAGGATTTCTTCCAGCAATGTGGAAGGTCAGGGATTCACTTACGAGAACAACGCTTCGGGACCACTGCTCGCTTGGGGCTACCCCGACGGACATGTCCTGACAATGAGGGTCTCATATGCGGTCCGAGACGGCAAGAATACTGCCGACTTGCGTCAGAACATCCGCATGCTCACTTCCTTATTCGAACTCGTCGGTGATCGCATACCGCAGGTCGCCTCAGGACCGAAGCAGGAATTGACATTCTACCCTGAAGACTCCGACCCCCTACGCGACACAGAATCTCCCTGACCCGAGGGGCGGTGTACACAAAATGGTAGACAGCTCCAAGCCAAGCAGCACGCCCCGAGCCGTCCATTGCCTTGCCAGTGGCTCCCTGGCGGTAGGCGCCGGGAGCCGCGCCAACTGCTGCGAGCACGGGCGCTCTGCTCCCGTCCGTGGATGATCCGGGGGCGAAAGTCGCCTGCGGCAACCGTGCGGATGGTGCCGCTGACCAGGGAAACGACCCACCGCACAACGGCAGAGGCCTCTCACAGGCGTGAGCGCGGGGGCCAGTCGCTCACCCAGCCCCCGCCCCGCACTGGAGGCCGCAGCGGGACTCCGCCCAGGCGTACGACGCCGCCGGCACGGCACCGCCCCGCTTAACCCTGACCCACCGCCACTCGACACACCACATCGGGGCGCCCTAGATACCACAGAGCGAGCGACAGGCATCCTGCAACTCGCCCGACTTTGCAGAACTGAGATCTTCCGTTACCTTATCGCAAGTCATCTGACATCTGTCGTCAACATTTTTCCTGACGCAGGCAAGGCTGCCTCGCCTTTTAGAACGGAACATCTATGACATCCCACAGTCCCTTCTCCCGGAGGCGCCTGCCCGCCCTCCTGGGTTCCTTGCCGTTGGCCGCCACCGGTCTGATCGCCGCGGCGCCCCCGGTGCACGCCACCCCCACGACTGACGGCCTGGCGGACGTCACCATCACGCAGGTGAATGCCCCCGCCGACGGGCTCTACTCCGTCGGCGACGTCATGACCTTCAACATCACCCTCACCAACACCAGCGGCGAGGCCCACTCCTACGCCCCGGCCTCGACGAACCTGTCCGGGAACGTCTCCAAGTGCCGCTGGCGCAATGTCCCCGCCGGGACGACCAAGACCGACTGCTCCGGTCTGGCCACGCACACGGTGACCGCCGAGGACCTCAAGGCCGGCGGCTTCACTCCGCAGATCGCCTACGAGGTCAAGGCCGTGGAGTACGCCGGCCCGGCCCTCAGCACCCCGGAGACGATCAGCGGTGCGACGAGCCCGGTCAAGCCCACCTCGCTGCGGGTCGAGTCCTTCACGCCGTCGTCGAACCAGGAGACCTACAAGCTGGGCGACACCGTCAGCTACACGATGCGCATCCGCTCGGTGTCGGACAAGACGATCAACGTCGCCGCCACCGGCTCCTCCTTCGACGACCTGGCCCGCCAGTGCCACTGGGGCAACCTCAAGCCGGGCAACGGTGCGGTCTACAACTGCAAGCCGCTCACCCACACGATCACGCAGGCCGACGTCGACGCCGGCCGGTGGACGCCGTCGATCACCCTGACGGCGACCGGCACCGACGGCACCGCCCTCCAGACGCTCACCGCCACCGGCAACCCGATCAACGTCGTCGGCAACCACCCGCAGGCCGAGCCCGCCCCGGCGCCCGACGCGAGCACGGACCTTCCGGCCTCGATGAGCCAGGCCCAGCACCTGGCCGCCAACACGGCCACCGACAACTACCGCATCCCAGCGATCACCACCGCCCCCAACGGGGACCTGCTCGTCTCCTACGACGAGCGGCCGAAGGACAACGGCAACGGCGGCAGCGACGCCCCCAACCCGAACCACATCGTCCAGCGCCGCTCCACCGACGGCGGCAAGACCTGGTCGGCGCCCACCTACATCCACCAGGGCACGGAGACCGGCAAGAAGGTCGGATACTCCGACCCGAGCTATGTCGTCGACCACCAGACGGGCACGATCTTCAACTTCCACGTCAAGTCCTACGACCAGGGCTGGGGCGGCTCGAGCGCCGGCACCGACCCTGAGAACCGGGGCATCATCCAGGCGGAGGTGTCGACCTCCACGGACAACGGCTGGACCTGGACGCACCGCACGATCACCGCGGACATCACGAAGGACAACCCCTGGACCGCGCGTTTCGCGGCCTCGGGCCAGGGCATCCAGATTCAGCACGGCCCTCACGCCGGGCGCCTGGTGCAGCAGTACACGATCAGGACCGCCGGCGGCGCGGTGCAGGCGGTCTCGGTCTACTCCGACGACCACGGGAAGACCTGGCAGGCCGGTCAGCCGACCGGGACCGGCATGGATGAGAACAAGGTCGTTGAGCTCTCCGACGGCTCCCTCATGCTCAACTCGCGCGCCTCGGACGGCTCCGGCTTCCGCAAGGTGGCCCGGTCCACCGACGGCGGGCAGACCTGGAGCGAGCCGGTGTCCGACGAGAACCTGCCCGACTCGGTGGACAACGCCCAGATCATCCGGGCCTTCCCGAACGCCGCCCCCGACGACCCGCGCGCCAAGGTGCTGCTGCTGAGCCACTCGCCGAACCCGCGGCCGTGGTCGCGTGACCGCGGCACCATCTCAATGTCCTGCGACGACGGCGCCTCCTGGACGACCAGCAAGGTCTTCCACGAGCCCTTCGTCGGCTACACGACGATCGCGGTGCAGTCCGACGGCAGCATCGGCCTGCTCAGTGAGGACGCCAGTGAGGGAGCGAGCTACGGAGGCATCTGGTACCGCAACTTCACAATGAACTGGCTCGGCGAGCAGTGCGGCCAGAAGCAGCCGGAGCCGAGCCCGGCCCCGTCGCCGACGCCGTCGGCCGCGCCGAGTGCTGCGCCCACGCCGGCCCCTGAGCCGTCCTCTGCGCCCGAGCCGAGCGCCGCACCTGAGCCGAGCAGCGCCCCGGCGCCGGAGCCCACGATTGCCCCGAGCGCTGAGCCCACACCGGCCCCTGAGCCGTCCTCTGCGCCTGAGCCGAGCGCTGGACCGACCGCTGCGCCTGCACCGGAGACGTCATCCGCTCCGGCGACCGAGCCGACGCAGACCCCGACGGCGGAGCCTTCTGCTGAGCCCACGCAGGCACCGAGCACGCAGCCCAGTGCTGCGCCGTCGGAGAATCCGGCTCCGCAGCCGAGCTCGGCTCCCGCGCCGGGCGCGACGGGTCGGGCGCCGTCAGTGGTGACCCCGAGAGCGACCGCGGTGCCGACGCAGTCGGGGCAGCCGACGTCGAGTGCGAGCCCGGCACCGAGCCGGAACGCGGCGGCGACGTCGAAGCCGGGCATGGAGTCCGATGAGATTGATCGGCCGACTGACGGCACCATGGCACAGCCGACCGGTGGCGCCAGTGCGCCGAGCGCTTCGCCGACGCATGCGGCGAAGACCGGGCGCAGCCTGTCTCGGACGGGGGCCAACGCGCTGCTTGTCCTGGGCCTTGCGGGTGTCGCGGTTGTCGGCGGGTACCTGCTTCTGCGGGCTCGTCGCACGAAGAACTGAACACGCGATGAGCCGGCTCGACCCGGCTCTGAGCACTGACTGAGGGGTGGGGCGCCGGCGCGTCCCACCCCTCAGTGCCGTCCTGCGCGGCGGCGACGCTGACCGCCGCAGTGGAGCAGCCCAACCGGGGGACCGGGCTCGACACCGGGTGCCGGCAGGCCGCAGGGTAGGGAGATCTGCGTGCGTGACCTCTGCTCGCATCCGGAGAACTGACCTCGCACAGATCGAGCCCATGTAGACCTGTTTACCTGGCAGTCAGCAGTCGACTGCTGCACTCATCGGTGAGACGGTCACCTTCACTATTAGTAGTGGTAGCGAGCCTGGAGAATCACCAGGTCGTCGCCAGCAACGAGGTACACGAGGCGATGTTCGTCGGTGATCCTTCGAGACCACGCGCCTGAGGCGCCGTACTTGAGCTGCTCGGGTTTACCAATGCCGGCGAAAGGATCACGAAGGGCCGCATCGATGAGCGTGTTAACCCGTTTAAGGATCCGGCGGTCCGCCTTCTGCCAGTGCTTATAGTCCTCCCAAGCGGACGGGTCCCATACGAGACGCATCAGTCCTCCCGGTCGAGGTCATGCATCTCCGTCTGGCCCGCACGAGCCCGGTCATACGCATCAAGAAGGCGTCGTGCGTTCTCAGGTGATCGGAACAGGTACGCAGTCTCCTGCCAAGCGGCGTACTCGTCGGCGGGCATAAGAACAGCACGGCCCTTACGCGACACGATCTCAACAGCGTCATGATCGGCGTTGACTCGCTCGATGAGCGGGTACAACGTCTTGCGCGCCTCGCTTGCACTGATGGACACGAGAACACCTCCTTTCTCCATTGGTACCAGAATACGGTACCATCTAGGAGAAGGGGTTGCAGACTCTCTCTCCCTCCTTGACGCGGTTCGAACAGTCACCTGCCGCGCCTCATCGACCTCAGCAGTGGCCACCGGGGGCACTTCCTACGAGAGGACCAGCACTGATGAGGAGGGGCAGATGATGTCGAGCTCGTCGACTACCACTGACGCTGACCGAATCGACCCGATTCACCCGGGCGAGGTCCTCCTGGAGGACTTCATCGAGGGGTTCGGGATCACTCAGAACAAGCTCGCCACGGCCATCGACGCGCCCCCGCACCGCATCAACGAGATCGTGCACGGCAAGCTCAGCATCACCGCGGACACCGCTGTACGACTGGCCAAGTACTTCGACACATCTGTTGAGCTCTGGATGAACCTGCAGAGCCACTACGAGCCCAGGCTTGCGCGCCGGGCGCTGCGCGAGCAACTCGAGAGCAGTGTGCCGCTGCAGTCGGTGGCGTAGGCGACGCATACGACCTACGTAACCGACACTCACACCCGGCGAGCGGGTACCTGCTTCTGCGGGCTCGTCGCACGAAGAACTGAACACGCGATGAGCCGGCTCGACCCGGCTCTGAGCACTGACTGAGGGGTGGGGCGCCGGCGCGTCCCACCCCTCACTGCGTGTTTCCGCACCAATAAGGCCGTTCTCAGACTGCCCACAACAAGTATCCCGTTCATGGGACGAGCGATTAATTGACTTGTAGGATAACAACAATCGCAGACCACCTTCTGCGTGACGATACGACGACTCCAGGCGAGCGCTCACAAGATGCGTACGTGCTGGCAACACAAGGGGACGATGCCAAGAATAAATCAGATGCCAACCGGAAATACCACTCGTGTATCTTGTAGAAGGAGAACAATGAGCCCTTTGACACGACGTTCACTGATCGCCACCCTCGGACTGGGTGCCGGAGCCACAGCCGCAGGTGCACTCGCACCCACCGCAGCGTTCGCAAGCACTCCATCACGTTCCTTCAGCACTCTGATCTTCGATGAGCAGTTCACGGATGGCTCAGATTTCAGCACCGCACGGTGGCGGGAGAAGGAGCCCAGGGGCGACACGTACACGGACTACGACTGGGGGGTCATCACGCATGACAGCCACAGCGTGAGTGGCGGAGCCGGCCACCTGTTCTGGCGCAAGCGCTCAACCACCAAGACCGGCTGGCAGAACAGGTACGACAAGGGCGGAACCGTTCGTCACGTCAACGAGGCATCACTGACCACCGAAGGGCTCTTCTCCTTCGTCTATGGCGCCGTCGAAGTACGAGCGCGCTTCCCTCAGAGCAACCTCGGCCTGTGGGCCGGAATCTGGCTGAGGCCGGACGGGGCCGCGAATGGCGGAGAGATCGATATCGTCGAGACCTACGGGGGCGGCCGGGCCAAAGGAGTCGCTGAGTCGACGGTCCACTTCGACCAGTCCGGGAAGAACAAGAGCGGCAAGGGCATCAGCAACAAGCCGAACTTGAGCGCCTGGCACACCTACCGGATGGAGAAGACTCCGGAACGCATCACGTTCTTCTTCGACAACCAGCGATTCCATGAGGTACTGCGATCCAGCAACCAGCAGGCCTTCGATCGCTGCTTCGGCGCCAACACCCCCTACCACCTCCTCCTCATTACACAGACGGGGAGCCACTACTGGGGGAAGCTGGACACCAGGAACTTCAAGGAAGCGCAGTTCGACATCGACTACCTGCAGGTCCACTCCATGGACTAGCCGGTGAATGAGGAGGTGGGGTGCGCCGGCACCCCACCTCCTCATTGCCGTCCTCCGTCTTCACCCACGACTCACTCGACGTCGAGGGGGCCGTTGACGTGGAGGGTCTCGGCGTCGAAGCGCCGGTTGACTCGCGAGGCGGTGGAGTCGTCGATGCGGCCGGCGAAGCGCAGGCCGTGTACGCGCTCGCGCAGATGCTCGATAACGGCGAGCCGCAGCGTGCTCTCCGAGCCGCAGTAGACGCGCGCCTCACCCTCTGTGGCCGAATTGAGCACGGACTCGTGGCGACGTCGGTAATCGGCGCGCACCGCCTCGATGGCTGCGGCGTCGTCGACGCCCGCGCGCTCTGCGATGGCATCGAGCTGACTGATGGTGTCGGCGAGGATGTCGGCGAGGGCCTCGGTCTCCTGCGACTCGACTGACTCAGCGGTCTGCGCGCCGGCCGAGGGCCTGGCGTTGGCCCAACGGACCACGTAGGGCAGGGCAACGCCCTGAATGAGGAGGGACAGGAGGGTCGCGCCGGCAACGACGAGGATGATGAGGTTGCGCTCGGTGTACGCGGCGCCGTCGAAGGAGACCGGGATGGACAGTGCCATCGCCAGTGAGATTCCGCCTCGGAAGCCGGCAACCGTGGAGACGATGCGACCACGGATATTGGTGCGGCGCAGGCGCTGCTCGGGGCGGCGATCAAGGGCACGGATGGAGTAGATCATGAGGTGCTGCCCGCCGAACCTCCCCGCCACCATAGCGATGTAGATGATGGGGATGAGGATGAGGCCGCGCATGAGATCAGCGCGGGGTAGCTCAGCGACGATACCGGGGAGCTCCACCCCCACCATGACGAAAAGAATGGTGTTGAGGATGTGGGTGAGGATCGTCCAGAACGGGATGCCGAGGACTCGCGAGCCGAGGGACATGTGCGGGGCGGCGAAGCGGGAGACGACGATTCCGCATGTGACAACGGCGAGCACGCCCGAGCCGCCGACCTCCTCGGCGACGAAGAAGGTGAGGAACGGGGTGGCCAGGGCGGTGATCGTCGCCAGCATGGGGTCGTCGGTGATGGTGCGGACCCGGATGCCGATCTTCGTGACTGCCGCACCGACGAGGACTCCTGCACCGATTCCTCCCCCGAAGGACAGAAGGAGCTGATGTGCGACGAGGCCGAAGGTGACGCCGGAGGAGTCTTGCGCGGCTTGGAGGGCGAGGGCGAAGATGACCAGGGCGGTGCCATCGTTGAGAAGCGACTCGGCCTGAAGGACGGTGCGACCGTTGGGGTTGATGCCACGTCCCAGGCTGGAGACGGCGGTGGCGTCGGTAGGGCCGAGGCAGGCCCCGATGAGGAGAGCGGCTCCTACGCTCAGCCCCGTGAGAACACCGATGAGGGTGATGAGGGCAGCCGTGATGGCAACGAGGACCGTGGCGCTGAGGATGATGCCGCGCAGGCTTCGGCGCATGCGGTTGAGGGAGACTGACAGCGACTCCCAGTACAGGAGGATCGGCAGGAAGATCGTGAGAACCACGGCGCTGGGCAGGTACATCTCCTCCCCAAACGGAAGGAAAGCCACCCCCACGCCAGCGGCGATGAGGAGCACAGGGGCGATGAGGCGGAACCTGTTGGCGATCGTGTAAGCGACAACCGAGGCGCCAATGAGTGCGACGATCATGTCGATGGTCATGAGGCTGCCGGCTTCCCTTCCTGCACTGAGTCCGAACTGACTGCGGCCAGCCCGGGAGAGAGGCTCAGTAGTTCCGGGGCTCAACCAGGTTTACCCCAGAGCCGGCCCTGGCACAGCCTACAGACGCTTCCTTCAGCTCCCCTGGTGATACTCGATTCGCGTGCGTCACCTCTGCTCACATCCGGCGAGGTGAGCCGACGCGGATCGAGCACAGGTGGACCCGGCGCCGCTGTAGGCGCCCAGCGGACCTCCGCCCTCACGAACGAGACACCTGGCGGTGTCCAAATCGGTGACAAAGGCCTGGAACGGGGCAGAACCGACAAGAAAAAACCGCATGATTCCAACGTTTCTTCTACCGACCTGGCGACACCGGGGCTCCTTTGTCACCGATTTGGACACCACCACCCTGTGGCGGCCACGCTGATGAGATCAGGAGGCACGAGACTACGTTCGCAGGCGCCAGGGGGCGATGGGCGTTTTTAGGCGACCGAATCAGCGAGCGACCTCCCGCGAGTTCTCGTACTCGCCGGCGAGCACGAGAGCGACTCAAGGCTCAGAGGCCACATCATGAGTGAGGCAAATGGACGAGGAATCGCACCACAGCTTCAACGTCAGACGAAATTACCCCACCGCCCTTGAATGCCTCCAAGAAACCACTCCCCCATTTATCAAGAAGCCCAAACAGCGACACCGACATTTCTCAACACAAGCAGACCTATACCTCGAAACTCATTCACGAAGTAAGATAAACGCCCTCCGAACCGAACAAATACGAACACCCTCTCCACACGAAGGCACCCCCGAATCACAACGAAAACACAGGGTGAAACACTTTTTGAGCAGCCCCAAAGATATCTTTTTCACAACATTTCTATGACATTCTGATAACACCCCCAAAGCTCTCGTCAGGCACACCACAACCCTTGTTCTGAATTTCCTCATCACGATACTATTCACCAGTTACTCACGGTCATCCCCAGACCGCCGATCCCTAGTGAAGAGGATGTATACATGCAGGTTCCTGCCGATCGCAGACGCACCGCGTCTAGGGGGCAGTCGCCGGCCGCCTGGCTCGCCCTCCTGACACTGCTTGCGAGCATGATCGTGCCCTTGCAGGCCCAAGCCGCCGTCAACACCGACATCAATCTGTCTGGTCTCGCTCTGGTCAAGTCAGACCGCAGCGGCAACGACTTCCCATCAGAGGGCCTCACGACGCAGGACGTGGCCAAGCTGTCCTACACGTGGGATGCCACCAAGACCACCGTCAACCCGGGGGACTCCTTCTCCATCGACCTCGGCGCTAATTTCAAGAACCTGGAGAACCCGAAAACCGTCCCCCTCAACCTTCCCTACAACGGCACGTCCACCGAGGTGGGTGCGTGCAAGTTGACGGAAAGGACCATGGAGTGCACCTTCGGCGACAAGGTTGAAGAGCTCAAGGCAGCGGGATTCAAGGATTTCAAGGGCTCGGGCCAGGCACTGCTCCTCATCACCCAGGCCACGACGGCCCAGTCAGTGGATATGACCGTCAACGGCAGCCAGAAGGTGAGCGTCCGCCTGCCCGGCGCCGGCGGCATCAAGGGCCCCGCTGCACGGAGCTACACGGCTCTCAAGTTCAGCAAGGTCTCCTCGGTCATCACGTCGGCCTCCTCCACTATGACGTGGGAGGTCAACTTCGGCTCGGACTACATCAAGGAGCAGCTGGCCAAGGGGGACAGCCCGATCGCCTCGGACGGTCAGACCCGTGAGACCATTACCATCACGGATACGCTCGGCTCGGGCATGACCTTCAATGGTGACAAGAACAGGTGGTACCTCGGACTGCGCAACAGCGCCGCCGAGCCCGGCATCTCCGGGGTGTCCCTGACCAGCGCAGCGGGCAAGGACCTGAGCACGAAGTACGGAGACTTCGACCTGGATGTGGACATCCAGGGGCAGGTCGCCACGATCAAGGTGACGGGCCCTTTTGCTCCTGATTCCAACTACAGGATCTCCTACCCGGTGACATTCACTTCCCAGAACGGTAAGGCCATCGCCGGCGCGCAGTACACCAACGCCGCCTCGCTCAACCACTCCGAGGCTCATGGCGAGTTCACCCGTAGCTACGCCGACTCGTTCAAGGTGACCGTGGACATGGCCCCCGGTTTCGGCGGCTTCGAGGTCTCCAAGACCCTGGGCGGTGCGGCCCTGGACGCCGTCGACGTCGCAAACACGACCCTGCCGGTCAAGGTCGATTACGTGCTGCCCGGCCCCGCCAGCGGATACGCCGGTTGGCAGGCCCCGGGTACGCTCAACGCCGATGGTCTCTCCGGCACGGCCGTCCTCAACATCAGTATCGGCAAGACCAACACCTTCCAGGGCACCTTCCCCAAGGGAACCGTCGTCACCCTGTCCGAGGACATCGACCAGGCCTCTCCCGCTCCTTCGGGGTATGCCTGGGGCAAGCCGGTCTTCGCGGTCGGAAGGACGGAGACCAACACTCTGACGATCGGCGACCGGGTGTCGACCAAGGTGACCCTCAACAACACGGCCGACGTCGCCAAGGCGCCCGGCACCTTCCAGGTGACGAAGACCGTGACGGGTGCGCAGGCCGGTGACAAGGAGTTCACCTTCACCTACACCTGCACCGACGGGACCGAGGGCACACTGAAGGCCAAGGCCAACGGCGAGGCGGTCTCCGGACCGAAGGTCCCCACGGGCACGCAGTGCACCGTCACCGAGGACACCAAGACAGCCGCGATCGACGGCTACACCCTGACAGCCCCCGAGGCCCAGACCATCACCGTCAAGGACCCGGCTGAGCCGGTCGCGACGGCGGCCTTCACGAATTCCTACGTCCGTGACACGGGTACGTTCTCGGTGTCGAAGAGTGTCAAGGGCGACTACGCCCCGCAGGCCAGTGAGACCGTCAAGGTCGGCTACACCTGCAACGACCCCGACAGCACCAAGGGCACACTCGACGTCCCCATGGACGGCACCACCGTCAGCGGCCCAACCCTCCCCACAGGAACGGTGTGCACCCTGAACGAGGACAACACCTCAGCCCAACGTGAGGGCTACGCGGTCTCCACCGCCTACTCCGCGACCACAGCCACGATCGCCAAGGACCAGACCCCGAACGTGTCGGTGACCAACACCTACACCCGCCAGACCGGGGGCTTCTCAGTGTCCAAGACGGTCCAGGGCGACGGCACCAAGCTGGCACCGGAGGAGTTCACCTTCGAGTACACCTGCACCGACAAGGTCACCGGCAAGACCGCCTCCCCCAAGCAGCTGGTGGTCAAGGCTGGTGAGACCGCGCATGTGGGCGACGTGCCTACCGGGTCGTGCACACTCACCGAGAAGGACGCCCCCGTCAAGGCCACGAGCCTGTCAACCACCCTGGCCGTGAACGGCACCCCCGCCCAAGACGGCAAAGCAACCTTCGACGTCCTCGGCGGAGACAACCCCGCCATCAACATCTCAGCCACCAACACCTACACCCTCAACCGCAGCACCTTCCAGGTGACGAAGACCGTGACGGGTGCGCAGGCCGGTGACAAGGAGTTCACCTTCACCTACACCTGCACCGACGGGACCGAGGGCACACTGAAGGCCAAGGCCAACGGCGAGGCGGTCTCCGGACCGAAGGTCCCCACGGGCACGCAGTGCACCGTCACCGAGGACACCAAGACAGCCGCGATCGACGGCTACACCCTGACAGCCCCCGAGGCCCAGACGGTGACGGTCTCTGAGAAGGACCAGGTGGCCAGCGCCCCCTTCACCAACGCCTACACCCGCGACACGGGTACCTTCTCCATCGCCAAGTCGGTTCAGGGCGGCCCAGAAGGGGCGGCCAATGGCTCCTACTCCTTCACCTACACCTGCGGCGGTGACGTGCAGGGAACCCTGACGGTCCCCGGGGACGGGACAGCCGTGTCCTCTCCAAAGATCCCGACCGGGGTCTCCTGCACCCTGGCGGAGGACGCCGCGTCGGCCGCCAAGGACGGGTACTCGGTGGCCTCGACCCTGTCGCAGGACTCGGTGACCATCGCCAAGGACCAGACTGTGGCCGTGACCGCCACCAACACTTACACCCGTGATACCGGTACGTTCTCGGTGTCGAAGAGTGTCAAGGGCGACTACGCCCCGCAGGCCGGTGAGACCGTCAAGGTCGGCTACACCTGCAACGACCCCGACAGCACCAAGGGAACACTCGACGTCCCCATGGACGGCACCACCGTCAGCGGCCCGACCCTCCCCACAGGAACGGTGTGCACCCTGAACGAGGACAACACCTCAGCCCAACGTGAGGGCTACGCGCTGGCCACCGCCTACTCCGCGACCACAGCCACGATCGCCAAGGACCAGGCTCCGAACGTGTCGGTGACCAACACCTACACCCGCCAGACCGGGGGCTTCTCGGTGTCCAAGACGGTCCAGGGCGACGGCACCAAGCTGGCACCGGAGGAGTTCACCTTCGAGTACACCTGCACCGACAAGGTCACCGGTAAGACCGCCTCCCCCAAGCAGCTGGTGGTCAAGGCTGGTGAGACCGCGCATGTGGGCGACGTGCCTACCGGGTCGTGCACACTCACCGAGAAGGACGCCCCCGTCAAGGCCACGAGCCTGTCAACCACCCTGGCCGTGAACGGCACTGCCGTGCAGGGCGACAAGGCAACCTTCGAGGTCCTCGGCGGAGACAACCCCGCCGTCAACATCTCAGCCACCAACACCTACACCCTCGACCGCAGCACCTTCACCGTGTCGAAGAAGGTGGAGGGTGACGGCGCCGAGACCCACAAGAACGTGGCCTTCACCTTCGGGTACAGCTGCACCTCCGACGTCGAGGGCGAGGTGAAGGGCGAGCTGACGGCTCGCGGAGACGGCACTGCCGTGTCCGGACCCGCACTGCCGGTCGGGGCGACGTGCTCGGTGTCGGAGAAGACGTCGTCGGCCCAGGTCAACGGCTACGACGTGAAGACTCCTGAGGCGCAGAGCGTGACGATCGCGGACAAGGACGCCGCCCTGTCCTTCACCAACGTCTACGCCCGCCAGACCGGCACCTTCCAGGTGACGAAGACCGTGACGGGCGCGCAGGCCGGTGACAAGGAGTTCACCTTCACCTACACCTGCACCGACGGAACCGAGGGCACACTGAAGGCCAAGGCCGACGGCGAGGCGGTCTCCGGGCCGAAGGTCCCCACGGGTACGCAGTGCACCGTTACCGAGGATGCCAAGGCGGCCGCGATCGACGGCTACGCCCTGACGGCCCCGGAGGCCCAGACGGTGACGGTCTCTGAGAAGGACCAGGTGGTCAGCACCCCCTTCACCAACGCCTACACCGCGGTGGCGGCCACGCCCTCGCCGTCGGCGACACCTAAGCCTTCTGCATCCAGCAAGGCGACGCCGAGTGAGTCGACGTCAGGTGAGCCGACGCCTGGCGGGGCAGCGACAAATGAGTCGACGCCGAGTGACCCGACACCGAGCGGGGCGGCATCGAGTGACCCGACACCGAGCGGGTCGGCATCGAGTGCCCCGGCGCAGGACGTCTCCGGATCGCCTCTCGCGCGGACCGGGGCGTATGTGGGAATCCCGCTCGTCCTGGCGCTGGCCGCGATCGCAGGAGGTGTGCTGTTGGCCTACCGCCGCAGGGCCTGAGCCGAGGCGCTGAGAGCCGGCAGCCGCAACGCTGCTGAGTGAGGGGATCCCTACCCGTGCGGGTAGGGATCCCCATTGCGTTGCGATTCCGCGCCCGACAAGGATGGGCGGGTCAGTAGACTGAAACCGGCAATGCCCCGTATCCGTCCCGCCCCATGAAACAGAGGTACCTTCCATGCGCAGTCCCCTATTTGAGCAGGCCAACCGTGAGCAGGAGACCGGTCAGCGCTGGACTGTCCAGTCCAGCAAGATGCTTCGTGTGGCCCTGGGCCCGGAGGTGCTGGCGGCGCAGGGCGCGATGGTCGCCTACCAGGGGAACATTGACTTCTCCTACCAGGGGTCGAGGAGCCTGGGCGGCATGATTAAGAAGGCCGCCACCGGGGAGGGCGGCAACCTCATGCGTGTTGCCGGGCAGGGTGAGGTGTTCTTCGCCCGTAGTGCGCAGAACGTGTTCCTGCTTCAGCTGGAGGGTGATGCAATCACGGTGAACACGCCGTCCCTGCTGGCTTTCGACGCGCACCTGGGCTACGACATCAGGATGCTGGGCAATGCCGGGTTCCTTGCAGGCGGGCTGTTCAACCTCGTGGTTCAGGGGCAGGGCGTGGTGGCTGTGTCCTCCGATGGTCCGCCGCTGCTTCTGGACTGCTCGCAGCAGCCGACCTTCGTTGACCCGCAGGCGGCGATCTGCTGGTCGGCGAACCTGCAGCCGCAGATCAAGAGCAGCTTCAAGATGGGCTCCCTCATTGGACGCGGGTCGGGCGAGTCCTTCCAGCTGGCCTTCCACGGCCCGGGCTTCGTCGTAGTCCAGCCCAGCGAGGGCCAGCCGGTCGTGGCATCGTCCTGAGCGAGGCGACGACGGCCGAGCGCGCAGCTGCCGGCACCCGTGTAATCGTCCGGCAACCGCGAAGAGGCGTTCGCGGCAGGCGGTCATCGCTTCCCTCATGTCCATGTCTGAGGGCTGAGCAACCACCTCCGTTCTTGTTGAGACAATGACTCTGTGACTACTCCCCCGCCGATCCGCGCACCCAGGCCTACGCCCCTGTCGGGTGAGGAGGTGGTGGCCGGGACAGATGCGACGGTCGTGGATTTCTGGCGCTTCGCTCTGTCCAATCTCCGGATGAACAATGCTCGAGGCTACCTGGCCGAGTTTCTGGTGGCGAAGGCGGTCGGCTCGACTGGACTGCGGATCGAGTGGGATCCTTACGATGTTCTGGCGCCGGATGGGACCACGATCGAGGTCAAGACCTCCGCCTATCTCCAGGCGTGGGACCAGTACAAGCTCTCAACGATTCAGTTCACGGGGCTTCGCAGTCGCATCTGGTCCACAGAGGGTGGGTTGACGCCGACTCCCACCTACAACGCTGACGTGTACGTTTTCGCGATTCAGACAGCGCGTACCCACGAGGAGTACAACCCGCTCCTGGCCTCGCAATGGCGCTTCCACGTCCTTCCCAAGCGGACTGTGGAGGATCTTGGTCAGGATTCTATTGGCCTGGCAACCTTAGAGAGCCTTGCAGGCCCCTCGATTGCCTACGAAGAACTTTCTGAAGCCATCAACGCCGCCGCCGGGAAGAAGCACAAAGGCCCTCAGAACCGACGCTGAGTCAGAGACGATGTGCACCGAAAAGGCCTCATATCTGCCTAATCTTACCGAGCTCCGACCAGATACCACCGAAGGATGAGACGGTACCTGGTCCCGCTAACGGGATGCTGGCGCGTCTGGCCAACTCGCAGCAGCCTACCTTTACTGCCCCGCAGTTGGCGATCTGCTGGTCGGCGAACCTAAAACCGCAGATCAAGAACAGTTTCAAAATTGTTTCTCTCATTGGATGCGGCTCGGGCGAGTCCTTTCAACTGGCCTTCCACGGATCGAACTTCGTGGTGGTCCAGCCCAGCGAGGGCCAGCCGGTCGTGGCGTCGCCCTGAGTTGATCATCGCTGACACAGCGTTAGCGAAGGAGATGCACATCCACTGCGCCACCGCAGCCAAAAGTCTGCGGTGGCGCTCTATTACGACAGCGGCAGCAACAACAGATTGCTGATGCTCACCATCTCCTTAGTGCTGACGCTCAGTGACCCATGAGAACGCAAGCGGAGATAAGCCTATCGATCTTGCGGACGTCGATCTGGGACCCGAGCTTGATCTTGATGTGACCCGTCCGTGTCCACAACTCGACTTCTGAGTTCATGTCGAACGTTCCCGCATTTTCGGTCGACCACATGTTGATGGCACTGTAGGGCAGCGAGTAGACCTCCACCTTCCTGCCGGTCAGTCCTTGCACATCACGTACGATCAGCCGCTTCGACGTGAATACCGCAGAGCCGCGCATCGTCTTGAAGGGAGCGTAGGGTTGCTCTCCTTCAACAAGAACACCTAGGACATCCTGAGGGATCGGAACCTCCGCCAAGAAGGTTCACGTAGCCACAGAGGCCGTCTCCATGCTCACTTTTTCACCTCATCGTAAATTAATGATCACCGGGAACCCGAGCCCCATCGAACACAATTGATTATCGGACATAACTTCACAATCCAAACCTCAAAGAGGTATCCATCAGGACGCTCATGACTGTCGCTGAAACGATTCACGAATCACTGAAAACATCAACACCAAAGACTTCCCCTGCGACCACCTACAACATTTATGTTCAGAACCACGCACAGCCTCATTTAAAACATAGATAGAGACATGTGCGCATTTAACTTAGTTCACTCAGGTCGTGCTCAATTTTCCGAAGGACGCGACATACCTCATCCGGAATTTCTTCACTCATGAAACTACGCGCAATGTCTTCATTTGAAAAGTTACCTTTGAATTGTCTCCTGAATTCCGACAAAAAATTTTTGGGGTCGATCAAAGATAAGCGCGCTTGAGGGTCAGGCCAAAGTGAGTTAAATCTTGCGTTAGAGCCAGCAATAAGGCTGCTTACCTCTTTGCCATCTGGATATCCTTTCTCTTTAGCGAGTATCCTAAAATTAGTCGCAGAAGAACTCAGCCAACTTCTAACTTCTTCCTGGTGTTCATCACAGTAAAGCGCCAAAAAATCCTCAAACTCATTTTCAGAGATTGCAGCCAGTCGACAAAGCACTGAAGGACAAATAAGGTAACTCTCAATATCTCGTCGTTCCCAGATATGCCAATCGAGGCGTTTTGGGTCCCTCACAAATCGGGACATAAGTTCATTGTTTTCTTCCGAGGAGCGCCCATCCCCATCTAATAATATGAAACACTTTACATTCCCCCCAAGTTCGTTCATTATTGTACTAAAATGAGAAACTCTCTCACGATTTTCAATCCCATTCAATGCCAAAATCGAGAACCCTACGGTCTGGCTCAGATTCCTTAATTTTAGAGTTCGCGCTAACGGTATAATGAGGTCTCGGTCCTTTCCTTCTACAAATAGAATATATGGTAATCGAAGAGCACGATTGAGGCCTAACTGGAAACTACTTCCAAGAGCTGATATAACCTCTGACAAGTTATCAGACCCTTTGGTTCTCTGAGATCTGGACTCCATTCTGTTAACCCAAATCACGTCGCTGTGAGATGCTGAGGATATGAATTCGGCATTATGTGTCGCAACGATAGCCTGAGCCTCAAACTCATACTGAATCAACTGCGAAAGGCGCACCAGAAGATCGGGGTGCAGAAACACATCAGGCTCATCTAAAAGAAGAACTTCTTTATCTCTGTTTCGCCAGATATGAAATAAAACTTGTATCCATATTTGAATTCCATCTCCAGCCCACCGAAGTTCCCGAGGATAGCGAGCATTAGACTCGTCATAAAAAACGTTAAGATACGCCTTATTGTTCGAGTAGGTTAACTGTTCTTTTCGTAGGTTTTGAATTTCAGGCGTGTGAGCCGTCAAGTACTCCGCAAACTCGGTAAACTCTACATCGCTAAGAGAACTTAATGCATTTCTGAAATAGCGAGACGATACTTTAGAATTAATTCGTGGTTTCCATGTGGATTTTTCTCTAGTCGCTTCATTGTTATCAAGAGGAGTTAGGGTTGGAATTGCGCCAACGATCGGAAACCGTTCTTTCATAACTTCAAAAGTAGACTTCGACGTTCTCGTCCCGTCGGCGACTTTAAAGAACACGAAAGGATACTGCTCCTTAGAGAAAGGAGGCCACAGAATCGTAATTTGATCATTATGATTGTTGTATATGCTAATTATTGCAGGTTGCTCGTCGTTAAAATTATGATATAAGTTGTCAACGGTAATAGCGGCGTCCTGTAGCGCCTTTTTCGTTACTTTCCAACCGCGCCCCTTATATTCGTCCTCTACTATTACAGTCGTAGGTTTGGAGCGTCGCAAAGTCGGGAGGATGGCCGAGAAGAGTCGCAGTGCTGTTATTGCTGTGGATTTTCCAGCGTTATTGGTTCCAGTCAAGATGTTCATCCCGAAGTGGAAGCGTAGTTCATAGCTCTCAAACCCTTTAAAGTTCTTAAGGATCACTCGCTTGATGTATGGGGTATTACTCATGTTTTCTAGAACCCTTTTTACCTATTATTTCATTCGACGATGCCACCACTTTTTATATCCACTAAGAAGCGCCTCTCAATCATACTAGAATTGCATCCATTAATATTGTTGAGTTTAAAGCAAATTTGGAGATCTACTCGTCAGTTAGTAATTACTGATAACTGAGCAGTGATATAGACGGTGAAAACTATTCACAGGGATTACCCTGGTTCTTGTAAACGGGAGTGGAATAGCGGCAGCAGATTGTTAGTGATGGGAGTAAACGCAACGTACATAAATGCTGCGGAGATGGGCACCGCGCAAGAATAATAAGATTCCGAGGGTGTTCACTGCTCACGCCGGCAGGGGAACAAGTCTTGTCCACTAGATTGGCACCACGTCGCTCACGCACCACAAGAAAATAGCAGGACCAACCGCTCACCCTGTGATTCACCTCCATACCTAACGGCATTCTTTTGGGGTGGGTTACGACGGCATGATCTGCATATCTGCGCAGATCAACATTACATTAGTTGCGGTGTTGACCTGGACATTGAGGTCAGCTTAATCTAAATCTCTACATATTCATATGTTAAACCTAAACTCCACCACGTCCCCATCGCTCATCACGTAGTCTTTTCCTTCCATGCGCACTCGGCCGTGAGCGCGGGCTTCGGCAACGCTGCCGTACTGGACTAAATCATCATAACTCACGATCTCGGCCTTAATAAAGCCCCGTTCAAAATCAGTATGGATGACGCCCGCCGCCTGGGGCGCCGTCGCGCCCTTGCGGATCGTCCACGCGCGGGACTCCTTCTCCCCCGCCGTCAGGTACGTCTGCAGCCCCAGGGTGTCGAAGCCGACCCGGGCCAGCTTGTCCAGGCCGGACTCCTCCTGCCCGTTCTCGTGCAGCATCTCCGCCGCCTCCTCGGGCTCCAGCTCGACCAGCTCGGCCTCGAACTGGGCATCCAGGAAGATCGCCTCCGCCGGCGCCACCAGCTCACGCAGCTCGGCCTGGCGGGCCTCGTCGCTCATCCCGGCATCGTCCATGTTGAACACGTAGATGAAGGGCTTGGTGGTCATGAGCTGGAAGGTCTTGAGCACCTCCGCGTCGATGCCGGCGGCCTCCGCCCCGGCGGACAGCAGCGTCCCCTCCTCCAGGACTTTGAGGGCCGCCTGCGCCGTCTCCAGCACCACGGGCTCCGTCTTCTTGCCCCGCACCTCCTTCTCCAGGCGCGGGATCGCCGTCTCCAGGGTCTGCATGTCCGCCAGCACCAGCTCGGTGCTGATCGTCTCGATATCCCCGGCCGGCTCCACCTTGCCGTCCACGTGGACCACGTCCGGGTCCTCGAAGGCGCGCGTCACCATGCAGATGGCGTCCGCCTCGCGGATGTTGGCCAGGAACTGGTTGCCCAGCCCCTCTCCCTCGCTGGCACCGCGCACGATCCCGGCGATATCCACGAAGGAGACCGTCGCCGGGACCACCCTCGCGGAGTGGAACAGCTCGGCTAGCTTGTCCAGGCGCGCATCCGGCAGGGGCACAACCCCCACGTTCGGCTCAATGGTTGCGAACGGGTAGTTGGCGGCCAGGACGGTCGCGCGGGTCAGAGCATTGAACAGGGTGGACTTGCCGACGTTGGGCAGTCCGACGATTCCGATGGTAAGTGCCACGCAGGAGAGTTTAGACGGCCCCTCCGACACCGTGCGCCCCGAAGGCGTCCCCCGGCCGGGTCACGCCGTCGGGAGCCCCGCTCACTTCCCGGCGTTCTCGCTCACCCGGACCGAGGCCCGCAGATCACGCCACGAGGTGTAGAAGCCGCCACTGGCATTGGCCCCGATCCCCGCCGTCACCGCGACCAGGCCCGCCGCCACCATGATGACCACGACGCGCCCCAGGATCGCACCGGACAGCCGCGCCACTGACGGCTTGGCGCCGTCGCGCCCTCGGCCCCAGCGGGGCGACCAGAACATGACGACTCCGAGCGCCCCCAGCGAGGCGACCACAGCCACGATGATCGTGCCCAGACCGTTGATCTCGAAGGGCTTGGCGCGCACCGGCGAGACGGAGCCCACCACGCGCTGATCCTTGGGCGTCTCCGACAGGGGCTTCACGCCGGCAGCCGTGGCCTTGGCCCACACATCGCCCTGAGGCGCCGGAACACCGGCCGCCTTAAACACCGCCGGGTCCGAGCCCCACCACGTCAGCAGCGACGGGAAGTAGCCGTTCCACAGGACCCAGGAGTGCCCGCCGGAGGCCGGGGTATCAACCGTCAACGAATCCGGCTTGCGCACCGCGTCGTCCATGAGCCAGGCGGCCCGGGCCGCACCGGAGGAGTCGTCCTGTGCCCCCAGGACGTAGAAGCGCATGCCGTCGGGCTTGCGCGCACCCAGCATGGTGGACAGACCGTTCTGCGCCTGGAGCTTCTTACCGCTGTGCGCCAGCGAGCCCTCACCGGGAAGGTCGTAGGAGGACATGACCCCCACCGCGCCGAAGCGCTGCGGGACGTCATAGGCGGTCCGGGCCGCGCAGTAGGCGCCCGCCGAGATCCCCATGATCATCCAGCCGTCCCGCTGGTTGGTGACGTTGGGGAAGGTCGCCTGGATCATGCGGGGAATCTCCTCCGCGGTCCAGGTCCCCACAGCCGGGCGGCCGGCGATGTTGACGCAGTCGGGCTGGCCGCCATCCACGTTGAGCGAGGGGAACACCAGGATCGACGGCGGGATGCGGCCGGCGTCGATCGCCTCCTGGAGCCGCTGGGGTGAGGCAATGCCCGTCACCAGGGACTGCGGGTCGCCGACCCAGCCGTGAAGACCCACGAGGACGTTGTAGGTGCGGCCATCGTCAGGCCGGTAGCCCGCCGGCAGGACGACACGCACCGGCAGGGTGATGCCGCTGACCGGACCGGTCCAGGTGGCCTCCTGCGAGCCGTCACCGACGTCGTGGAAGGATGCCTTCCAGGCCGAGGCCGGGGCGGCGTCGTAGGCGGAGTCCTTCGGCAGGGGCGCGATGCGCGAAGTGACCTGGGTGCGAGGGGCAACGGCTGTCACGACGTCGCCCAGGGTGCGCACGTAGTGCATGGGCCGGTTGACGACCAGGCCCCCGAGCGCGATGACGAGCACCACCGGCACACTCACCATGGCGGTGCGCGCCGTGTAGCGGCCGACGGCGCGCAGCACCGTGCGCAGCGCGGGGCGGGCGGAGCCGTCCACAGTGCTGCCGCGCGTGGTGGCGGGAACAGTTCGCGGCAGGAGGACCGCGGCGACAATGGTGGTCAGAACGGCGAGGACCAGCACGACCACGATCGTTCGGAGGCTGGTCAGCTGGATGCTGCGCAAGAGGCTCACGTCCGATAAGCATGGCACCACCTGCGCGAATTCCCATACTCCTGGGGAAGTAGAAGGACAGTGCTCTTGGTCTCCTCGCACCCTCCGCGTGGAGGGGCGGGCAGGACGCAGGACTGTTGACCCAGCTCCGAACGGCCGGTTGACGCACGCCTGAGAGAAACATGCCCGACGACGCCGGAGCGGACCGATCCTGCGGGCCGAGTCCGGGGCGGCGACCTGCGGGCGCGTGACGCCGTGGTGCTTAAGGGCGCGGAATAGATGTCACACCATGAGGGCACCATCGGTTCATGAGCTCCTCAGCGGTCCTTCTTCCCATCCTGCTGCTCCTCGTCGGCCTGGCGATCGGGGTGGTCGTCGGCTACCTCGGCGCGCTCGCCCGGCGCACCACCGCGCACCAGTCGGAGGGTGAGCAGATGGCGGAGCTGCGGGCGCAGGCCGCCCAGTGGCAGGCCCGGGCCGAGGAACTGTCCTCACGCACCCAGGTGGCCGAGGAGCGCGCCGAGCGGGACGGCTCCGTGCTGCGGGCACTCGCGCCCGTGCGCAGCCAGCTGGAGCAGGTCGGGGCCCGGGTGGAGTCCTTGGAGAAGCAGCGGGCGGAGCAGCACGCGGCCCTGGCCGAGCAACTGCGGGCCACCGCCATGCGCGAGCAGGACCTGGCCCGCTCCACGGCCTCCCTGGAGGGGGCGCTGCGCTCACGCTCGGCGCGCGGCATGTGGGGTGAGGTCGAACTGGCCCGGGTCCTGGAGGCCTCCGGGATGATGCGGCACGTGGACTTCTCCGAACAGCGCACCATAGGGGCGCTCGTCCAGCGGCGCGGCGGCCTGGCGGGCCCAGCGGGCTCGGCCACCGGTGAGGAGGGGGCTGCCGGCCGTTCCCGGCCCGACGTCGTCGTCCACCTGCCCGGGGACGGCTACCTCGCCGTGGATGCCAAGGCGCCCATGGACTCCTACCTGGCGGCCACCGCCGTCCGGGGTGCGGGCCCCGAGGACGAGGAGCGGCGCAGGGAGCTCCTGGACGCTCATGCCAGGGCGCTGCGCGGGCACGTCGACCAGCTCGCCGCGCGCCGCTATGACCGGGCACTGGGAGACTCCCCCGAGCTCGTGGTCCTCTTCGTCCCGGCGGAGGCAGTGCTCTCGGCCGCCCTGGAGGCGGACCCAGCGCTCCTGGAGCACGCGCTGGGGCGGGGCGTCGCCCTGGCCTCCCCCGTGTCGCTGCTGACCCTGCTGCGCACCTGCGCCACGGCCTGGGCCCGCACCGCCGTCAACGATGACGCCCGCGAGCTCCTGGAGCTCGGCCGTACCCTCTACGAGCGGCTGGGGACTGTCGCCGGCCACCTCGACGCGCTGGGCGGGGCACTGCGGCGCAGCGTCACGGCCTACAACAAGGCGGTCGGCTCCATGGAGAACCGTCTCCTGGTGACCGCCCGATCCCTGGAGACCTTGGGGGAGCAGGTGAGCTCCCCTACGCCCATCAGCGCCGACGCCGCCCAGGTGCGCACCTTCACCGCACCCGAGCTCACCGCCGACAGGCAGACCGGCCTCACCGAGATGTAACGCATGCCACGTTCCCGCCCCGTGATGACTGACGCTTCCATGGCGTCTATCAGGGAGCGTTGTCTCCTGTCTCATGACTGGCTGACACGCTGCCAGAACATTTCAACGTCCGGTTGGAGAACATCTCCGCCTCATCGGACCTTCTCGGAGGAAGACACCATGCTGTCATTCATCGGAATGATCTTCGCCGGCGCCGTGCTCGGCGCCCTCGCCCGACTCGTCATGCGCGGCGAGCAGAACATCTCGATCCTGTGGACCATCGTGCTGGGCGCTGTGGGCGCACTTGTTGGAGGCGCAGTCGCCAGCCTCTTCGGCGTCGCTGACACCAACGGGATCGACTGGATCCGCTGGGCACTGTCCCTCATCGCCGCCATCGTCGCGATCTCCGCCTACCTGGCCATCACCGGCCGCAAGTAGCCGCCCAGCGCCCTGAAGCGGGTTCCGTGGAGGCACACACCGCCTCCACGGAACCCGTTTCACCTTTTTGTGACGCAAGCCATGGAGTGGGGCCGTGAGGATTCCCCGGCCGGCGGCGTCCTTCTTTCAGCGCGGCAATCATGACGGGCAGCAAAACAGTCAGTCACATCGGCCGGCCACATGAGCCGGCCACGGCATCCACCGAGACGCCTTGACGGACCAGCTGCTGGGCCGCGCACTACGACATCCCGTCGCCATCCATCTCACGGATTAAAGAAAGAGACTCCAATGAGCAACAACGCCATCCCTCAGACCGGCCAGCAGCGCGAGCGCAACGAGCAGGCCGAGGAGGACAAGACCCCCCGCGGTCCCCTCCAGACCTCGCACGGCGTGACCACCATCGACGAGAACGTCGTCGCCAAGATCGCCGGCATGGCCGCTCGTGAGGTTCCCGGCGTCTACGACATGGGCAACGCCGTGCGCCGCGCCTTCAGCGCGGTGACCGACCGCATCCCCAACGCCCAGACCAACGTCGCCGGCGGCATCAGCGTCCAGAAGGGCGAGACCCAGGCCGCCATCGAGGTCACCGTGGTGGTCGAGTACGGCGTCTCCATCGTCGAGGTCTCCGACGCCATCCGCCGCAACATCATCGAGCAGATCGAGGGCACCACCGGCCTGGAGGTCGTCGAGGTCAACATCAACGTCACCGACGTCCACCTGCCCGACGACGACTCCGACAACTCCGAGGCCGCCGACCTCAAGTGACCCGTCCCAACGCCTTGATCTGAGGAGCTCTCATGAAGACAACGTACCTGGCCCTCCTGGTGGGCCTGTTCCTTGGAACCATCCTCGCCTTCGGCTCCTTCGCCGACTTCGTCCTGGTGGCCCTGTGCGGCCTGGCCGGATTGGCGGTGGGCCTCTACCTGGAGGGCCGGGTCGATGTCCAAAGCATCCTGGATCGGCGAAGGAAGTGACAATGGCGACCGCGACCCAGCCCGCAATCACGCAGCCGGGACCCACCCGGGACGAGGAACCCTCCTGGGAGCAGCGCGGCACCACCACCATTCCGGCCCGAGTCGTCGCCCAGATCGCCGCCCAGGCCGCCTATGAGACCGGCAATGTCGGCTCCAACGCCGGAGGACTCCTGGGAATCGGCGCCCGCCGCAACTTCGCCTCCCGGCCCGAGGCCCAGTGCGAGCTCTACGGGCGGGTCGCCGTCCTCCACCTGGACCTCGGCCTGGTCTTTCCCGCACCACTGTCCTCCACCATCGAGGACCTGCGCGCACACGTGCGCAGCCGCGTCGAGCGCCTCACCGGGCTGAGCGTCGGCAAGATCACCATTGAGATCTCCTGGCTCAATCCGAGCAGCCACGTCAGGAAGAGCCTGAAATGAGAACACCCGTCCCGAAACTCATTCGTCGCCCGTCCCGCAGCGCACCCAGCGTCGGCCTGGCACTGCTGCTGCTCGCGGCCGGGGGCCTGGGGGCCTGGCTGACAGGGCACCGGATCGTCACCGGCACCTGGCCGGACCGGACCGTCACCACGATCGGCGCCATCGGATCCGCCACTCTCGGATCCGCTCCAGTGCTCGCAGTCGCCGGGATCGCCGCCGCCTGCGGCATGGCCTTGATCCTCGCGGCCCTGTGGCCGGGGCTCCCCGAGCGCGTCGAGATCCTCCCCGACGACGTCCCCGGCCAGACCGCGGTGAGGCGCCGCGACCTCGCCAACCTGGTGAGGACCCAGGTCGAGCAGATCGGCGGCGTCCACTCCGTCACCGTCACCACCCGTCGCTCACGGGTCGACGTCGTCGTCCTCAGCGTCCTGGACGACCTCGACCCGGTGCATGAAGCCGCCCGCAAGAAGGCCGAAGAGGCCCTGCAGACGCTCCAGCCCGTGGGCGTCACACGCAGCCGCGTGCGAATCAGGCGCACGAGCTGAAGGAGATACAACCATGCGTTCAGTTTCTGGTGTCCTCAACAGGACGGTCCTGGCCGGCTGCGGACTTCTCATCGCGGCGGCGTCATCCTGGCTCCTGACCTCCGGCCTGGGTGCCGGTCGGTCCTGGCCCGACGCCGCCCCGTACCTGGCCACAGCGCAGGACCGAGTGGACGGCCTCATCGCAGCCCAGGCGCACTGGCTCCTGCCGACGGCCGCGCTGGTGTCAGTGCTCGCCGTCATCGCCGGCCTGGCCCTGCTCGCCATGCAGGTCCCCCGCAAGGCGGCCGCCTCTCCCCTGAGGCTCAGCGACTCCGAGGGCGTCCTGCTGGCCACCGTCGCCCCCGACGTCCTGTCTCAGGCCCTGTCCGAGCGGGCTCAGGACGTCCCCGGGGTGGAGCGGTGCACCGTGTGGGTCACCGGTTCCCCGAGCAGTCTGTGGGTCCAGGCGGACACCACCGTGTCCCAGGACTGCGAGGTCGAGTGGGCCGTGGCCGAGCTCAGGCGCCGACTCGAGGACGACGTGACCACGTCCCTGGGCACGAGCCCCAGGCAGGTCGACGTCCTGGTGCGCCTGGAGCGCTCCTCGAGCTCGCGCAACGTCTCGCAGACCGTCACAGGGCAGCACTCGCCCGCGATCACCGGGAATGGCGATGACGCATGAGATACAGGACGAGGCAGTGCCGGCACCTCGCCCGCGTCCACACCAAGCCGCACAACCAAGTACCTCTACCTCGTCCGCCACGCCCCATGACAAGGACCGCTACCTGGTCCTGCGCGCCCAGGACGGGGACATCAACGCCTTCGAACAGCTCGTCGAGCGCTATCAGGGGCGCCTGTTCCGCACCGCCTACATGATCGTGCGGAACCGTCACGACAGTGAGGACATCGTCCAGGAGACCCTCATCCAGGCCTGGCGCAGTCTTCACCTGGTCAGGGAGCCTGCCGCCTTTCGGGGCTGGCTCATGCGGATCTGCACCAACAAGGCCACCAGCATGACGCGCAAGCGTCAGCGCCGGGCCACCGACCCCTACGACGCCGAGAGCCTCGAGACCGCGAGCGCCACGGCGGAGACGACGTCGAGCAGCACCGCTGATCCGGCCGAGTCCAGCGAGGTCAACGCCCAGATCGAGGCGCTGGCCGATCTGCTGGCCTCCGTGCGGCCCGAGCTGCGCATCGTCTGGGTGCTCCGAGAGGTCGACGACATGTCCTACGAGGAGATCGCCCAGGCCCTGAACCTCACCGAGTCCACCGTCCGCGGGAGGCTGGCACGCGCCCGATCTCTCGTCATGCGCCAGATGAAGGAGTGGGCATGAGCACCGTCAACCAGCTCTCACACAGCGTCCGACGCTCGACGGCGTCGGCCAGGTCGTTCGTCCGGTCCCATGAGCAGGACGACGAGGACACGCGGGAGTACCTGCGTCTGATCGCCTCCCTGCATGAGGAGTGGGACCAGTTGGAGTCTCAGGCGAGCGCCTCGGTGATGCCGCAGCGCCACCTGATGGACGCCATCATCGCCGAGACCCGTCACGGCGCCCAGGTGGAGATGCCCGCGACCGATCTGGGCCCCTACAGCATGTCCGAGTTCTCGCTGCGGGCACTGATCCGACGCACCGTGGACCGTGTGCCCGGCGCGCGCGCCCTGCGGTCCTCATTCGAGCACGCTCCCTCCGGTGAGGACCACCGCGGCCTGGGGGTCCCGAAGACCATCTTCTGCCGGATCTCCGCCCACGTCAGCGTGGGCAGCCTGCCGCAGCTCGCCCAGCGGGTCCGCGACGCCGTTAGAGCAGCCTGCCGTGAGAACCTAGGGGTGTCCCCGACCGTCAACGTCCACATCGAGGATCTCCACGATGACGACTAGCCTCTCAGCGGCCGAGCTGGCCCACCTGGTCACTGCTGTCCCCGGCGTACGAGGAATCGAGCCGGGGATAGGCAGCACGTTGAGGGCGATCGGCAGCCACATGCGGCAGCAGGATCCTCAGCAGGCCCGCTTCGGAGTGGTCGTCGAGGCGGGATCGCGCAGGGCCGTCATCGAGATCGGTATCGACGGCTCCAGGCCCGTGAAGGACATCGTGCACGACGTCCAGGAGACCATCATCCGCTCCCTGTCGGAGGAGGCCGACCGTGACGACGCCTCCGAGACACGGGAGGACTCCGGCTCGTCCGGCCTCGGGGACCGGAACGCACCCCAGGTCACGGTGCGGGTCCAGTCCCTGCTATAGGGCCCCTCCTTGTTGTCTCATGACTTCTGAGACTTTCGGATGTCATGGCGTCTCAGACACCGGCGCAGCGGGCCAGAGCAGGACCGCCCACCCGGCCCCAGCGCCAAGGTCCCGCGGCGTCGACCCCACCGGCAGCCCAGTGTCCACAGCGCTGACATCAACGATCCCGCCGTCGAAGCGCTGCGCAAGGATCGTTGGAATTCCGCGGTTCCTCCTTGGCGAGCGGCACCGGTGCAGTCTTGATGTCAGCGCCATGGACACCTGCGAGCAACCAGGCCTCTTCCCTCAGCCCACCGTCGCCTCCAGGAGAACCACCACCCCGAGCGAGTGTCTCAAGACAGCTATTGGCACCAGCAGCTCCACCTCGTGCAGGTTCCAGCACGAGTCGACGTCGGGGCACCGGTCAGATGATCGGTGCCCCGACGTCGGTCATAGGGGTTCAGGGCGTGAGCCCAGCAGACGCACGGCTCAGCGGGGGTCAAGCGGGGCTCAGCGGGGCTCGCGGACGACGGCGCCGGAGACGTCGGCGTCCTCAAGACGCACCATGCGCGATCCGGTCACCAGGCGGTGCCCCAGCCAGATCGCCCCGAAGACCGGCAGGCCGATGTAGGAGGAGAGCACCTCCAGCAGCTGTCCCTTGAAGACCGCCTCGTAGTTCTGCCCCAGGATCACCAGGGCGCACAGTGTGAAGGCCAGGACCGGCCCCAGCGGGAACCAGGGCGCCTGGTAGGGCAGGTCGGCCGGGTCGTTGCCCTGGAGCACGTAGGCGCGCCGGAAACGGAAGTGGCACGCGGCGATCCCCAGCCACACGATGAACCCGCACAGGGCGGAGACGTTGACCAACCACGCGTAGGCGGTGTTCTGCCCCACCACGGCGGTGAGGAAGCCGGCCGCCCCCACCAGCGCCGTCGCCCCCAGGGCCCGCACCGGGACCCCGTGGCGGTTGACGTAGGAGAACCAGGCCGGCGCCTGCCCCTGCAGGGCCATCGAGTGCAGCATGCGGGTCGAGGCGTACAGGCCCGAGTTGCCGGCGCTGAGCACCGCGGTGAGGATGACGGCGTTCATGAGGGCCGCCGCGATCCCGATCCCCGCCCGCTCGAAGACCAGGGTGAAGGGCGAGTAGGCCACGTCCTCGGTCTCGGTGTGCAGCAGCCGGCTGTCGTTGAAGGCGATGAGGAAGCCGATGACCGTGATCGCCCCGATGTAGAAGATCATGATCCGCCAGAACACCGTGTGGATCGCCTTGGGCACGTCCCGGCGCGGATTGCGGGCCTCACCGGCCGCCACCCCCACCAGCTCGGTACCCTGGAAGGAGAACCCGGCCACCATGAACACCGACACGATCGCCAGCATCCCGCCATGGAAGGGCGCATCGTCGACCACCCAGTTGCTGAAGCCCGGGGACTTCCCGCCGATGATGCCGACGATCATCGCCAAACCCGCCACCAGGAAGACGACGACCGTCACCACCTTGATGGCCGACAGCCAGAACTCCCCCTCCCCGAAGGCGCGGGCCGACAGGGCGTTAAGCGTCGTCAACAACGCCAGGAACAGCGCCGCCCAGATCCACGAGGGCACCCCCGGCAGCCAGTAGCCCATGACGATTCCGGCGGCCACCAGCTCGGCCGCCACCGTAATCGCCCAGTTGAACCAGTAGTTCCAGCCCATGGCGAAGCCGAAGGAAGGACTGACGAACCGGGTGGCGTAGGTCTGGAAGGAGCCGGCCACCGGCATGTGCGCCGTCATCTCACCCAGGGACTGCATGAGCAGCAGCACCATGAGGCCGATCGCCGCGTAGGCCACCAGGGCGCCGCCCGGGCCGGCAGTGGAGACCGTCGCCCCCGAGGCCACGAACAGTCCCGTGCCGATGGCGCCGCCAATGGCGATCATCTGCATGTGCCTGCTGGTCAGGCTCCGATGCAGCCCGCCATCCTCCTCCAGAGTCTCATTGGAGACCTGGCCGGAAGCGTCGGAGACCACCTCGCCGACAGGGTCTGCCGAGGTCACAGGGTCAGCACTGTCGGCGCCACCGCTACCGGACCGCCCGCCCGCCCCGGCGGAAGGAGGGCCACTGGGGGCCGACTCGTCATGGGAGTGTGTCACCCAACCGAGGGTAATCGTCGAGCATGCAACCCGGCGTTCACGTTCGGCCTGTCTCACGCACCCCGGCGTGTGTTGACGCTCACTGTCTGCCGCACGGCCGGGGGAGGTGCAGTCTCAGCAGGTGTGATCGGCGGCCGGCTCGCGGCGCGTGTGGGAGGAGGAGGCGCCCCGGGCCGCCATGAGGTCGGCGCGCAGGTTCTTGGGCAGGGAGAAGGAGATCTTCTCCGTGGTGGTGCGCACCTCCTCGACGTCGTCGAACCCGAGCTCGGCCAGGCGCTCAACCACCTCGTGCACCAGGATCTCCGGCACCGAGGCGCCCGAGGTCAGGCCGACCGTCTCAACGCCGTCGAACCAGGACGGGTCGATCTCACTGGCGAAGTCCACCCGGTGGGCGGCGCCCGCACCGGCCTCGAGGGCCACCTCCTTGAGGCGCACCGAGTTCGAGGAGTTGCCGGAGCCGACCACGATCATGAGGTCCACCTTCGGGGCGATCTGCTTGACCGCGGCCTGACGGTTCTGGGTGGCGTAGCAGATGTCCTCACCGGGCGGGTCGATCATCTCCGGGAAGCGCTCGCGCAGCAGCCGCACCGTCTCCAGGGTCTCGTCGACGCTCAGGGTGGTCTGGCTGATCCACACGACCTTGGAGGGGTCGCGCACCTCGACCTGGTCCACCTCGTGGGGGCCGTTGACGACCTGGATGTGGTCGGGGGCCTCGCCCTGAGTACCCTCGACCTCCTCGTGGCCGGTGTGGCCCACGAGGATGATGTCGTAGTCCTTGTCCGCGAAACGTACCGCCTGCTTGTGCACCTTGGTCACCAGCGGGCAGGTCGCGTCGATCGTGTCCAGCTGGCGCTCGGCGGCCTCGGCGTGGACGGCCGGGGAGACGCCGTGGGCGGAGAAGACGACGCGGGCACCCACCGGCACCTCGTCGGTCTCGGAGACGAAGATGGCGCCGCGCTTCGAGAGGGCCTCCACGACGTACTTGTTGTGGACGATCTCCTTGCGCACGTAGATCGGCGCCCCGTAGTGGGCCAGGGCCTGCTCGACGGCGTCGACGGCGCGGTCCACGCCGGCGCAGTAGCCGCGCGGGGCGGCCATGAGGATCCGCTTGCCGCCCTTGGGAGAGGGGGAAGCGGCGTCGGTGTGCTCACTGGCGAGCTCGATGGTCGTCACGGTCACCACTGTGCCACAGCAGGACCCAGGTCCCCAGTGGTGGACGTGGCACAGTGGTGCATGTGACAGGCCAGAGCCCCTCCCAGCCCAGCCCGCAGCCCTCCCCCGGCGCCGGCCCGATGTCCGGCCCCGACGCGGACGGCGGCCCCCGGGAGCTGGCGCCGCGAGCGAACCTCACCACCGCGGAGAACCCGTGGCCGCTGCGGCTGCTGTCCTCCAAGATCGACCAGTACGTCGCCCGCATGAGCCAGGTGTGGGTGGAGGGGCAGGTCATCCAGCTCAACCGCCGCCCCGGCGCCGGCATGGCCTTCCTCACCCTGCGGGACACGGACGCCGACGTCTCCATGTCGGTGTCCATCTACGCCAAGGTCCTCGACGCCGTCCTGGCGCGCACCGGCGCCGAGCTGAGCGAGGGCGCCCGCGTGGTGGTCCGCGCCAAGCCCACCTTCTGGACCAAGCGGGGCTCTCTCCAGCTGCAGGCCGACGACATCCGGCCCGTCGGCGTCGGCGACCTGCTGGCCCGCATCGAGCAGCTGCGCCGTATCCTGGCCGCCGAGGGCCTGTTCGACGCCGAGCGCAAGCGGCCCCTGCCCTTCCTGCCGCGCAAGGTGGGCCTCGTGTGCGGCCGCCAGGCCAAGGCCAAGGACGACGTGATGGTCAACGCCCGCCTGCGCTGGCCCGGCCTGCCCTTCGAGGTGCGGGAGGTCGCCGTCCAGGGGGCGCGCGCCGTCGGCGAGGTCACCCGGGCCATCCAGGAGCTCGACGCCGATGCGCAGATCGACGTCATCGTCGTGGCCCGCGGGGGCGGCGCCGTCGAGGACCTGCTGCCCTTCTCCGACGAGGGGCTCGTGCGCGCCGCGGCCGCCTGCCGCACGCCGCTGGTCTCCGCGATCGGCCACGAGACCGACTGTCCTCTGCTGGACCTGGTGGCCGACTACCGGGCCTCCACCCCCACGGACGCCGCCCGTCGGATCGTCCCGGACCTCACCCAGGAGACCGTGGGCCTGGACTCGGCCCGCGAGCGCCTGCGCAGCGTGCTCGCCTCACGGCTGGACGCCGAGCAGGCGGCCCTGGACCAGCTGCGGGCCCGGCCGGTCATGGCCGACCCCACCTCGATCGTGCGTGACCGGGTCATCGAGCTGGGCCAGGCCCGCGACAGGATGCGCCGAGCCGTGGGGCACCGGCTGTCGCTGGCGGCCGCGGACCTGCGCGCCGACCACGCCCGCCTGACGGCCCTGTCACCGCAGGGCGTCCTGGATCGCGGCTACACGATCCTACGCACCCCCGGCGGCAAGGTCATCACCAGCGCCGAGGACGTCAAGAAGGGCGATCTCATCGAGGGCGTCCTGGCTCAGGGGCGGCTCGTCGCCCAGGTCGTCGGCGCCACCAAGCCCCGGCCCGCCAACATCGACTGAGCAGCGACTGGGCACCGGCAACGCCTCTGGGAGCGCGCCCGCTCGTGGCCTCGCAGGACCTCGCCAAGCCCCCAGGACGCACCGTAGACCCTGCGGACGGCACCCCAGGGGTCAGTCGTCGAGACCTAGGTGTACTTCCTTGGGAGGTTGTGGACAGGGCTGAGGTTGTGTGAAGGCCTCCGGCAGGATGTGGGTTGACACACTCGCATCACTGACCGGAGGCCCTCATGACCCACGCTAACGCACCGCTGACCCCTGAGGGGCGCCGTCGTCTTGCCCGTCTGGTGGTGGAAGAAGGCTGGCCCGTGCGCCGGGCGGCCGAACGCTTCCAGGTCTCGCCGGCCACTGCCAGCCGGTGGGTGGGCCGGTACCGGGCCGGCCAGCCCATGGAGGACCGCTCCTGCCGTCCCCACCACAGCCCAGGGCGGCTGGCAAGGCGCACTGAGCGGCGCATCATCGCCTTGAGGCTCAACCGCCGGTGGGGACCCCACCGCATCGCCTACCACCTGGGCCAGGATGTGCTCCACCGTGGGGCGCATCCTGACCCGCTACAACATGCCCCGCCTGACCGAGGTGGACCAGGCCACCGGGCTGGCGGTGCGCCGCCCGGCGCCGGTGCGCTATGAGAAGACCAGTCCCGGGGAGCTGGTCCACCTCGACATCAAGAAGCTCGGCCGCATCCCCGACGGCGGGGGCTGGCGCGCTCACGGACGGGGCTCAGCTCCCGCCCTGGCCGCGGACCGCGCCAAGACCCGCACCCGCCGTCGGGGCGGTCCGGTCGGAGGCTATCGGTACATCCGCCACGCGATAGACGACTACTCCCGTGTGGTCTACTCCGAGATCCTCGATGATGAGCGCAAGCAGACCGCTGCCAGGTTCTTTCAGCGCGCCAACGCGTTCTTTAAGGACCTGGGCATCACCCTCCAGGCCGTCATGACCGATAACGGGGCCTGCTACCGCTCACGAGCCTTCAACCAGGTCCTGTCCGCAGCCGGCGTCAAGCACCGCTACACCCGCCCCTACCGGCCCCAGACCAACGGCAAGGTCGAGCGCTTCAACCGCACTCTGACCCATGAGTGGGCCTACGCCCACACCTACACCAGCCAGACCCAGCGCGAGGCCGCCTACCAGACCTGGCTCCACCACTACAACCACCACCGACCCCACACCGCCCTGGGCGGCCAAACCCCCGCCAACCGCGTTCACAACCTCACAGGGAAGTACACCAGGGCGCGTCCTCGCGCTCCGGGCGACTGGCCGCCCTGAGGATGACGACGGCGACGGGGATTGCGGCCACTGCGAAGACGGCCGACGCCCCGACGACTGCCCAGTGAAAGCCGGTCAGGAAGTCGCCTGAAGCGATCAGGCTGCCAAGAACGGCCACACCAACGACACTGCCGGTCTGCCGGGCCGCGTTGACGACACTTCCGGCGACTCCGGTGTACCCAGCCGATGCGGAGGCGACGGCGGCCGAGGTTGCGGCGGGCATGGTCAGTGCCGTGCCGAAACCACCCAGGAAGGTCAGGGCCGCCACCAGCAGGTACGGCGTCGAGGCCGTGGCGACAGCGAGCCCCGCGAACCCGACCGCACCGGTGAGCAGCCCGGTCAGCATGGTCGGAAACGCCCCGATCCTTGCGGTCATCCTGCCTCCCATCGGGGAGGCGACGACAGCACTGCACGCCTGCGGCGCCAGGGCCAGGCCGGCGAGCCACGGCTCGTAGCCCAGGTAGCGCTGGAGGAACAGAGCCAGCACGAATAGCTGGCCGAAGAATCCAGTATTGAGCGCGAATCCAACCGCGGCGGCCAGGGCGAAACGCGGTCGGGAGAAGACCGCCGTCGGCAGCATCGGCCTGCTGGCGGTCCGTTCAACCAGGACGAAGGCCGCCAACAGGCTCAGTCCGGCGAGGGTCGAGGCGACAACGGGCGGACTCCACCCGTGCTCGCCTGCGGCGATGATCCCGTAGGTGGTGGCTGCGAGCCCTGCGACGGAGAGGACCTGCCCGGGCAGATCGCCGCCTTCACGTCGTCGCGCTAGAGACGTCATCGGCTCAGGCAGGCATCGGGCAGTGAGCCACAAGGCGGCTGCGACGAGGGGAAGGTTCACCCAGAACACGAACCTCCAGCCGGTGAAGGTCACGAGCAGTCCCCCGGCCACCGGACCGACGGCCGCGGCGATACCACCGGCTCCTCCCCACAGGCCGATGGCTCGGGCCCTATCGGCAGGGCGATCATGAATGAGGGAGAGCATTGCCAGGGAGGCAGGGACGATCGCGGCGGCGCCGACGCCCTGCAACGCGCGGAAGGCGATGAGCGCGCCACCGGCAGGGGCCAGGGCACAGGCCGCTGAGAGCAGACCGAAGACCACCAGGCCGAGCAGGTGGACGCTTCTTGCGCCCATCCGGTCACAGGCCGCCCCTGCCGACAGCTGCAGGGCCGCGAAGGTGAGGGCGTAGGCGTCAACGACCCACTGCAGGGATGTGACCGGGGCGCCCAGGTCCCCACCGATCCGCGCCAGCGCCACGTTGACGACCGTCGTGTCAAGCATGACGATGAAGAATCCGAGCAGCGCCGCGAAGAGGGCGCCACGTCGTCGGTATCCGTTCATGAGTGGTCTCCTTGCGCCTCTGGCCCAGCCTGCGGCTTGATGCCGGCCACCGGCAGGCTAGAGCCGCAATCATTCGGCGCAGACCGAACCGGCGCGGGCGCATACTGGCCGCATGTCACAGCTTCCCGATCGTCTCTTCCCCGAGGCGGTTCCCGACGTCGCCGGAACGGCTGCGGCACTGGCCGACCCGTCGCGGGCCGCCATGTGTGCTGCGCTCATGGACGGCCGCGCCTGGACGGTGGGCGAGCTCGGCTCATACGCCGGGGTCGCGCGGTCGACGGCCAGCGAGCATGTCGACGTGCTGGCGGCGCGCGGCCTCGCCACGAGGGTCCGGCAGGGGCGGCACTGCTACATCACGCTCTCAGGGCCCGAGACGGCTCGGGTCATCGAGGCCCTCGGGGTGATGGCGGCATCAGTGCTGCCCACAGCGCGCAGTCTCAACGCGTGGACGGCGAACAGGCGGCTGCTGGCAGCCCGTACCTGCTACCGCCACCTGGCGGGACGGCTCGGCGTGAGTCTGGTCGAGCAGCTCCAGGAGCACGGTCACCTGGATCCCTCGTGGGGACTGACCGATTCCGGCAAGGACCTCCTGGCTACCTGGGGGATGGAGAAGCCGCTTCATACCCGTGGGGAGGCGTGCATGGACTCCACTGAGCGGCGGTTCCACCTCGGCGGTCCGCTGGGGACCGCACTGACGCGGGTGCTGTTCGATCGCGCCTGGATCGCGCGCATCGGGCGGACCCGGGCAGTGAAGCTCACTGAGGCCGGCCGCGAGGCACTGACGCAGGCAGGTTTGGAGGGAGTGCTGACGCTCCTCAACGAAACGACCTCCAACGACGCAGCAGGATAGAAGTGCGGGCCTGACGCGTCGGTCTGGGCACTTTCGCGCCGAGGACATCACCTGGCCCGCCTTGTCCGCTCTGCCCGCGTGCCGGCCCGTGCGAGAATCGGGGCGTGAGCTCCGAGATGAACCCCGGCCCATACTCCGACCAGTACCCAGACGAGTACTCACCCCAGAACAGCCCCTACTCGGCATCCTCAGGATCTTCGGGGTCTTCAGCGTCGTCGGCCCCCTCCGCAGGCGGTGCCAATGAGGACGTGGCCTCGCTCAGCTATGAGCGGGCCCGCGAGGAGCTGGTGGCCGTCGTGCAGCGCCTCGAAGCGGGATCCGTCCCCCTGGAGGACTCCCTGGCCCTGTGGGAGCGCGGCGAGGCCCTGGCCCAGCGCTGTCAGACCTGGCTCGACGAGGCCCGCTCCCGCCTGGCCGCGGTCGCGCAGGAGGACTCCGCGGACTGACAGGGCATGACCCGCCCGGATCGGCGGCTCCAGGCCGCGCTCATGCCCACCTGCGCGGCGAATCGACCGGGGCTCCATCTGGCAGCGGTGCACTGATCGAGCGCCACCGGCATCCTGAGCACGAGCCCGAAAGGAGCCGTGGATGTCCAAATCGGTGACAAAGGCTCGGCCCGCTCTCATCCTGACGAAATACAACCGCATGATTCCAAGGTTTTCGTTCATACGGCCTGCGCGCCGGAAAGCCTTTGTCACCAATTTGGACATTTCTGGGCGAGACGGGCCCTGAGGGCGGCGCCTGATCGGTAGTCTGTGGGCACTCGCCCTCCGTCCCCGCGCACCGACTAGCGCGTCGGCCATTCACGGGCAGTGTCGTGCTGCCACGTTCCTCATCCGCCCGAGTCTCCTCACCGACCCGCTCCGCTTCTCCCCGCCCGCCACTCCGGTCAGTCCTCCGTCCCTCCCACGTCTCATCTCAGCTCACCGCCACTGGACCCCGGTCCCGCACGAAGGAGTCACCCATGACCGCACCCGGCCGCTCAGGATCCGCCCTCGTCATCGGCGAGGCCCTGGTTGACGTCGTCATCCACCCCGGGCAGGAGCCCGTGGACATCCCCGGCGGTTCGCCCGCCAACGTCGCCCTGGGGCTGGCGCGCCTGGGCCGTGACGCCGAGCTGCACTGCTGGATCGGCACCGATGAGCGCGGTCAGGCCGTGCGCTCCCACCTGGAGGCCTCCGGGGTCCGTCTGGCTCCGGGTGCCGACGGCGCGGCGCGCACCTCCACGGCACAGGCCACCATCGGTGAGGACCGCGCCGCCACCTACGTCTTCGACCTGGACTGGAACCCGCCGCGCCCGGCCCTGACTGACGGGCAGGCTCCACTGCTGGTGCACACCGGCTCGATCGCAGCGATCCTGGCTCCCGGTGCCGCCACCGTGGAGCAGGTGCTGCGCGAGACCCGCACCACCTCCACCATCGCCTACGACCCCAACGCCCGACCCCAGCTCATGGGTGAGCCCGAGGACGCCCGCCAGGTCGTCGAGCGCCTGGTGGGCCTGTCCGACCTGGTCAAGTGCTCGGACGAGGACATCACCTGGCTCTACGGCCAGGACGCGGATCTGGAGACGGTGCTGTGCTCCTGGCTGGAGAAGGGCGCGGCCATCGTGGTCGTCACGCGCGGCAAGAAGGGGGCCCTGGCCCTGTCCGCCTCCGGAGTGCGTCTGGAGGTGCCCGCCGACCCGAGCGTCGTGGTGGCGGACACGGTGGGCGCCGGCGACTCCTTCATGGGAGGCCTGGAGGACGCCCTGTGGAGCGAGGACCTCGTGGGCGCGGACCGGCGCGAGGCGCTGCGCGCGGTGGATGCCGAGACCCTGGAGCGGATCGTGCGCCACGCCGCGGCCATCGCCGACATCACGGTCTCGCGGGCCGGGGCCAACCCTCCCACGCGCGACGAGCTGCCCTGAGACGCTTCGACGGCGATGACAGGCCCCGGCGTGATGAGTTCGTAGGTTAGCCCTCGCGTTCGTACCCTTACCCCTCGAACAGGCGGCATAAGGCACGACCCTGTCAGGGCGGAGGCAGGGGCCGCGCTGACGACGCAGCCGGGCAGTACGACCGCGTCAGGACGGGCTCAGCGCAGGATCGCGGCGGCCAGCAGGATCACGGGGACGAATCCCGCAGTCGTCAGCAGGACGGCGTCGCGGGCCAGGTCCTTGGCCGCCCCGTAGCGCGAGGCGTACATGAAGACGTTCTGCGCCGTGGGCAGGGCGGCGGTGACGACCGGGACGAGCAGCTGCGCTCCGCGGAGTCCCGCCGCCAGTCCGATGACGACGGCCAGCCCCGGCATGACGGCGAGCTTCCAGCCCACGGCCAGCCACAGGCCACTGCGCCGGACCGCACCGCGATGAGACGTCGACGCCGCTGCCTGGGACTCCTGATCCTGCCGGGCTGACTGGACCGACCGGACCGGTGAGCCCTGCGGGGACGGGGCGGGCTCCTCCGGCGCGGGCTTCCGCAGGGGCCGGGGTGCCCCGGCCAGGCTCATGCCCAGGGCCAGCATCATGAGCGGCACCGCGACGCGCCCGAGCATCTCCAGGCCCTGAGACGGGTAGCCGTCGGCCCACTCCTTCAGGTTCAGCCCGCCCAGGTTCGCCGCGGTCCCGGCCACGACGCCCCACAACAGCGGGTTGCGCAGCGGGAGGGTCAAGGTCGCCAGGCGAGACGGGTTGCCGCGGCGGGTGACGGCGTCGAGCACGGTGAAGGTGACAGGGGTGAGCACGAGGAGCTGGAGCAGGAGGATCGGGGCGATGGTGGCCGCGTCCCCCAGGACGAGGACGGCCACCGGGATCCCCAGGTTCGCGGCGTTGACGTAGCCGGAGGCGAGCGCACCGATGGTGGCCTCGGCGGTGGGGCGGCGCAGCACGAGGCGGTGGAGGCACCAGGCCGAGATAATGGCCCCGAGCTCGGCGGCCACGGCCACGGCGGTGGCCCGGGAGAGAACCGCCGTCAGGTCGGCGCGGCTCAGCGTGGTCACAAGCAGGGCCGGGGTGGCGGCGAAGAAGCAGACGCGGGTGAGGACCCCGTCGGCGTCGGCCGGCACGGCCCGGCTGCGCACCAGCAACCATCCGACAGCGATGACCACGCCGAAGACGGCCAGTCCCGCCACCACATCGGCCATGGCTTCCCCCTCTCATCGGCCGCTTCGACGGCGATGATAGGCCCCGGCACGACGAGTTCGTAGGCCAGCCCCCGCGTTCGCCCCCTCACCCCTCAACGGGCAACACAAGGTACGACCGCGTCAGGGCGGCGACGGGGCCGGAGCCGGGAGTACGACCGGTGCGGGCTCAGCGCAGGATCGCGGGCCGGGGGCGCCCGTTAGGCGACCGGTTCGAGGTCCACCCAGGTGCCGACGTGGTCGGAGATGATGAAGGAGGTCGTGCCCCAGTCCACGGCACGCAGCAGCGGGCTCCCACCTGCGGCGGCCGCCTCATTGGTCAGGGGCAGGCCGTCGGGGCCGGTGGGCCACAGGTCGGTCAGAACGTGGTCAATGCGCCGATTGGGGCCGGCTGCCGGGAAGGTGAGCCCCTCCCCCACGGTCCTCCCCAGCCCCAGGACGTCGACCTGCTCGGCGGAGAGGTTGTAGTCGCCCACGAGCAGGTGCGGCCCGGGCAGTCCGGCGAGTGCCCCCCAGGCGGCGGCGAGCTGGCGCGCCGCCATGGACTGGCGGGTGGCCAGGTGGGTGGAGGCGACCGACAGCTGGCGGACCGGCCCGCCGGCGCTTTCGGGCACCTCGAGGGTGGCGGCCACCATGATGCGCTGGGATGCGGTGGACACGTGGTAGGAACGCGGGTCCCAGGCCCGCTCGCCGCGCTTCTCCACGCTGGAGGCCCCGCGCCCCAGGCGCTTGACGTGCCAGCCGGAGACCGGGAAGCGGGAGAGGAGGGCGTTGCCGTAGCCGATCGGTCCGGACCCGACGGCGGCGCGCAGCAGCCCGAGGACGTCGTCGGTCGGCGAGCTCAGCGCGGTGCGCAGGGGCCGACGGCGAAGTCCCACCACCGGCCCGGCATAGCTGGCGGAGAAGCGGCACGTCGGCATGCCCAGCTCCTCGGCCAGGAAGGCCGCCTGGTGAAGGCGCCCAGAACGGGCCTGGCCCAGGTCCACCTCCTGGAGGGCGACGATGTCAGGGGCCAGCTCGGCGATCTGCTCGGCCGTGGCCCGCATGACGGCACGGGCGGTGGCGGGGTCGGAGATGTCGGCGCCGGCCAGCGAGCCGGTGGAGGCGCTGCCGTCCCCGGCCCCGGCGCCGGGCAGACCGTGCTGAAGATTGAGGCTCAGGACCCGGATCATGCTTGCTCCTCCTCGAAGGTCAGGCTCACGGAGTTCATACAGTAGCGCTGGCCGGTGGGGGTCTGGGGGGCGTCGTCGAAGACGTGTCCCAGGTGGCTGTCGCAGGTGGCGCAGCGGACCTCGGTGCGCACCATGCCGTGGGAGGTGTCGGTGCTCAGGGTGACCGCCTCGGACTCGGAGGGGTCGTAGAAGGAGGGCCAGCCGCAGTGGGAGTCGAACTTGGTGGTGGAGCGGAACAGCTCGGCGCCGCAGCCGCGGCACCGGTAGACGCCCTCGCGGCGCTCGTCGAGCAGGGCCCCGGTGAAGGGCCGCTCGGTGCCGGCCTCGCGCAGCACGTGGTACTCCATGGGGCTCAAGGCGGCGCGCCACTGGGCGTCGGTGCGCGCGGCGGCCTCCAGGTCGATGGCCGGGTCGGAGGGCGCGGAGGCGGGCGTCACGGAGGGGTCGCCGCTCATGTCGGTACTCATGGGCTCATCGTCACCCGCCCGACGGCGCCGGGCGACCTGCGTTCACGCATCGAAAACTCACCCATCCGCTCGGGCGCCGGCCAGATAGCGGCTGCCCGGCTCACCTGGGGCCCAGTCCCCCGCGCCGGGCGCGGTGCAGCAGGGAGCGGCCCATGGCCCGCCCCAGGGTGACGGCCCGCCGGGCCCCCAGCCCGTGGGCGGCGCTCTCACCCTCGGCCTCCGTGGTCACGGCGGCATCGTCTCCGCTCCGCGTGGTGGTTCTGGATACCTCATCCTTCTGCTTGGCGACGATCTCCTCGGCCGCGCGGGCCACCTCCTCGGGGCCGAGGTCCTGGGTGAGCTCGACCTGCTCGACCTCCACTCGCGTGCGCGGCAGCGCGTAGGGGGCCTCCCGCTGGAGCCAGGTGACCAGCTCCTCACGCACGTGGGACTTGAGGGTGCCGACATCGCCGGGGTTGTCCCCGGTCAGGACGACCTGCACCGTGACGTGGCCGCCGACGGCGTCGGAGACCTCGAGCGAGGCCTGGCGCCCGTCCCAGACGGTGGAGGCGGCCACGAGGCGGGCCAGCTCGGCGCGCAGCGAGGCGATGGGCACGCGCCAGTCCAGATCGAGGGTGAAGGAGCCGGTGGCCTGGGAGCCTCCGCGCGTCCAGTTGGCGAAGGGGTTCTCGGTGAAGTGGGTCGAGGGCAGGATGAGGCGCCGGTCGTCCCAGGTGCGCATGACCACGTAGGTCAGGGTGATCTCCTCGATGGTGCCCTGCTCCTTGTCGACGACGACGATGTCGTCCACGCGGATGGCGTCGGTGGTGGCCAGCTGGAGGCCGGCGAAGACGTTGCCGAGCATGGAGCGGGCGGCCATACCGGCGATGACGGAGGCCAGACCGGCCGAGGCGAGCAGCGACCCCATGGCGAACTGGACGCTGGGGAAGGTCATGATGGCACTGACGAGCCCGGCGATGACGATGATCACCTGGGTGACGCGCCGGATGATCTGACTCTGGGTGGTCACCCGGTTGGCGTGCCCCTGGTTACCGCCGGCCTGCGCCCCCTTGACGACGGTGGACTCGATGGCCTTGACGAAGGCGACGACGAGCCAGGTCACCGCGAAGATGAGGGCGATGGTGACCCCGCGTTCGATGACGACCATCGTCGTGGAGTCGCTCTTGGCGTGCCGCAGTCCGGTCAGAGCGAGCTGGGAGCCCAGGAAGGCCCCGGTCATGGCGCCGACGGCGAAGGCGGGTCGGCGCCCGAACTCCACGATCTCGCGGTACAGGAGGCGGCGCCTGCCCATGAATCTGAGGATCGCCACCACCACGAAGGCGACGACCAGGCCGATGAGGGCCCCCAGCCCGGCCTGCCAGGCGATGGTGACCAGGTCGTTCGTCGTCTTGGTCACCACTTTGACGGTCTCGTCCACGTTGACCTGTGGCACACCCGTGGGAGCGGTGGTGGGCGTGGGAGTCGGGGTGGCTGAAGGATTCGCGCTGGGATCTGCGCCGGGGGTCGCGGGAGCGGTGGTGGCTGCGACGAGCATGGGACCACCTTAAGCAGCCAGGCTGTACCTGGGCTGTGACACATGGCCTGGACCGACGGCCGGAGCATCCTCCAACTTCCACTTGACGTACTACGTGTGCCGTAGTACGTTAGATGCATAAGGACCTCAGGGCACCTTCACCACGAACCTCAGGAAGGAGGGTTCACATGATCAGCGCAGACGCCATTCGCGGCTACATCGACCTCATCGTCCTGTCCCTGCTCAAGCGGCAGCCGTCCTACGCCTACGACCTGGCCAAGACCATCACCGAGGTCTCCGACGGCGAGTACACCATCAAGCAGACCACCCTCTACACCGCCCTCAAGCGCCTGGAGTCCACCGGCCTGGCGGCCTCCTACGCCGGGGTATCCGACTCCGGCAAGTCCCGCACCTACTACCGCCTCACCTCCGAAGGCACCGCCCACCTGACCGCCAAGGTCTCCGAGTGGGAGGACACCAAGACCCTCATCGACCGCTTCGCGAAAGGAGCCCACTGATGGACACCATCGAGACCTTCCTCGACAACATGTTCGCCCCCTACCCGACCACGCCGCGCCTGACCGAGGCCCGCGCCGAGCTGCGCGCCATGATGGAGGACGCCTACAACGACGCCATCGCCCAGGGCAAGACCCACAACGAGGCGGTCGGGCAGGTCATCACCGACTTCGGCAACCTTCACGAGCTGGCCCCGGTCCTGGGCATCGCTCAGGACATCCAGCCCGGAGGCTACCCGCAGGCGGCTCCCGCCGGCGCCCCGACGACGTCCGAGCCCAGCCGGCCCGCCGGCCCCGCACCTGCCGGCCAGCAGGCCTCCGGGTGGGGCGATCAGGACGACGACCCCTTCACCAACCTCGTCGCCGGAATCTACTGGCCGGCCACGGTGGTCATCTACCTGCTGTGGAGCTTCATCTTCGACGCCTGGGACATCTCCTGGATCATCTGGCCGGTCGCCGCCGTCGCCTTCGCCATCTTCGCCACCGTGCGCAACTACCGGCGCAATCGCCAGTGAGTCCTTCCACCCCGGCCCAGGACTCCCTCAGTCATGAGCGAAGGGCCCGGAACCTGGTGGGTTCCGGGCCCTTCGCAGCGGCTCCGACCGCATCCTTGATCCGGGGCCTGGCCTGAGCCGAGGAGCTCACTCCTCGGCGAGGGTGGACAGGTCGCCCTCATCCTGGCCCAGCGCCCGGGCCCGCAGCACCCGGCGCAGGATCTTGCCCGAGCGGGTCTTGGGCAGCGACTCGAGGAAGACGAAGGACTCCGGCTTGGCGATCGGCGACAGAGTCGCCGCCACGTGCTGACGCAGCTCGGCCTCGAGCTCACGCGACGGCTCGACCCCGGTGGCCAGGACGACGGCGACATGGACGGAGTGCCCCTTGACCTCGTGGGGCAGGCCGACGGCGGCGGCCTCGGTCACCGCGGAGTGGGAGACGAGCGCCGACTCGACCTCGGCCGTGCCCAGGCGGTGGCCGGAGACCTTGATGACGTCGTCGGTGCGCCCGATGATCCAGAACCAGCCGTCAGCGTCGCGCTTGGCCGAGTCCCCGGTCAGATACAGGCCCGGGTACTTGCTCCAGTAGGTGTCCACGTAGCGCTGCGGGTCACGGAAGAGAGTGCGCATCATCGAGGGCCAGGGCCGCTTGAGGACGAGGTTCCCCTCGACGCCGTCGGGAACCTCCCGGCCCTCATCGTCAACGACGGCGGCCTCCTGGCCGAACACCGGCCGGCCGGCCGCGCCGGGCTTCTGAGGCATGGAGGGCACTGTCGTGATCTGGAACATGCCGGTCTCGGTCTGCCACCAGGTGTCGATGATCGGGCAGCGGTCGGCGCCCACGACGTGGTGGAACCAGCGCCACGCCTCGGGGTTGAGGGGCTCGCCGACGCTGCCCAGCAGCCGCAGGCTGGACAGGTCGTGACGCCGCACCCATGCCTCGCCGAAACGCATGAGTGTGCGGATGGCCGTGGGGGCGGTGTAGAAGGCGTTGATGCCGTAACGCTCGATGAGGTTCCACCAGCGGTCCGGGTAGGGGTAGGTCGGGTTTCCCTCGTACATGAAGACGGTGGCGCCGTTGAGCAGCGGACCGTAGACGAGGTAGCTGTGGCCGGTGATCCAGCCCGGGTCCGAGGTGCACCACCAACGGTCGGCGTCATGGACATCGAAGCAGTCGTGGAGGGTGACATAGGTGCCCACCTGGTAGCCGCCATGGGAGTGCAGGATCGCCTTGGGCTTGCCGGTGGACCCGGAGGTGTAGAGGATGAACAGGGGGTCCTCGGCGTCGACCTGCACGGTCTCACAGCGGCCCTGGGCGATCGGGAGCTTGCACAGCTCGTGGTACCAGTGGTCGCGGATGGGGTCCATGACAGCCTCGGTGCCGGTGTTGCGCACGACGATGACGTTCTGGACGGTGGGCGAGAAGCGCACCGCGTCGTCGACGATCTTCTTCATGGGGAAGACCTTGCCGTTGATCCACGAGCCGTCGGCAGTGATGACGACCTTGGACTCCGAGTTATCGATGCGCGCGCTCAGGGCGTCGGAGGAGTAGCCGGCGAAGACCACCGAGTGGATGGCCCCGAGCTTGGCGCAGGCGAGCATGGCGAAGAAGACCTCGGGGATGCGGGGCAGGTAGATCGTCACAACATCGCCCTTGTGCACACCCATGGCCTTGAGGACGTTGGCCATCCTCTCGACCTCCCGACCCAGGTCGAAGTAGGAGAAGGTACGCACCTGCTCGACGTCCTCACCCACCCAGATGAGGGCGAGCTTGTTGCGGTGGGAGTTGGTCAGGTGCCGGTCGACGGCGTTGGAGACGATGTTCGTCCTAGCACCGACGAACCAGCGGTAGAAAGGGGCCCCGGACTCGTCGAGCACCGTGTCCCAGCGCCTGGACCACTCCAGCTCGCCGGCGCGCTCGGCCCAGTAGCCCTCCAGATCCGCGGCGGCCCGCTCCTCCAGAGCGCGCCAGTCGCCGACCCAGGCGTTGGCGACGACCTCGGGGTCGGGATGGATGGTCTGCTCCGGCTCCTCCATCGGCTCACCCGGGGTCTGAGTCACGGTCCTTGAGATCATGGCGTCCTCCTTGTGCAGTATGAATATGGCGCCGTCACGCGGCGAGGGGCGTCCGGTGGCGTGCGGGCCGTGTGGAGTACGGAGCTCTCGGCACTCACGAACGTGGCGTCGCACACATGTGGGCAGCCATCATCCATCATGAAGGCCCGCTTGGCCACCGAAACGGCGAAGGGAACCCGCGGGCGTCACACAGAAGGGGCCTGGCGCGCTCGGTCCCGGGCGGAGCACGCAGACAGAGCGAAGGCCCGGAACCTTGTGGGTTCCGGGCCTTTCGCAGTGGCTCCGACCGGCGTCGATCCGGTGACCTTTCGATTTTCAGTCGAACGCTCTACCAACTGAGCTACAGAGCCTTGGGATGGAAGCGGTCCGACCATTTCTGATCGGACCGACCTTTCCGCGACCTCGACGGGACTTGAACCCGCGACCTCCGCCGTGACAGGGCGGCGCGCTAACCAACTGCGCCACGAGGCCAGTGTGAATTCACTGTGTTATTCACTTGTGCGAATCCGTACCCCCAACGGGATTCGAACCCGTGCTACCGCCGTGAAAGGGCGGGGTCCTAGGCCGCTAGACGATGGGGGCCAGGGGCCTTCGACGTCGTCGCGCCTCGAACCGGGATGAACACTAAGGGGACAGTCTTCCGCAGCGCAAATCCCAGGAGCGTGACCCTCCTCACCGCTCGGTTTTCGGCGGGATTGCGGCCCGCGAGGACTGACGAGCCGGAGCCTGACGGTCTGGCAGGCTGATCCCGTGAGCCATGAGCACCAGCAGGAGGCGGACCAGCCCCGCCGACCCCGGGAACAGCCCTTCGGGAGGATGTCGCAGCAGGAGTTCGAGGACGTCGTCGGCGACGCCCTCGACAGGATCCCCGCGGACCTGGCCGAGGCGATCGACAACGTCGTCGTTCTCATCCAGGACGAGCCCGATCCGGAGATGCTCACCGAGGAGGACTATGACGACTCCGGCCTGCCCACGCTCCTGGGGCTGTACGACGGCGTCCCCCTCACCGAGCGCGACGATGGCTGGTCCATGGTGCTGCCCGACCGCATCCTCATCTTCCGTGGGCCACTGGAGCGCTGGTGCACGAGCCGCGAGGAGCTGGAGGAGGAGATCACAGTGACGGTCATCCATGAGGTGGCCCACCACTTCGGCATCCCCGACGAGCGCCTCCACGAGCTGGGTTGGGAGTAGCCGCCGGGAACCGGCCGTAAGAGTCATTACCTCGCAAGCACCCAGGGACCTGCCTTAGTGTGGCCGGCATGAACGACCGTCATCGGCCTGAGACTCCGGACGCCGGGAAGCCTCCCACCCCCGACGCCCCCGGCGAGTCCCCGCAGAACCACGTGAGCCGACGGCCAGTACTCCTCACGGCCCTCCTGGGCGCCGGCTCCCTGGCCGGATGCTCGCTGATCCCCGGCTCCTCGTCGGCCGGCGGCTCCTCCCCCAGCGCGCAGCCCAAGACCCCGGCGCCCACATCACCCAGCGCCGTCCCCTCGCCCACCGCGAGCACGACGGCGTCGGCCACCGCGACGGCCACCGACGGAGCACTGGCGGGCTGGAGCCTGGAGGAGAAGGTCGGTCAGCTCATGATGGTCGGCGTGGACGCCACCTCCCCCAAGGACTCCTCCACCGAGGCCATCGACACCCACCATGTCGGCAACATCTTCATTGCCGGCCGCACCACGGCGGGCAGCCAGGCGACCCAGAAGGTCATCGCCTCGTTCACCGGCAAGGTCGGCCCGGGCACGACCCACAACACCCCGATGCTCGTGTCCACCGACCAGGAGGGCGGCGAGGTCCAGGTCCTGTCCGGATCGGGCTTCTCCGAGATCCCCTCGGCGATGGATCAGTCGGCCCAGTCGCGCGATCAGCTGGTGGCCGCGGCGCGCACCTGGGGCAAGGAGCTGGCCGATGTCGGCGTCAACATGAACCTGGCCCCGGTGGTCGACCTGGTCGACATCGACCGACCGACCACCAACGAACCCATTGGCCACTGGGGCCGCGAGTACGGCCACGACGCCGCCACCGTCTCCTCCCAGGCCGGCGCCTTCGCCGAGGGGATGCAGGCATCGAAGGTCATCCCCACCTACAAGCACTTCCCGGGTCTGGGGCGGGTGACGGCCAACACGGACACCTCCGCGGGCGTCGTCGACCGCACCACGAGCCGCAACTCCGACGCCGCGGTCGGCGTCTTCGCCAGCGCCATCGCCGCCGGCGCGCAGGTCATCATGGTCTCCTCGGCCACGTACACGCTCATGGATCCCTCGGCGCCGGCGGTGTTCTCCTCGAAGATCGTCACCGACATGCTGCGTAAGGAGATGGGCTTCTCCGGGGTGGTCATCACCGACGACGTCTCGGCCGCCGTCCAGGTCCAGGACGTGGCCGCGGGCGATCGGGCCGTGCAGGCGATCCGGGCCGGCTGCGACATCGTGCTGGCCTCGGCGGACCCGACGGTGGTCGCGGACATGGTCAAGGCCCTCATTGCCGCCGCCCAGTCCGACCCGGCCTTCGCGGCACGGGTCGACGAGTCGGCCACGCGAGTGCTGGCCCTCAAGAGCGGCCTCCAGTCCTGAGTCGCGCCGAAAGCGCATCGGCCCTCCTGAGCCAGTGGCTCAGGAGGGCCGATCGCGTTCTCAGGCGAGCCGGCTCAAGCCTCAGCGGGTCTTGGTGGTGCCCTGCGGCGACCCGTTGGACTCGATGCGCTTGGCCAGGCAGTGGTCAGAGTCGTAGCCCTGGGCGTCGCACCAGCCGTTGGCCTTGTCGGCGTCGTCGTAGAGCTCGCCGGACAGGGTCACCCACCAGCCGCTGACGTCGTAGACCGGCCATTGACCGGTGTCGATGATGACGGCCTTCGGGTTGGACTGCCGTGTCTTCAGGAACTCCGCGAGGATCGAGCGGTTGGTCCAGGTCTGCCCGTCGGCCACCAGGCCGACCTGCTTGGAGGACAGCTGCGGGGTCCATTTGCCCCGCATGCTGTTCATGACGATGGGGTAGTCGTGCTTGACCTGCCACTGGATGGCGTCTCCGGCGGCCTGCTCGTCCTGCGTCTCCTGGTTGGCGTTGGAGCTCGCTGAGGAGGCGATGGTCATCGGGGAGTTCGTCGAGCTCTTCGAGGTGGCGCTGGACGGGGAGCCGCGGTCGTAGGAGGGCCTGACCGACAGGCCCTTGAGGTCGAGGTCCTTGGCGGTGCGGAAGTAGTGCTGCTCGCCGAAGCGCAGCGTCACCGTCCGTCCGCCGTTGGGGATGATGAGCGGGTCGCTGGAGAGGTCGAAGGTTCCCGAGGCCACGAGGTGGTCGACGTCGGCGCCACCGGTGGGGCTGGTGGCGCTGTAGACGAGGACCTGGTTGGACGATCCGGCCAGGAAGTCGCCCTCGGCGCAGGAGGTCGCCATGTTGCCCTGGACCTTCAGCTCGCCCTGGCCGTCCTCCACCGAGGTGATCGTGAAGGTCGGCATGCTGGAGCAGGCCTTGACCGCGCCCGAGGGCAGGGCCGCCGCGGTCGACGTGGCTGCGGCGTCGGCCTGGCCGTTCTGCTTGCCGCCCTCGTCCCCGTTGGCGCCGGCCTTGTCCTGGGAGGAGTCCTCACCCTTGCCCTTGTTGGCGAAGTAGTTCCCGGCCCACACGCCGCCTCCGCCGGCGATGACGAGCAGGAGGACCACGATGATCGCGATCAGGCGCCCGGTGCTGGACTTCGACGGCTGCTTCTGCTGCTGGGGAGGCGGCATCTGGGCCGCCATCTGGGGCCCGAACATGTCCAGCTCCACGGCCGGCTGAGCGGCGGAGAAGCCCGACGGCGCCCCGCTGGGGGTCTCGGCCCAGGCGGCGATGTCCTCGGCCGACGGGGGCGGGGGCACGGGGAGGGCCACTGACTCGGCCGAGCCCGCGGCGGGAGCGGCCGAGTCCGCTGCCCAGCCGGCGGCTACGGCCGCGGACTGGGCCGAGGTCATGACGTCGGTCGTCGTGTCGGCCGAGTCGACCTCGTGCCACTGCGACACGGGGGTGAGGACGGTCGGGTCGTCGTCGACGGGCTCGCTGTTCTCCGCCTCGGTGGACTCCTCGGCCTTCGGCTCCTCGTCGGCCGGAGCGATGACGTCGTCTCCGGAGTCCGTAGCCTCACCGGAGTCGCCCTTGGCGACGTCCTCGGCATCCGGGCCCTCCGAAGCCGTGTTCTTAGCCTCGTCGGCGGCGTCCTCGGAATCGTCAGCGGCCTCGTCGACCTCGGTCGGCTCCGCACTCGGATCGGTGCCCGGCTCATCCCCGCCCTCGTCATCGGGTTCGTCGGAGCCCGACCCCTGATCCTCGTCAGCGGTATCCTCAGCGGCCTCCGCCTCCGCATCGGCCTGTGCAGCAGCCTCAGACTCCGTGGCCTCCATGGTCTCAACCGCTTCAGCGACCTCGGCACTCCCCTCACCGGCGGACTCATCGCCGACGGCATCCTCGGCGGCCTGCCCCTCAGGAGCGTCCTCCTCGGGCTCATCAGCCGACTCGCCGGCATCAGAGTCCGCGACCTCATCATCCGACTCGTCGGATCCCGGATCCTCAGTCGCATCGGCAGGCTCGTCGGCTGTGGCGTCCTCAGTGTCCTGGCCCTCCGGAGCCTGGCTCTCAGCCTCGTCGACCTCGGCGCCCTCAGCGGGCTCGGTGGGCTCCTCGGCCCCCTGATCGTCGCCGGTCTCGCCAGAGTCATCATCGGTGCTCGCGGACTCGTCAGCGGACTCGTCGATCTCGGTCGGCTCCGCAGTCGGATCGGTGCCCGGCTCGTCCCCGGCCCCGTCATCCGCTTCGTCGGAGCCCGACCCCTGATCCTCGTCAGCGGCATCCTCAGCGGCCTCCGCCTCCGCATCAGCCTGCGTGGCGGCCTCAGCCGCAGACTCCGCGGACTCCACAGGCTCCGAATCGCTCTCCTCGACCGCCTCGGACTCATCAGCCGTTTCAGCTTCGCCCTCATCCACCGGCGCGGCACCATCGTCGGCCGACTCCGTCTGCACCGGCCCCTCCTGAACGACAGTGGGATCCACGGCGGGCTCACCGCCCGCGGTAACGGCGGCATCCGCGGCGTCCGCAGCATTGGCGGCCGCATCGTCGGTCAGGTAGCCGCGTGCGCGAAGGTTGGCGAGGACCTCGACGTTCCCGGTACTGGCCAGCCAGCCGAGCAGGTCGGGATAGGCCGCCGGGTTGGTCGACAGCGGTGCCCACAGGTCGGGCCGGCTCTGCGCGATCGCGGCCTGCAGGGCCTGGTCCGGAGTCTGCGCGGCAACCGCCGCATCGGCCTGATGCGCCGCCATCATGAGCTGAACCGGATCCATGCAGAGCCCTTCCGGGAGAACGTATTGGGTGACCTCGACTGATCGGGCTCGTCGCCAACCCATCCCGGGTCCTTCACCAGGCTCCGATCATCCCTGATGGTAGTCACGAATCGGCTGAAAGGTTTAAGAAACGGAGTCAGCCGGGGAAAACACCTTCATCCTCCACGCAGCTGCACCCCCGTCCCGGCCCACCTCAGGGACATCCCCGACCCCGGGTCAGGGTCGATCGGCCACCCAGTCAGGGGCCTGTCCTCCGCGAGGAGGATTCACCTCACCCATACCACTGTCAAACTGAACCTATGAGTAGCTCCGTTCCAGCCACCGCTTCCTCCATCCTCACACCTCACCGACCGGTGGATGACCCTGTGGTCTCCGCACGCAGCCTCACCAAGGTCTACGGCCGCGGCTCGGGCGCCGTCACAGCGCTCGACTCCGTCAACGTCGACATCGCGCGAGCCCGTTTCACCGCCATCATGGGGCCGTCCGGCTCCGGCAAGTCCACGCTCATGCACTGCCTGGCCGGCCTGGACTCGATCACGTCCGGGGAGATCATGCTCGACGGCGACATGGTCTCCTCCATGAACCAGCGCCGCCTCACCCGCCTGCGCCGCGAACGCATCGGCTTCATCTTCCAGTCCTTCAACCTGGTCCCCACCCTCACGGCGGCGGAGAACATCACCCTGCCCCTGGACATCGCCCGCAAGAAGGTCAACCCGCAGCGCTTCGACCAGGTGATCGACGCCGTCGGCCTCAGGGAGCGCCTGTCCCACCGGCCCGCCGAGCTCTCCGGCGGTCAGGTCCAGCGCGTTGCCTGCGCCCGGGCGCTCGTGGGCGAGCCGGCGGTCGTCTTCGCCGACGAGCCCACCGGGAACCTGGACTCCCACTCCACCGACCAGGTCCTGGAGATCCTGCGACGCAGTGTCGACGACCTGGGGCAGTCGGTGGTCATGGTGACTCACGAGCCGGAGGCGGCCGCCTGGGCCGACACCGTCATCTTCCTGCGCGACGGCCACGTCGTCGCCCAGCTGAATGAGCCCAACCGCGACCGGGTCCTGGACGCCCTGCGCGAGCTGAGCGAGGCCGAGCCCGCCCCCGCAGCCGGCGCCCCGCAGACCGGCCCGGCCGTCAAGGGGGCCTGAGCCGTGAGACGAGTCGCCTGGCGCTCCGTACGCGCCCACGCCAAACAGTTCTTCCTGACCACCTTCGCCGTCATGCTCGGGGTGGCGTTCCTGTCGGGCACGCTCGCCCTGCGCGCCTCCATGTCGGAGACCTTCTCCAAGCTGCTGTCCTCCACCGTCACCTCCGACCTGTACGTCCAGGGCCCCAAGATCGCCACCAACGGCGACAACAACTCGTCGAGCTCCACACCGTCCCAGCCCATCGACAGCGCCCTGACCGAGCAGATCAAGCAGATCGACGGTGTGGAGGCAGCCAACCCCGGAGTCGAGATGACCGGGGTCCTCGTGGGAGCCAACGACACCCCGGTCACCACCACCGGCGCCCCCACACTGTTCATACCGCAGTATGACAATGAGGAGGGCCTGACCTGGGTCCAGGGCCACAAGCCTCAAGGAGGGGGCGAGATCTCCCTGGAGTCCGGGGCCCTGAAGACCTCCGGCCTCAAGGTCGGGGACAAGACGCACATCGTGGTGCAGGGCACTCCCAGCGAGGTCACCGTGGTCGGCGAGTTCCACTACGAGTCGTCCATGGCCAGCGCGACGGTCGTGGGCGTGGATCCGAACTGGCTCATGCCGATCGCCGCCCCGGACGGCAAGGTGTCGAGCATCTCCGTCGACGTCGCTCAGGGCACCTCGGTGGACACGGTCAAGTCCGAGGTCACCAAGCTCCTTCCCGACGGCTCCCGGGTTCAGACCCAGGCCGAGGTCATCAAGGAGCAGAACAAGACCATTGAGAAGCAGCTGGGCTTCATCCAGGTCTTCCTGCTGGTCTTCGTCGTCGTCGCCATGTTCGTGGGCTCCTTCATCATCATGAACTCCTTCGCGATGAGCGTGCGTCAGCGGGTCAAGGAGTTCGCCCTCCTGCGGGCGGTCGGGGCCTCACCCGGCTCGGTGTTCGGCGTGGTGTTCCTGCAGGCGGTCGTCATCGGCGTCGTCGGCTCCACCCTGGGCGTGGCCGCGGGTGCGGGGCTCCTGTCCGGGCTGTCCGCAATACTCGACGCCTTGGGCATGCCACTGCTGGAGGGCACGGGCCTGAGCGGGCCGATCATCGCGATCTCGCTGGCGGTGGGGCTGGGCGTCACCATCGTCGGCGCCCTGCTGCCGGCGCGGGAGGCCGCCCTGACCCACCCGGTCGAGGCCATGCGCGGCGTGTCGGGCTCCCGGGAGAAGTCACTGGTCCTGCGCACGATCCTGGGTGGGCTGCTGCTGGCGGCCGGAGTGGCCGCGATCGCCGCCGCGTGGGTGAACGCGGACCTGACGTGGCGCCGCCCCATCATGGGTGTGGGCGCGGGCGGCACGGTCCTGGGACTGCTCATCGTCTCCCCGACCCTGGCCCGCCCGGTGGTGGCCGTGCTGGGTCTGCCCTTCCGGCTGCTGCGGCCCGCCGGGCGCCTGGCGGTGCGCAACATCATCCACAACCCGCGCCGCACGGCCAACACCTCCGGCGCCCTCATGGTGGGCATGGCCCTGGTGTGCGCCGGCGCCACGCTGGCCGCCTCCTTCCAGGCCTCGACCGCCGACGAGATCGACAAGTCCCTCAAGGCCGACCTCGTGGTCCAGCCCGCCACGATCGGCAGCCTGAACACCCGGCTCTCAGCCGACAAGGCCAAGGACATCGCCGCGATCGACGGGGTCAAGGAGACCTCCTCCTACTCCATCTACGCCGACTCCGTCACCAAGCCCGACGGCAGCCAGAACCCCGCCGCCACCGTCGTCGTCGTCGAGCCCGACACCTACTCCAAGGCCTACGACGTCTCCACGAGCTCCGGGTCGATGGAGGACCTGGATGCCACCCACGTGGCCGCGAAGAAGGACGAGGGCCTCAAGCTGGGAGACAAGGTATCCATCACCGGCCCCAGCGGGTCGGCTGAGGCCACGGTCGGCGCCATCGTCGACCCGAAGGGAACCGGCGGCAACTACTACATCTCGCCTGAGCTGGCGGCGTCGGTGGGCTCCTGGAGCTCGCCGGGCACCAGCACGGACGCGGCCCATGTCCTGGACGCGCCACTGGGCATGCTCCTGACCCTCGACGAGGGCGCCGACCTCAACGCAGTACGGAACCAGGCACGCGACATCGTGGCCGACACCTACCAGTACTCGGTGCGCGACGCCGACGAGATCTCCGACCAGGTCGGCCAGCAGATCAACCAGATGCTCGCCATCCTCTACGGCCTGCTGGGGCTGAGTATCGCCATCGCCATCCTGGGCATCGTCAACACCCTGGTGCTCTCGGTCTCGGAGCGCACGCGGGAGATCGGGCTCATGCGCGCCGTCGGCCTGGGCAAGGCCCAGCTGTCCGGGGAGATCATCACCGAGTCGGTCCTCACCGCCCTGTACGGCACCGTGCTGGGCGGGGCGACCGGGGTGGTCCTGGCCGCCGCCCTCAAGGAGGTCCTGGAGGATCAGGGGCTCACGTCGCTGAGCATCCCCTGGGGCCAGATGGTGGGCATGCTCGTGCTCTCCGTGGTGGTCGGCGTCATCGCGGCCCTGTGGCCGGCGCTGCGCGCCTCCCGGATTCCCGTCCTGGACGCCATCGCCACCGAGTGACCCAGGAGCGGACGGCGCGAGGCACGCGATAGACAGGCCCCGCCCGGTACCGCTCACGCATCTGCTGGCGCCTCACGGCGGCAGCCGGTGGGGTCGGGACTCAACCAGCCGGCACTGGATGAGTCCCGACCCTGCCAAGCCCGGAGCCCCGGCCCGCCCCCATTGAGGGGTCGGGCCGGGGCTCCGGTACGTCTGCACGACCCGTCCGACAGCCGCCCGAGCCGCACACCCGCCGGATATTCCCGTGCCCAGTATCTTCCTTGTCACCGGCTCTCCCCCTGCCGCACCCGTTTCAGCTCCGATAGCCTCATGCGATCATGCCCGAACCGTCCTCCCGGTCGTTCCCGACCACCCCGGCAACGCTGTCCGCCCTGACTGCACAGTCCATGACCCCCGACGCTCCACTCCCCCAGCCCCCTTCCCTCGGGGCCGGGGCGCTTCTGCGCTGGCTGCTGCGCCGTGCCGCCGTCCCGGTCACCCTGGCGACCCTGGCAGCCTGCACCTCCAACACCATCCAGGCGATCGTGCCGGCCTTCCTGGGGCAGGCCCTCGACGCCGGGATCGAGAACGGACTCAACGGCCGCGTCTGGGGCATCGGCGCCCTGCTGCTGGTGCTGTTCGTCGTCTACGCCGTCGGGGACACGATGCTGTCCTACTTCGGGGTGACGGCCTGGATGCGCACCGCCTTCGACGTCGACCGGCTCGTGGGCCGACAGATCTCGGCCACGGGCAAGGACCTGTCCCGGCAGGTCTCCACCGGTGAGGTCGCCACCATCATCGCCTCCGACGCCGGCTACCTGGGCAATCTCATCGAGTACCTGCCGGCCCTGCTGGGGGCGGCGGCCAGCTTCCTCGTCGTGGCCGTCCTCATGCTGCGCACCTCGGTGAGCCTGGGGCTCATCGTCATCCTGGGCATGCCGCTGGTGGCGGCCATCGTCACCCTGGTCATCCGTCCCCTGCAGAAGCGTCAGGCCGTTCAGCGCGAGGCCCAGTCCGCGGTCACCACGATCACCACGGACACGGTGGCGGGCCTGCGGATCCTGCGGGGCATCGGCGGGGAGGACGTCTTCGCCCGCCGCTATCGGGACGCCTCCCAGGAGCTGCGGCGCCGCGGCGTCGAGGTGGCCTCCTCCCAGGCCACCCTCATGACCCTCCAGGTGCTGCTGCCCGGGCTCTTCGCCGCCATCGTCGTGTGGGTGGCGGCGCGCATGGCCGTGGCCGGCAGCCTCACCCCCGGCGGGCTCATCACCTTCTACGGCTACACCGCCTACCTGTCCTGGCCGCTGTGGGTGTTCACCAGCTCCGTGCAGGACTACACCCGGGCCGTCGTCGGCGCCCGGCGCCTGAGCCGCCTGCTGGAGGTGGCGCCGGCCGCCGGCAGCCTCGTGGAGCGCCTCAGCCTGGACCCGGCCGCCGCCCACCCCGTCAGCGGCGACCTGGTGGACACCGGCAGCGGCCTGCGCCTCAAGGAGGGCCGCATGACGGCCCTCGTGTGCCCCGACCCGCAGGTCTCCGCCGACCTGGCCACGCGCCTGGGGCGCTTCACCGACGCCGGCCCCACCGTGACCCTGGCGGGCCGGCCACTGACCACCATGCCCCTGGAGCAGGTGCGCGCCAGCGTCGTCGTCTCCGGCGCCACCGCCCAGCTCTTCACCGGGACCCTGCGCGAGGCCCTCGACGTGCGCGGCGGCCCCGACCCGCAGCCGGCGGGCCTGGAGGACCTCGTGCGCGCCGAGGCCGAACGCACCACCGGGGCCGACGTCGACCAGCAGGTCCGCCCCCAGGAGCGCGAGGCCCCCGGCGACGACCGGCTCATCGAGGCCATCGAGATCGCCGACGCCGGCGATGTCCTGACCTCCCTGAGCGAGGGCCTGGCCGGGATGATCACCGAGAAGGGCCGGTCCCTGTCCGGCGGGCAGCGTCAGCGCGTGGCCCTGGCCCGGGCGCTGCTGACCGAGGCGCCCACGCTCGTGCTCATCGAGCCGACCTCCGCCCTGGACTCCCACACCGAGGCCCGCGTGGCCGCCCAGGTGCACCGGGCCCGCGCCGGGCGCACGACCGTCGTCGTCACCGCCTCACCGCTGGTCCTGGAGGCCTGCGACGAGGTCGTCTTCCTCGACTCCAGCGGGACCGAGCTGCTGCGCTCCACGCACCGCGAGCTCATGGCCATGGCCCGCGACGGCCACGAGCAGGCGGCCGACTACCGCGCCGTCGTCTCCCGGGCCATGGGCGAGGATGCGGAGGCGAGCTGCTGATGGCGCTTCCTGTCGCACCCGGGCCGGTCGCCCTGCGCAAGACCTTCCGGATCATGGCCTCCTACCGGGGGCGCTTCGCCGTCGTCCTGGCCCTCCAGATCACCGCGGTCCTGTCCACGCTCGTGGCCCCGCAGCTGCTGGGGCGGCTGGTCGGGCGGGTCTCGGCCGGGCGGGCCGACGCCGGCTACGTGGACCGGATCGTGCTGACCATCATCGCGGTCACGCTCGTGGGCGCGCTCATCAACCGCTTCGCCCAGAAGCACGCCCGGACCCTGGGCGAGTCGGTCTTCGCCGAGCTGCGCGAGCGCATGATGAACCGGGTGGTGCACCTGCCGCTGAGCGCGGTGGAGTCCGCCGGCACCGGCGACCTCGTGGGGCGCACCACCACCGACGTCTCCCGCATCGAGTTCCTGGTGCGGGTGGGGATCCCCCAGATCCTCGTGTGCGTGGTGACGATCGTCTTCACCCTCCTGGCCGCCGCCGTCGCCGACCCCCTCCTGGCGCTCGGGCTGCTCGTCATCGCCCCGCCCGTGTGGTCGATGATGCGCTGGTACCTGCCGATCTCCATCCCCGCCTACCGGGCCGAGTCGGCCGCCCAGGCCCGTCTCAACGGGGCGGTCTCCGAGACGGTCGAGCACGCCGAGACCGTGGACGCGCTGGGTATCGGGGCTCGCCGCGAGCGCGCCATCATGGCCTCCGTCAAGGAGGCATGGTCCTTGGAGCGCTACACGGCCGCGCTGCGGGTGCGCCTGTTCATGGTGCTCGACGTCGCCTGGCGGGCGCCCGTCGTCGTCATCCTCCTGTGGGGCGGGTTCCTGGCCGGCCGCGGCTACGCGACCCTGGGGGCGATCACCACCGTCGCCCTCTACTCCATGGAGCTGCGCAAACCGGTGGGCCAGCTCATGTTCTGGATCGACCAGGTCCAGATCGCCCAGGCATCCCTGTCCCGCATCCTGGGGGTGGAGGAGGTCCCCGACGACCGCGCCCCCACCGGCCAGGAGCCCGAGGGCACGCGGATCGTGCTCGACGACGTGCGCTTCTCCTACCGGGAGGGCGTCGAGGTGCTCCACGGGATCGACCTGGAGCTCGTGCCCGGGGAGCGGCTGGCCGTCGTCGGGCCCTCGGGGTCCGGGAAGTCCACGCTGGGGCGGATGCTGGCCGGTATCAACCCGCCCACTTCCGGGAGCGTCACCGTGGGAGGAGTGGTGCTGACGGACCTGACGGAGGACGAGCTGCGCCGCCACGTGGCCCTGGTGACCCAGGAGCACCACGTGTTCGTCGGCACCGTGGCGGACAACGTGCGCCTGGGCCGCCCCCGCGCCTCCGATGACACGATCCGCGAGGCCATTGAGGCCATCGGGGCCGACACCTGGGTGGACGCGCTGCCCGAGGGGATGAACACGATGGTCGGGTCGGGTCACCTCGAGCTCAGCCCCGCCCAGGCCCAGGAGGTGGCGCTGGCCCGGCTCGTGCTGCTGGACCCGCACACGCTCATCCTGGATGAGGCCACCTCGCTGCTGGACCCGCGCGCCGCCCGCACCCTGGAGCGGACCCTGTCCACGGCGCTGGCCGGGCGCACCGTCATCGAGGTGGCCCACCGTCTCTACACGGCCGCTGACGCCGACCGGGTCGCCGTCGTCATGGACGGGAGGATCGTCGAGCTGGGCAGCCACGACGAGCTCGTGGCCCTCGGCGGGGAGTACGCGAGCCTCTGGCAGGCCTGGAACCAGGAGTAGCGGGCCTGCGGGCCGCCCGCACCGACGCTCCGCACCGACTCGTTCCACTCCGTCGGCACGGTCCGGATCGCCCTGCCGGTCAGGGCGGCGACGGCAGTCCTTCGTAGATCGCCGGTGGCGAAAGCCGGCCCCTATCTCCCAAACCTACAAACCCGCTCGGGCCTGCGTTGTTCCACGATGGCGCAGGCTGTGAGATTCTTAGTTCGGCGGGTCGTCCCACTGTCGCGATCCCGCCGCCTCGCAGTCAGCTGATTGCCTCCAACGCCGTGCCTCACATGAGAAGGTCCGTTCATGCCCAACAACCAGCCACCTCCCCCGCCGTCGCAGGCGACGCCGTCGGCCTCCACCACGCCTCCTCGCAGGGCCAGCGGCAGCACCCAGCCCACGCTCGGTGAGCTCATCGCCCGCATCTCGGAGAACATCTCCGCGCTGGTGCGCGGCGAGATCGACCTGGCCAAGGCCAAGGGCCAGCGCATGGCCAAGGAGATGGGTCTGGGGGCCGGGCTGCTCGCCGCCGCCGGGGTGCTGGCCCTGTTCATCTTCGGGTTGGTGCTGGGAGCCATGACGTCGGGGCTGTCCAACATCATGCCGCTGTGGGCCGCCTTCCTCGTGGTGGCGCTGCTCCTCACCGTGATCGCCGTGCCGATGGCCCTGATCGGCATCAAGCGGCTCAAGGCCGCCAAGGCCGACACGCCCACGCCACAGGAGGGTCTGATGGAGTCGGTCAACGCCGTCAAGGGGGCCGTCGCCTCCGGCCTGGAGAGGGGGAACGCCAAGTGAGCACCCACAACGCTCCCACGCCCACATCCGTCCCCGCCGCGCCGGCTGTTGAGGCCGCGCAGGCCGCGCCGTCGGCTGACGCCGTCCTGTCCGATATGGCGGCTCGGCGCCTGACGCTGGCCGCCGACGTCGACGAGCTCGCCGCGCGCCTGGCTCCCAACAACCTGGCCAAGGTCGCCAAGCTCAAGGCCCGCGAGAAGGTCCAGGAGCTGCGCAGCCAGGCCGTCAGCAAAGTTGAGGACACGGTCGGGCAGGTCAAGAACCGCCTGGTCTCCCTGGCCGGTGGTGGCACCGACCCCGAGGGCGGGGTCGATACCTACGAGCCCGGCACGCTGACCTTCGGCCAACGCGTCTCCCGCCTGTTCGACGACGCCCGCGACGGCGACCCCGCCTCCCTGGGGATCGTCACGGTGGCGGGGCTCGCCCTGGCGGGCCTCAGCGTGACGGCGACCGTCGCTGCGGTCAAGGCCTTCCGCGCCCGGGCGGGCAGGGCATGACTAGCGGGACGCAGGCAGGTGCCTCCGGCGCCGAGGCCACCGGGTCCAGGTCGCTGAGCCCCGAGCAGATCGAGGAGCGGCTGCGCGCCCAGCGCGTGGCCCTGGCGGCGAGCGTCGACGAGTTCGCCTCCCGGGTCGACCCGCGCACGCAGGCGAAGGAGGCCGGGGAGCATCTGCGCGAGCAGGCGAGCGCCAAGGCCGACCA
>NZ_JASPEP010000010.1:0-79916 GCF_031292835.1 Actinomyces stomatis
GCGGGACCGGCGGAACCGGCGAGCCCGGCCTTCCCGAAACCGGGCTGGGAGCGACCGGGCCTCGGGCGGATGTCGCCGTCGGCCCCGACCGCCGGCCCGCCGACGACCTGGTGATCGCCGGGCTCGTCCCCATGAGCACGGTTGACTGGCCCGACCACCTGACCGCGACCGTCTTCCTGCAGGGCTGCCCCTGGAACTGCTTCTACTGCCAAAACCGGGACCTCATCGCCGCCCGCACGCCCGGCCAGGTGGCGTGGGAGGAGGTGCGCGCCCTGCTGCGGCGCAGGCGCGGGCTGCTCGACGGCGTCGTGCTGACCGGAGGTGAGGCCCTGCGCCAGGACGCCCTGGCCGACGCCGCCCGCGAGGTCATCGACATGGGCTTCCAGGTGGGGCTGCACACGGCCGGGCCCTACCCGCGGCGGCTGCGGGACATGGTCGAGGCCGGGCTCGTCAGCTGGGTGGGGTTGGACATCAAGGCGCTGCCCGAGCACTACGAGCAGGTGGTCGGCCGGGCGAACGCGGCCACGAAGGCCTGGGAGAGCCTGGAGGTGCTCGTCGAGGCGGCCGGCCGCGGCGGGCCCGACTTCGAGGTGCGCACCACCGTGGTGCCCGGGGACGTGACGGCCGACGACGCTGTGGAGGTGGCCCGGCGGGTGCATGCGGCGGGGGCGCGGGTATACGCCCTCCAGCAGGCCCGCTCCGAGGGGACGAGCGGCGAGTTCGACGTCGTGGCGCCCGGTTGGGACGGGATGTGCGAGCGCATGGCTGCGCGCATCGAGGTCCTGGGCTGGGACCGTTTCACCTACCGCCCGGCGTAGCTGCTGGAGTTATAGGCCTGTTCGGGGTGAACTCATCCTGTTGATGACCTGAACGGGCTGAGATTGAGTGCGTGTTTTAGCGGTCGGTTAGTATAGCGTCATGGACGCAATAGTTCTATCGGCGAACTCTGCCGAGCCTCTGGGGAGATTGCAGTTTCAGCTTGCGTACTGTGCGGGGCAGGTGCAGCAGATGTAAAGTCATGAGGTTGATTATGTAAGCACGCTGATGTCGATTGTCGGTAATGACCGGCGGGTCGAGCAGAGCATCCCCGTGAAGAGGGATAACATAGTATGAGTGTTTGTGACACCAAGGTGAGATCTGAAAGACTTGCGGAATATGCAAGCGACTGAAGTGCCTTCTTGTAGTTCCCGAAGAAGCCGAATAGAGCCCTCCAAGAGCTATGTAGAAGCGATAGTATGCGACATACATTCATTTTTCACTGGGTGCCAGTTTGGGGTGGGCAATGGTCAAGTCGGCCCATATTCAGGAAAAAGCATTCACCTCATGGAGTGAGTTTTCGCTGAGACCGTGATCTCAATAGAATTTAGAGAGAATTTAATTTGGTATGGTTGAGAATGTTCAGATGATATCCCCTGAGGATCGAGTCCTGGAGGTGTTGTCTCGAAGGTCGATCATCGTTCGAGTTCTGCAAGGCGGTCGTTTTGCTGGAAAGTTCTCCCTCACTGGTGCTTGGCTACGCATTTCGGCGGAAGAGCGTTGGCAGTGGAGGGGTGCGGTAATTTGCTTATTCGTAGTCGAAAATGGACTATCTTCTTATTTTGAACCAGGCTTTTTCTACTCCTTTTCCATTTTGCTGAGAGTCTTGCTGATGTTCTTGGCGGGAATCTGCCTGGTCGGGTTTAAGCGCGACCTTTTGAAGGGAAATTCAGATATAGAAGGGAGGTTGCTAATAGTAAAATTGCATTGGATCTCCAATTTTGGATTTATTGCATCGCTGGCAGCTTCACTCTACCTTTCTGTTGTAGTTTATAGAGCCTATTTGTCTGATAATTTTTCCAGCCTTGCAAGCCTGGGAGTCACTTTAGTTATATTGCCACCCTTACTGGTGATACTAGTTCTTGATTATGTTGGTCCTTATTATATTCCAGGCCCCGGGAGTGGGTATATTCCCCGTGTTCGTATCGCCGATTTCTTCGGTAGATTGGTTAATGCATGCTTAGTTGCCGGTCTAGCATTACTGGGGTTGGAACTGGTTGTCCCGATTATTGTGGGGGACGACACTGAAGTGAATCTACGCAGTAAATTGCTGTCATACTTTGTCGCTTGGGTGCTTGCTTTTCTCAAAGGTGTCGGAAAGTTTGACGAGGCTCTCCGAAACAGACGACATAATCTCGTTGAGGAATTATACTATTTTGCGCACGCACGCGACGCTTTAGAATCTGGTGACTCAGAAGCTGGCAGGCCTAAAATGGGGATGGTGAAACTTTTTAAGTTCATGAGTCGGCGATGTTTGAGTGGAGGTAAGCGCGATTCTCAATGTAGTGGCGCTGTTGGCGGTGTGTCTCGGGTAGAAAAATTCGAAAGAATATCAAGGGTTGTGGAAATTTCGAATCAGCCTGTGATTCGAGGGGTGATCTCTACACCCCTTGTTCCTCGCTCGCTGGTTGAGGCATTTATTGTCACTCAGTTTAGGTGTATATTCGGTGAAGAAACGTTAAAGGCGTTGCCAAGATCAGCGAAGGAATTAATAGCTCGCCCCGGAGGTTCCAGTGAGTACGACATATGCGTCAATCTATTAAGGGAGATCAATGAGAGGAGTGGCGCTACTGGCTTTATGAATGAGGTGCTTTGTGGATTTTATCAATTGTACCACCCCTATGATATTGAAGACTTTGTCTTTGAAGAAGGTGATGATCTTATTGTTGTTGACTTAATTTACAGGGCAATTAGGATGCCTAGATGGTGGTAGGTGTGCGTTGTTTCTTGCGTGAGAGAGATTGTATTCTATTTTAGGTAGGTTTGCGTTTGACAGGCTCGGGTCTGTGATGGGATTATTCTGAGTGCTAGCCTCGAGGCATGAGCTACGACATTCTGATCTTCGAGCCAGACGCGGTCACGGATGAGGACTTTCCCCAGTGGTGGGAACAGGTCTCCCGTTGGGAGGAGCCGCGCGACTACTACACCACCGAGGGCTCTACCCCGGCGATCAGGTCCTTCTACCGCGACCTCATCTGCGCTTTCCCACCGTTAAACGGCCCCGATGCACTGAGCGAGGAGGAGCTCGAGGAGCGGGAGGACAAGGGGCTGCCGGTCGCCGACTACACCATCGGCGCGGACTACATCTACATCGGTGTCGGCTGGTCGGACGCGAATGCGTTGGAGACGACTGTCGGTGAGCTTGCGTGGACGCATCGGCTCGCCGTGGCGTATGTCAGTGATGAGGAGACGATCGTGCGGCCACCGGAACAACCGGTGCAGTCCGCTTCCAGCGTCAGGGTCGACTACGTCGTCCAGCATTCCATGAGGTGAATCCAACCGTGTGAGCACAGGCGGATTCGTGTCACCTGACCTCGCCTGATCCCAGCAACCATCACACTGCCGGTACTCCTGCGCCGCCGGGATGACTGGAACGGAGCGCGCCGTCGGTGCTCGCGGCCTGGAGGACGGTGAGTTACTGGCTCAGGGCGCTGTGGGGAGCGGTGTCCATGGTCGGTGACGGGGCGCACTCCTAGCCTCGAAGCATGAGCTACGACATCCTGATCTTCGAGCCGGACTCCACGACCGACGAAGCCTTCCCCCGGTGGTGGAAGCAGGTCGCAGCCCAGTGGGACGAGCCGCGCGACTTCAGCACCATCGACGGCTCCACCCCGGCGATCAGGTCCATCTATCGCGACCTCATCCGCGCCTTCCCGCCGTTCAACGGCCCCGATGCGCTGAGTGAGACGGACCTGGAGGAGCGGGAGATCGAAGGGCTGCCGGTTGCCGACTACACCATTGGCGCCGACTACATCTACATCAGTGTCGGCTGGTCGGACGCGAACGCTCTCGTCAAGATCGTCGGCCAAATGGCCTGGACGCAGCGGCTCGCGGTCGCCTACGTCAGCGAGGACAGCTCGATCTTCCGGCCCTAGCGGAGGTCGGGGCCGCGGCGCCACGCCGGACTGCTTATGGGCGTGGATGACTTGTCCGATAACTACCGGCTGGTTAGGCTTCTCGTATCCGCTGGAAGGGTTCCCGCATCAAAGGAGACGACCGTGAAACCCGCACGAGCAACCCAGCTCCTCATGACCGCAGGTCTTGCCGTGGCGACGGCCACCGCCTGCTTCCCAGTCCAGCCCCAGGGTGCAAACCCAGCGGCTGCGGCGCCGTCGACCAGCCTCAGCGCCGAGCAGGCGTCCCCCGGCAGCTCGGCCGGCGTGGCGGCCACGGCGACACCGGTCAGCGACGCCTCCGCGCCGGCGGCATCGTCGTCGAGCATGGGGGAGTCGACTGCTGCCGCCCCCTCCGGTGAGCCCTCCGCCTCGCCGAGCGGGACCGCAGCCTCCCCGTCCGACGCCGCAACAGCCTCGCCCTCGCAGCCCTCCGAGGGCTCGGGTCGGGGACGCTCCGATGCCGAGATCAACGGCTGGAGCATCGACTACTTCGAAGGCTTCGAGGCCTCCTTCGAGGACACGAAGTGGGGGCACTACGGCTTGGATAGGGCTGCCGTCGGCCATGGCGCCATGGGAATCATGTCGGATGAGAACTCACTTGTTGAGAACGGCAATCTCATTATCCGCACCCAGTACCGGGATGGGCAGTGGAGCGCCGGTGGCGCCTCGAGCGCTGATGCCTTCGCGGCTTCGCGAGGTCGGTGGGAGGTGCGCGCCAAGTTCCCCCGGGCCAAGGGGATCGGCTACGCGATGCTGCTGTGGCCAGAGGACAAGAGTTGGCCGCCGGAGGTCGACTTTGCTGAGGGACGCGTCAACGGGCCGCGGGTGTCGGGCACCTACCACTGGGGTGACCCCACTCCGAAGGGGCACAAGCAGGACCAGCGGGTCTTCGACAACACGGACATGGGTGGCTGGCACACCTACGGTGTCATCGTGGAGGACGAGTACATCGCCTTCACCTTCGACGGCCAGGAGTGGGGCCGGATCACCCGGGACGACGTCGGCGAAGGCATCACCGACAAGCGGATGTGGTTCGGGGTTCAGACTGGGGCGATGGATCCCAACGACGACTACGCCAAACGGTACGAGACCGTCGACGGCGGTGTCCCCGGCCCGCTCACCCCGGCCGTCTCCGACATCCAGATCGACTACGTCGCCCACTACACCAGGGGTTAGCTCGGCGCGCCGGCGTGGCGTTGCTCCTCGAGCCCTCGGCCCTGCCTCCGCCACCGCAGCCGCAAAGTAGTACATGTAGAACCTTTGTCGTATTCTCGTGTCATGAGTGCAGCGGGTGTGCCGGTTTCTCCGGGGGGCAGGACTGTCGGACTGCGGGAGGTCAATCAACAGGCCGGACGGGTCTACCGTGAGGTCGAGTCCACTGGTGTGCCCGTGACGGTCACCGACCGTGGTCGCCCGATCGCCCAGATCGTCCCGATCCGTGATGACGAGTCCTGGTATGAGCGGATGGTCCGTGAGGGCAAGGTCCGTCGGGCCGCAGACGACTGGGCGCTGCCCGTCAGGCGGTGGCAGGCGCCTGACGGCTTCGACCTGGAGCAGTTCCTCTTCGGTGAGCGCGAGGAGGACAGGTGATCTACCTCGATACCTCGGTGGCGCTGCTCTCCCTCCTAGGGCAGCCTGGAGCTGACGAGGCCGCGAGGCTCATCATGGTTGCCCATGCGACAGAGGGGCTGGTGTCCTCCTGTCTGCTCAAGGTGGAGATGGCGCGGGCGGCGCATCGCGATCACTTCGACGTCCGCGTGGTCGATGAGTTCATCGCGGGGGTGGAGCTCATTGAGATCGGTCCGGATGTCATCGAGCACGCCAGCGCCTTGACCGGTGAGCTGAAGTCTCTTGACGCCATTCACCTGGCGACTGCGATGCTGCTGGACAATCCTCGTCACCCTGTCACAATCCTGACTCACGACGCCCGCTTGGCCGACGCCGCCCGGTCCCGGGGACTGGGCGTGATCGATCCGCTGGGCTCATAGCACCTGATAGACCTCGTCGAAGGGTAGGCGCGGGTTGCGCTCCTGGTAGGCGTCCGGTCCTGGGTGACCGACGTTGATGACCAGCAGCACCTCCACATCCTGACCGGCGAAGAACTCGGTCGCCAACGCCTCGGCATCATCGCCGTTCATGGGGCCGGCTGCCAGTCCGACGGCGCGAATCGCCTGGATGACGTAGGCCGTCTGAATCAGTGCTGAGGCGCGTGCCCATCGTGCCCGCATCTCCGCCCCGCCATCCTCCAGCAGCCGCTGGTAGCGCTCGGCGCGCGGGTGCAGCCGCGGTAGGGACCCGACGAAGGACCGATCGGCTGCGCAGACGAGGGTAAGAGGCGCCCCCGCGGCCTGTTCGCGATTGCCGCTGGGAAGACAGGGCAGTAGCCGTTCCCGGGCTGCCGCCGACTGGATGGCTACCACTCTCAACGGCTGGGCGTTGACCGCCGTCGGCGCCCACTTGGCCAGGTCGTGGATCGCCCGCAGCTGGGCGCCGGTCACCGGCTCGTCGGTGAAGGTATACGCGGTGCGTGCCCCGCTGAACAGCAGCGAGGCGTCGGACTCGGTCAGGACGGACTCGCCGGGCACGGGGCCCGGAACCGGAACGGGGGAGACGACTGCCATGCCCCGATTGAAGCACGTGTCGTCTCCCCTGGGCGGAGGTCGTCCCGACAAGGCAGCCTTGCTGTCCCCCGCCCTTGCTCACCTCGACCTCCTGGCTCAGGTCTCGCAGTGGCTCTCCGTCGCGGAGTCGATCCGCGCGGTGGCGGAGAGTGTGTGCTGTGAGGGCCTGGGCCTGGCTGATCAAGAAGTAGCCGTTCTTCTTGATGGAAGGGTGAGGTTCCGGGCCGAGCGCCGCAGGGAATGAGGCAGGAAGTATGGATGAGAATGCCGCTCCTGGCGCTCGGCCTGATTGTGGTTGTCGGCATCGCCTCCTCGTGTTCTGGTGCTGACGCGGCGCGTCGGGCGCCGTCCGCAGTGAAGCGGTTGAGGACAAGGCAACCGAAGCCGTTGTTGCGAGGGTGTTGGCGCAAACGCTTATGTTCCCGCAACGTTTGGGAGCCACTGGGCGTGTGGGTGGGGCTCGAACGAGGGTGTTGAGCGGAAGCTGGGCTCCAGTCTTGCGGGCCTAAAATTAAGGAACGGCAGGTTAATGATCGTGGCGTCTTTTTGCTTGCTGTGCCGGCGAAAATCTTGTGTATCAATCCGATTGCATTTTGTGCCAGCGTGAACTATTGCTGCTCCTGGAGTGCTTCGATTCTCTTGGCTAGCCGCCCACCATCCCTTCTCGTAACTCGAGGCTTTCGTGAATACGCCCGTTCTACCCTCTATTTCTCCCGTATTTTTCCGTTCCTCTGTGGGGTCAGTGCCTTCTTCGACGTGGCGGCGCCGAGGGCTGCTGAGGACTGCAGCACCCGTCCTTCTTGCCCTGGTTCTTGGCGTTGGGATCGCCGGATGTGACGATGCGTCCGGCGCCAGCAGTGATGCTCCGTCGTCAGCTGCGCCGACTGAATCCCAGCAGGATGCCGGTAGCGGCGACGCCACTGGTTCCGAGGAGACACCGGCCGAAGAGCCTGCTGAGGAGCCTGCCGCTGAGCCGACGGAGGACTCCTCCGGTTGGAGCGGCTGGTTCGGCGGCTCGGATTCAGGGGAGGGCTCCAAGTCAGAGGCGAACTCTGAGTCGGAGTCTCAGAAGAAGTCGGAGTCAGAACCGGAGCCGCAGAAGGAGTTCTACGCCAACTGCAAGGCTGTGAAGGCCGCTGGCGCGGCACCCTTGTATCGAGGTGATCCCGGATATAGCGAAGACCTGGATCGAGATGGAGACGGAATCGCCTGCGAGAAGTGAGGCTCGTCTGTTGCTGCGGTGAGCCACTGTCGGTTCACGCCACTCCAAGCTTTGTCCATAGGTGTCCGGTCATGTCGCGTCGAGTGCTATGTGGCATGACATGGGACAACGTGTTGTCTTTTGTTTTTCTTGGTGAGGTTCTTATGAAGAATTTGCTTGTTCGTCCTGGTTCTTTACTTTCGCCCCGCGCTGGGGTCAGCCGGCTGGGGGTGCTGATGTCGGGTCGCCAGAGGATGGTGGTGAGGTCGGTGTCTGCGGCCCTTGCCATGGCGGCCTGCGCCGGTCTGGCCGGGTGCGGGGTTCCGTCCGTGGCTGATGATGCGGGCTCGCCGGCACCTGTTCCTTCGCCGACGGTGATTGCTTCGCCGTCGCCGTCACCTACTCCGACTCCGTCCCCCACTCCGACCCCGACGCCGAGTCCTACTCCTACGCCGTCGCCTACTCCGACGACGCAGGCCCCGACCTCGGAGCCTCCGATACAGCCTCTGATGCAGGAGTCTGAGCCAACATCAGAGCCCGAGCCGACAACAGAAGAGGAGACTCAGGCCGGCGGTGGTGCGGCGGCTCCCGCTCCGGAGCCGAAGCAGGAGATCACCTACTATGACAACTGCACGGCGGCGCGGGCTGTGGGTGCAGCACCGTTGTACCGAGGTGAACCTGGCTATCGGCCTGGGCTGGATCGAGACAAGGATGGCATCGCCTGTGAGATTAAGTAGGGCCCCGTCGACGCCCGCCGTCTAGAACAGCGGGCGTGAGAGTCTTCCACTTGCTCCATGTGCTTCGTTCGCAACGTTCAGGCGTCGCGAACGAAGCACATCGGGTTGGAGTCGCCGATGGGGCCGTGTTTGAGACATGTGATGTTTGCTCACATTATGCGGGTTGAGGTGGTGCGATGTGAGCGGAGGTCAACTACCTGTAGACGGGAGCCCGCGGAGTCCTCGAGTCCCGCGTGCCATGCAGGCGAGCAGTGCCTGCGACGGGTAGGACTTCACCGACGCCGCCTCAGGCAACCGGGCTGGCGGAATGCCCTGCGACTCCGTGTGATGGAGCGGGCGCTTCGCAATGTGAACGTCTCAGGTCCCAGACCGGTCCGCACTTGAGACCGCTCGGACGGCGTCCGCTGCGGTCGGTGCCTGAACCTGTGTGGTCCAAGCACCGATGGCCACCTCCAGGTGATGCCGGCCTGGCAGAACGGCGACCGGCTCTCGCCGACCATCCTTGGTCGTGCCGATGACGGTGAACCAGGCGGCTCGGCCGAGGCGGTGGAGCAGATCGGCGCCTTCCGGTTCGCAGGCGAGATGATCCATGACGACGTCGAGCGCCGCTCGCCAGGTCTGCATCTCAATCCCTGTCTCGGCGTGCGCGCGCAAGAGGTCGGCGACGAGCAGCATGACGTCGTCTCGAGCGGTGCTGTTCGTGGGGTGCCAGTGCTTGCCGATGACGGCGGCGAGGCGATCAGCGTGTTCAAGTACAGCCGTCTCGGCTTCAGTAGTGATGTCTCGTGGGTGGATCATGAAGAGACCTTTGCTTCCTGTCCTAGAACGTCTTAGAAGCCTGGCAGGCAGGACGTAGCTTCCTGGTAGCTTTCTGTGCGTGACGAACGACGCGATGCCGATCCCCCACGGTGTGACTCAAGTTCTCCTCACCGAAGGGCTTGCCGACGCACTCGGCAAGCAGGCCGATGAGGTCGAAATTAATGAACAAGCGATTGATGAAGTTGAAGTCCCTGAACGATTCGCAAGGCATGTTGGCAACATAATCACCCGAAAGTTAGAAACGATAGAATCGCCGGAAAAGCGTTCAGAAATAGTGCGTCAAATTATGGCGCTCCTGAAATATGCAGATGAAACTCCAGTCAATCCACCCACGGAGTTAACTGCCGTGCTTCCAAAGCGAAGCGTGAACAATCGCCGCTTCCTAGATACTCGACCGCAGACTCCGTTAAACGACGCTGCATTACTGACGAACGCCAAAGGCGATCCGTCTCTTATTAGCGAAATTCGATCGGAAATTGCTACAGCCGATAATGTCGACCTCCTGTGTGCTTTTGTGAAATGGAGTGGACTGAGCCTGTTGGAGCAGGAGTTACGTGCGCTTACTGAGCGAGGAGGGAAACTTCGAGTCATCACGACAACGTACATTGGTGCAACGGAGCGCCGTGCGCTTGATCGCCTCGTTGAAAAACTGGGTGCCGAAGTAAAGATACAGTACGAAATCAACAGTACTCGGCTGCATGCTAAGTCCTGGTACTTCCACAGAAACAGTGGATGGGATACGGCATATGTAGGGTCTTCTAACCTTTCAGTCCCAGCTATGACTGAGGGTGTCGAATGGAACGTGAGGCTTTCAAAGCAGCAAACGGGGCAGCTGTTATCGAAGTTTATGCGCACGTTCGAGTCGTATTGGGCTGACTCGTCGTACCGGTTGTATAACCCCAAGGTAGATGCCAACCAGCTAGATTCAGCATTATCGCAAGCGTCAGGCAAGACTCGAAAGGAATCGTCCATCATCCTTGGTGGTCTCGATGTTCGCCCTTACCCACACCAAGAAGAGATTCTGGAAAAACTTCGTGTTGAGCGTGGTATTCACGACAATCATCGTAATCTTGTGGTGGCGGCAACTGGAACGGGTAAAACTGTTATTGCCGCATTGGATTATAGGGACAATCTTTCAGCTGCTGGATGTTATCCTAGGTTACTGTTTGTCGCTCATAGGATTGAAATACTCGAACAGTCGATGCGCACCTATCGTGCGGTTCTTAAAGAAGGTAGTTTTGGTGAGATTTTAGGAGGTGCGTACGAGCCTCGTAACTGGACTCATGTTTTTGCAACAATACAATCTTTGTCTCGCAACCTTGATCGTATTCTGCCAGATCAGTTTAATGTTGTTGTTATCGATGAATTTCATCACGCGGAAGCAGCGACCTACCGGAAAGTTCTTCAGGTCCTGAATCCAACTGAGCTCCTAGGACTGACAGCAACACCAGAACGCGCTGACGGAGTTGATGTTGCCACATTCTTCGGTAACAGAACCGCGGCGTCTATTCGCCTGTGGGATGCATTGGAAACCGATTTACTGTGCCCATTTCACTATTTTGGCGTTTCCGATAATACTGACTTAAGTGCGCTCAAGTGGGTGCGGGGCAAGTACGATGAAAATGTTCTTTCAGACTACTATACTAACAATGATGCTAGAACTGCTCTTATTATCGAGCAGCTCAACAATAAAGTGTCTGATCCGGAGTCCATGAGGGCTTTGGGGTTCTGCGTGAGTGTTCAGCATGCTCAGTACATGGCGACCGCTTTTTCGGAGGCAGGTCTCCCATCTTTGGCTGTGACAGGATATTCCACAGGTGAAGAGCGGACAGATGCGATAAGGCGTCTACGGTCAGGAGAAATTGTCGCGATCTTTACCGTCGATCTCTACAATGAAGGAATTGATATTCCGGAAGTTGATACTGTCTTGTTCCTGCGGCCGACGGAATCAGCCACAGTATTTCTCCAGCAGTTGGGCAGAGGGCTCCGTAAGTCGGCCGGAAAAGCTGTGCTGACTGTCTTAGATTTCGTTGGTCTGCAGAGGCGCGAATTCCGCTTCGACCAGAAGTTTCGAGCGTTTACAGGTGTTACAAGAAGAGGTCTTCGTGAGGGAGTTGAAAAAGGATTCTCATACTTGCCACCAGGTTGTGATGTGAGTCTAGATGAAGCCTCTCGCGAGGTGATTCTCGATAATCTTAAACGTCAGGTTAATCCTACTTGGAAACAGGTGGTTTCGGAGTATAAAAAACATGCCATAGACGACTCTAGAGGATCTTTGCTTCATTTTATTTCCGAAGCGGACTATGAACTTTCGGATGTCTTGAAGAGCAAGGATAAAAATTGGACGTCATTGCAGCGTGACGCGGGGTTCTCGGTCGATGATACGGGGCCACTGCATCATGAGATCATCAAACGCGGTCAGGCATTGGCTCATGTTGACGATCCGGTTCGTTTGGGTGTTTACCGGAAACTCTTGAATGGAACACTCGGGCCGTGGTCAAAATTGTCTCGTGAGCACCAGCGATTAGCGGCGATGTTGTTGTTCACGGTACGTCCTTCTAGCGTGAATTTTACGAGTCCAGAGCAGGCTTTTGATGTTTTGAGAGCGGAGCCGGCCGCGCTCGCTGAGTTTTTGGAAATTCTTGACGTGGCGGAGAGTCGCATTGACCATTTAGCGAAGCCAATGGAGGGGCGATTGGGAGATGAGGTGATTCTGACTCACGCGAGGTATACCCGAGAAGAGATTGTTGTGGGGATGCGATATGGTGGATTCGAACGCAGGCCAGACTCTTTAAGGGAGGGGGTATTCTATAGTGGTGAACTGTCAACGGATGTGCTCTTGGTTACCTTGAAGAAAAATGAGCGAAACTACTCTCCGACAACGATGTATCGAGATGCGATTATTTCACCTTCAATTCTTCATTGGGAATCTCAGTCAACAACGTCTATTGACTCTCCCACTGGGAGACGGTACGTCAATCATAAAGAGGAAGGGAGTGAGGTGGTCATATTTGTTCGCGAGACTAAGAATGGCGAATTTGGTGGTGCGGCGCCGTATCTCTGCTTAGGGACAGCTGATTTCGTGGATGCTCAAGGAAGTCGACCTATCGAAATTGACTGGAAACTGCGGACGCCGATTCCTGCAGATATCGTCGCCAGGATGACGCTTCAATAATTTGTTCTGAAGGTGGTTATCCATCCGCCCGCACCAGCCGGACGATGCCGGTTATCTGAGCGGCCGTCGTCCAGGCCAGGATGATGAGTCCGGCGGAGGTGACCTCCGCCCGCGATGCGTCCGCCGTCAGCCAGATCTGGGCCGCCTGGCCCGGTAGCCGGCGGGCGGCGTCGCCCAGGAACACGGCCAGCTGCGGTGCCAGAATCACCAGCACCACGGCCGCCGTGGACGCACCGATGACGCTGCGCAGCGCCGCACCGAGCCCGGCCGCCAGCAGCAGCACTGCCGTCAACCAGACCACGGTCCTTCCGCCGGCCCACAACGCCGCCGTCGAGATCGTCGGGCACGCGGCCAGGCTCGCCCCGACCAAGACGCTCGACGCCACCAGTCCCGTACCGGTCAGCACCATGAGCCGTGCCGCCGCCAGCCGTCCTCGCGCCGGTGTCACCAGCAGACTCATCACGCCCTGCGCCGTGGAATGCTCGGCACCCGCCGCGGCCACACCGGCCGCCACGAAGCCGATCTGCACAGCCAGCGTCCACATCGGAGCGATCGCCTCGAATCCAAAGTCCCGCCCATCCACCACGTTCTGCGGGATCGACATGACCATGGCGACCGCAGCCGCGCCCGCCACCGCCGCCGACCACCACATCGCCGGCAGCGTCACCACCTTCAGCAGCTCCGCGTGCAGCGCCCGCCCCCAGGCTGTCATCGCCCCTCCAGTGGCCCTCACCCTGCTGGTTGCACCGGCTCCGCTCATGCGTCCCGCCTCATCCACACCCAGCAGCACACCGCCGCGCACCCGCCCGCCCACGCCGCGCAGACGGCGGCCGCCATCGGGATCGACAGCAGCTCGACGAGCCGGTCGTAGTTGAGCGTCGCCGGGTTCGCAATGAGCCGCACCGCCGCCGTATCCGGCAGGAACCGGGCCGCATCGGTGGACTTGATGAGCAGCACCCCCGGCGAGATCATCGTCGACATCGCGACGAGGACCGTCATCGACACCAGCGCGCTGCGTGTCGCCATCGCCAGTGCCATCGACGCCATCGCCGAGAACACCCACCACGTCAGGAGCCCCGCCAGCATCCACCACGGCACCGGCTCGAAGGGCACGCTCGACCCCAGCAGGTGCCGGCACAGCGAGTAGGTCGCCGCCCACGCCACCGCCAGCAGCACCGTCGCAGCCCCCAGCACCACGAGCAGCTTCGCGGCCACCGACGCCCCGCGCCGCGGCTGTACCAGCATCGTCGTCGCCACCTGTCGCGGAGCGCTGGAGGCCCCGCTCGTGCGCGGATCACTCGCGTACTCACTGACTACAACACTCACCGCCAGCACCACGATCCCCGTCGTCCCCACGTACAGCCCGATGATGCCGACATTGCCCAGCTGCGTCGGCGCATCCGGGTCGCCGGCCGCCAGCCGCGCCGCCAGGTCATGATCCGTGTAGTACTCGATCAGGAGCGGCAGGACGATCGCCAGCGCCGCCCCCAACCAGGCCCCCGGCAGGCCCACCGTCTTGCGCACCTCCGCCTTGAGGGAGCGCACCAGCGCCGTCGCCGCGCTCATGAACGGCCCCCTTCCTCGCGCTCGGCCCTGCCGGCCCGACCCTCGACCCTGTCCCCGGTCGGGGCAGTCAGCGAGAAGAAGGCATCCTCCAGGTTTGCGTAACCCGCCGCGACATCCCCCAGCGTCCCGGCGGTCCGCACCCGCCCGCCGGCGATGACAACGACGTCGTCGGCCACCTCACCCAGCTCGGCCAGAACATGACTGGACAGCAGGACCGTGCCCCCGGCGTCGGCCCGCTGCCGAAGCAGCGTGCGGATCCACCGGATCCCCTCCGGGTCCAGGCCGTTGACCGGCTCGTCGAGGACCAGCACCTCCGGGTCGCCCAGCAGCGCCGTCGCCAGCCCCAGGCGCTGTCCCATTCCCAGGGAGAAGGTGCGCACCCGCCGCCCGGCCGCATCACTCAGCCCGACGACGTCGAGCACGTCGGCCACCCGGCGCCGACTGATTCCCGCGCCCGAGGCCACCCAACCCAGGTGACCGCGGGCCGTGCGCGAGGGGTGCGCGCCCGAGCCGTCGAGCACCGCCCCCACCGTGCGCAACGGCTCGCGCAGCTCGCGGTAGGGGCGCCCACCGATGAGCGCCCGCCCACCGTCGGCCCGGTCCAGCCCCAGCAGGCACCGCAGGGTCGAGGACTTCCCGGCGCCGTTCGGTCCCACGAATCCGGTGACGCGGCCCGGACGGGCCTCCAGGCTCACGCCGTGAAGCACCTCCCGCGCCCCGTGCCGCTTGACGAGGTTCTCAATACTGATCATGGGTCAACTCCAGCGCGCCGAGCGGCAGCGCGCATCGGCCGCCCAGCCGAAGTGGTTCCACCGCCTCAGACCCAGGTCCGTCAGACCCCGGTTCGATGAAGCGCCCGGGCCGCCTTCCTAGACTGGCCGCGTGCCTGCCCCCGATGCCCCTCCGCGCCACTCGCCGCTCGGGCGCGCCATTACCGGGCTGACCGTGGTTGTCTTCGGCCTGGGCACCATGGTCGGCTTCTCCCCGGCTCCTTCTCGGCGCGGCCAGATGACGCTGCTGCTCGTCATGGCCGGGCTCGTCGTCGCCTCCCTGTGGCTGCGACGGCGCGACCAGCGTGCCTACGAACGGCGCCTGGCGCAGGAGACCGCCGCGCGCGCCGTCGCCGAGGACCGCCTCGTCATCGCCCGCGAGCTGCACGACGCCGTCTCCGGCAACCTCGGCGCCATCACCGTGCGCTGCGCCGTGGCCCAGCGCCTCGAGACCACCTCCGACGGGCTGCGGACCGCACTCGACGACGTCGAGACCGCCTCCCGCGAGGCCACCGATGCACTGCGGCGCATGCTCTCCGTCCTGCGCGACGAGCACACGTCCCCGACGCCCGGGGCAGTGGCGACGGTCCCTGCGGGAGCTCCGGGCGACGCACCGCTTCCCGAAGCCGCTATCATCAGCAACCTCGCCGAGAGCCTTCGGGAGCCGATCGGCAAGGCCCGCCGCACCGGCGTCACCGTCGATCTCGACGTCGATGCGTACTCCGGCGCAGACGCGGACGTCGACCAAGCCGCGACGATGACCGACGGCCTCCCGGCTCCGACGACTCAAGCCGCTGTCCGGGTCGTGGCCGAGGCCCTGGCCAACACCGCCCGCCACGCCGGCCCCACGCGCGCCCGCGTCACTCTCCGGCAGGAGCCGGGACGGCTGCGCATCGCCATCGTCGACGACGGCCCGGTCCCCGAATGGGAGCCCCATCCCGGGGCGGGGCAGGGGCTGCGTGGACTTCACGAGATCCTGACCCCGCTCGGCGGAACCCTGACCACCGGTCCCCGCGCCGACGCCCCCGGCTTCGCCATCGAGGCGACGCTGCCCGTCGAACCCCACGGGAGGCCCCATGACTGAGGCCGTTCCCGGGCCGGAAGGCCCCTCCATCCGGGTCCTCGTCGCCGAGGACCAGGCCCTCCTGCGCACCACCCTGGCCGCCCTGCTCGAGGCCGAACCCGGCATGAGTGTCGTCGGCCTGGCCGAGGACGGCTCCCGCGCGGTCGCCCTGGCCGCCGAGCTGCGCCCCGACGTCGTCCTCATGGACATCCAGATGCCGGGCCTGACCGGCATCGAGGCCACCAGCCGGATCTGCGCCGATCCGACGCTCGCGACCACGCGCGTCCTCATCCTCACCATGTTCGAGATCGACGACTACGTCCTGGGTGCGCTGCGCGCCGGCGCCTGCGGATTCCTGCTCAAGGATGCCTCCCCGCAGACTCTCGTCGACGCCGTGCGCACCGTCCACGAGGGACAGTCGCTGCTCAGCCCCCAGGTGCTGGCCCGTCTTATGGACTGCATGCCACGCACAGCATCGGCTGGCGCCTCCCGTAGTTCCTGGGCCAGTGATGTCGAGGACCTCACGCCCCGCCAGCGTGAGGTCCTCCTGCTCATCGCCCGGGGCCTGTCCAACAGTGAGATCGAGGTCGAGCTCGGTATCACCCGGGCCACCTGCCGCAGCCACATCACCGCACTCCTGGCCCGCCTCGGTGCCCGAGACCGCGCCCAGCTCGTCATCGCCGCCTACGAGTCCGGCCTCATCAGCGCCTGCTGAGGCTGCTGCCCGCGACTCTGCCTGAGGTGAGTGGCGTCTTCGGCTGAAAAGTGTCCATATGGGAAGACTTTGACGGCTCACTCGCACAAACAGAAGTGCGTTTGCGCAGGTCAGAGCATTTTGGGTAGTTGCGTTCCGGCGATTGGGGCATTCAAAGTCGTCCCATACGGACAAAATCTGCTCAAGAGCCGTCGCCGTTGTGCTTGAGTGCGGCTTGTTGACGGTGCTGCTCGGAAACCGTCAGCGGGGTGCGACCGAGAGGGCGGCGATGCCGTGCCCTCGGGGACGACGCCGGCACATCGCCTCAAAGGACACGGCTATCCGAGGATCCTCCCGCCCGGCCCCGGCGGGCTGATCTCATCCCCGCTCTGTGAAGACCAGCCGGCGCTGCGCCACATAGCTGGCCACGTAGATGGCCCCATCGCCGAGTACCTTGGCGATCCCCAGCGGGATCCCGACTGTGGTGAGCGCCTTGAGCACCAGGTAGCTGGCCGCCAGCAGGCTCACTGCCAGGATCACGTACCGCACCGCCGTGCGCACCACGGTGCCGCGCCGCGCCCGGAAGACGCGACGATTCATGAAGAAGTTCGCCGTCCCGGAGATCAGTCGCGCCCCCACGACCGCCGCCAGCAGGTTGCCGGTCATCGCGAAGATGACCATGACACCCAGCCAGTCGATCCCGAAGCTCGCCAGCGACGCCCCCATGAACCGCAGCAGCGGAGCATAGATACGAGCCGAGTCCTGCAGCGGGCGGAAGTGGGAGGAGGTGTTGCCCGGCTCGTAGATCGTGGCGATCTCCACCTGTTCCACCACCAGCCCCAGCTCGTGGGCGCGCAGCAGGGCGGAGAGCTCGTACTCGTAGCGGTCGCCGGGAACCTTCTGCAGCCAGTCCAGGCGCCCGGCGGGGTAGCCGCGCAGGCCCGTCTGGGTATCGGCCAGCCTCCAGCCGGTCGCGCCTCGGAACAGCAGGGCGGTCACATCATTGCCTATCCGACTGCGCAGCGGCACCGGCCCGGTGAAACGCCGCACCCCCAGGGTCATGTGCCCGGTCTCGCGCACCCTCGCGGCCACGGCCTCGATGTCCGAGGGCGTGTGCTGCCCGTCGGCGTCGGCGCACACCACGTCCGCGTCGGGCCAGGTGGCGGCCGCGTGAGCCAGGCCCGTGCGCAGCGCCTGACCCTTGCCCTGGTTGACCGGGTAGCTGACCACCTGGGCGCCCCGGGCGCGGGCGGCGGAGAAGAAGGGGGCGTACTGCGGCCCCGAGCCATCGTCGACGACCAGCACCGCGCAGTCCCGACGCGCCCCACGCAGGCGGGCCACGAGTGCGGCCAGGCGCTCATCGGGCTTGTAGGCCGGGATGAGCACCACGAGAGTCACCGTCGCCCGGGGACGGGGTGCACCACCGACCCGCGGCGCGGTCCGGTTGCCCGCCGACCGGTTGACGGAGGTCCGGTTCGCGGGGGCGATGACCCGCGGCAGAACGCGCGGCGAGGTCTGAAGGGCTGTGTCGGTGCCGTTCATCTCAGGATCCGTTCGCGATGTAGAGGATGTCGGAGGTGTCGCGTTCGCCCCCGTTGGAGGGCTGGTTGATGATCGAGCCGTTGAAGTACATGGCCGACGAGCCGCCGCCGTCGATGTTGTAGGCGCAGGCGCACCCCAGGTCGGCCATGATCTGGGCGAGCTCGGTCATGGACACGCCGCGCGAGTAGCCCTCGCTGCGGCCGTCGACGACGACGAGCTTGAGGTGGTTCGTCTCCACCCACCCCACGGCGGTGCGCGGCTGCTGGCCCTGGATGGAGTGGTTGCCGACGTTGGTGTCCACCTCGACCTGGTCGATGCCGGAGAGCACTTTGGAGTTGTTGACCAGCGCCGGCCCGAAGGACAGCGTGTTCCACACGCCCGCGTCCAGAAGCGTCTGGGCCTTGGTGGTGGTCTCGTCGTAGACCTCCACGCGCCCGTCGCTGTAGAAGGCCATGCCGTCGCGCGTGCCGCTATCGCGGTAGATGACGCCGTTGCGGATGAGGATGCCGTCGCTGCGGAAGCCGTAGTAGTCGCCGTTGATGGCCAGGACGGCGTCGTGCTCGGAGGCCATCGTGCTGGGCTTGGCAACGATGTTGGTGCCGTAGGAGTTGTTGGCGAAGGCACTGCGCAGGTCGGTGGCGTTGGTGAGCTTGACGTCGGCCACGTAGTAGGTGACGGTGTCGCTGCCCGAGCCGGTGGAAACCCGCTGAATCTCGATTCTCGTGTTCGATGAGGAGTAGGAGTCGTCCCCGACCTTCACGTTGGTGGCCGGGGTTGCCGAGGAGCCGGCCGCGTTCTGCGCCTTGGCCTCCAGGGCGGTGACGTCGCCGACCTCCACATGGTCGATGACGAAGCGGTTGAGCGCCCAGGCGCTGGTACCGGTGGCGGCCAGCCCCAGGACGGCGGCGCCACCCAGGAGGAAGCGGCGGCGCGGGTGCTTGCTGGACTTCGAGGAGCGGTCGCGCCGGCCGGACTGGTGGTCCTGGCCGGACTGGGGCGGCTCGGTCGGATTGAGGGCGTCGGAGCTGTGCATGACTCAACCGTGTCGGCGCCGTGTGTGTCAGGCGTAGGTTGACCTTGTGGGTCTCCTGTGAAGCCGCGGCGGGCCCAGGGGCCGCCCGAGCGCAGGGCTAAGGCGTCCCCGCTATGCCGCAGCCCTTCGACATCGCGCCGGTTGGTCCGAGAACCGGTTGGAACGACGTCGGAGAATGGCTCCGCGTCGGGTGTCAATACTTCTGGAAGGTGAGAACCTTGCGTCAAGATTGTCCCTGAGGCGCATCCCTGAGATCCGGCCCGGGCGTACAGTGATGGGGGCAAGTAGCCGGTTCCCGCCGTGAGAATCTGCGAAGAAGGAGGCAACCGTGTTGACGGGACGGACTCAGCACACTTTCCGCATTGCCATCGTGGTAATCAATATTCTGGTGGCCGTCGCCTCCTTCCGTCGGGGAGACACGTCGGCCATGGTCATCGCCATCGCTGTTGCGGCGATCTTCCTGTATCTGCTGATTCGTCCATTCGTCGGCGGCAGGGATGATGACCGCGACGACCGGACTCCTCCGAGCTCATGAGCGCCGTCGGCGATGCCCCGGCCCACCTCCTCGAGGTCGAGGGCCTGTCCGCCTGGTACGAGCGCGATCACCCGGTCCTCACCGACGTCTCCTTTGCCCTCGAGGCCGGCGAGGCCGTGGGCCTCATCGGCCTCAACGGCGCCGGCAAGACCACGATGCTCACCTCCCTGTGCGACGTCCACCGCGGAGCGCGGCTCGGAGTCCTGCGTTACCGGGGCCGGGACGTGCACCCTGGCGACGAGCACTTCAAGGCCGCCCGCTACCTCAGCCTCGCCGACGACTCCTCCTTCCCCACCTGGAACCTGGATGCCTTCATCAGCTTCCTCGAGCACGCCTACCGCCTGCGCCCGGACCGCGGCCGCCTCGAGGAGCTGATCGAGGGATTCGACTACGGCCGCTACCGGACCACCTCCTTCTCCCGGCTCTCCAGCGGCTCACGCAAGAAGGCCAACCTCATCGCCGCCTTCTACCTGACCGCGCCCCTCCTCTTCCTGGACGAGCCCGTCGACTTCCTCGACTTCACCGCCACCGAGTTCCTGTACCGCAGCATCAACGACGCCGCCGCATCCGGCCGCTCGATTCTGCTCAGCTCCCACATCGCCGAGTCCTTCACCCGCTGCACCCGGCGCCTCTACGTGCTCTCCGCCGGCCGGATGACCGGTCCCTTCACCACCCCTGAGGACTCCGATGCCGTGGCGGCGTTGGTCAGTTAGCCGAGCCGCCGTGAAGGCGGTGACGGGGCAGTTCGTGGGGCGCCAGAGCGTCCTGGGCGCCGCCATTCTGTGCGCCCTGGCCGCTTGGTTCGGGGCGTCGACCGACCTCCGCGTCAACCCGCGCGTCGCGGTCACCGGACTTGTCATGGCCGCCGTCGGCCTGACGGCCACCATCGCCTCGACCTGGATCGGCTCCGGGCGCTGGGACGACCTGGCCCGCTTCCCTCTCCGGCGCGACGAGCTCGCCCGGGCCACCTGCCTCGTGGTCAACGCCGTCGTCCTGCTGGAGGCGGTCGTGCCCATCGTCCTGTTCGTCCTGCTCGCCGGTGGCGGAGGAAGTGGCCGGAGTCCCGGAATGGGCATTACTGCGACGACGGCCGTGGAGATGATCGTCGTCGGGCTCGGAGCCTCGTCGCTGGGGCTGATCCTGTGGGCGGGGGAGCGGGCCGGCCTGCGCTGGACGGCCGCTGGGGCTCTCGTCGTCGGGACACTCCTCTGGTGGCTCGCGCCCGCGGCCTCGGCCCTCCTCTTCGCGGCCTGCGCTCTGACTGCGATGGCGCGTTCCCGAGATCTGCGAGCGCGCCGCACACAGGTGGGAACCGTCCGGGGTGGCCGCCGCAGCCTGGTCCTGGGTGAGCTGGCCACCGTGCGCACCACGCAGGTCAACACCCTGGCCGCACTCGTGATCGCCATGCTCTTCACATTCACCATGGCCGGTCGAGGCATGACGATCCCGCTGCCCATGGCCTTCGTCGTCGTCAACACGCCACTGAACGCCTACTTCTCCCGTTATCCCAGCACTCGCGCGGTGGTGCTGGCCGCGCCCGGATCGAGGCGGGTCTTCATGGCCTACGCCAGAGACCTCACACTGTTGTACGCGGCGTCCAACTGTCTCGTGGGCGCACTGATCGTCTGGCTCGGAGGCGGTCTTGCGGAGGCGGTTGCAGCCGGAGTGGCAGCCTCACTCGCCGGGGCGACGACCGCGGTCCTCCTGGAGGTCTACCGGCCGCTGACGGGCTGGAAGTCCGAACGTGACGTCATGCGTCACCCGCGCAAGTACCTCCCTTCGGTCGCCGCGCTGCTCGCCGTCATAGCCGTCCATGCGCTCGTGCCGTAGCAGCCTCACAGGGCCTTCGAGGCTCGTCGCTGTCAGCTCCGCTGTGCCAACCTCCATGTGTCCCCCATGTCAGTTGTTCGACCTTACTAAAATTAGATCGACTAACTTGGCAAATTAACTGAGGTTGCCCTAAGGTTCTGGGTGGTTCGTCTCCGTTCGCGCGTCACCGAAGGACTTCTATGCGCCGTCGTACTCTGCTCATGGCCCTCCCGCTCACCGCCGTCCTTGCCAGCTGTGGAGTCGCCTCCCGCGCCGGCAAGGGCTCCAGCGCCGGCGCCTCCTCGGGCGCCTCCAGCAACGGCGGTTTCGAGGTCACCGACATCGTCGGCCGCAAGGTCACCTTCAGCGCCCAGCCCAAGAGAATCGTCCTGAGCGAGTCCCGCCACGTCTACTCCCTGGCCTTCCTCAACAAGACCAACCCCGTTGACAAGGTGGTCGCCTGGGGCGAGGACCTTCAGAAGGCCGCGCCCGACTTCTATGAGAAGGTCCTCTCCGTCGCCCCCAAGGCCGCCGAGCTGCCGAAGATCGGCAACATCGCCAAGGACGGCCTGCCCATCGAGACTCTGGTGAGCCACAAGCCCGACGTCTTCGTCATGACTCTGGACGCCTACAACTCCGCCAAGGAGAAGGGCTACCTCGAGAAGCTGGACGGCCAGAAGATCACCTACGTCGTCACCGACTTCCGCCGCGACCCGGTCAAGAACACCGTCCCCTCGGTCACCCTCATGGGCGCCATCTTCGACAAGCGCAAGGAGGCCGAGGCCTTCGTCGCGTTCTACAAGAAGCAGGTCGACCCGATCGTGGCGAAGGTGAAGTCCCTGAGCTCCAAGCCCACCACTTTCCTGTGGCGCGGCCCGGGCGTCAACGACCCGGGCTCCACCTACTCCACCGCGAACCTCGGCGCGATCGTCACCGCCACCGGCGGCACCAACATCGCCGACAGTCTCCTGTCCGGCGAGGAGGGGGTGCTCACCCCTGAGCAGGTCATCGCCTCCAACCCCAAGAACATCATCGCCACCGGCGGCGAGTGGCAGCAGCAGAAGATCAAGGACACCGCCCAGACCAGCTACGTCCACCTCGGTTACAAGGCCGACGAGGCCTCCGCCAAGGCCAGCCTGGAGCAGCTGAAGAACCAGCCCGGCTACGACAAGATCCAGGCCTTCACCGACAGGCACGTCTACGGCATCTACCACCAGTTCTACGACGCCCCCTACAACTTCATCGCCTACCTCACCTTCGCCAAGTGGCAGAACCCCGAGGCCTTCTCCGACATCGACCCCGCCAAGGTCTGGAAGGACTTCCACGAGCAGTACATGCCCTGGAAGGCCGAGGGCGTCTTCTTCGCCGCCATCTGATGGGAGCCTCCAACGTCACGGCTCCTTCCGACGACGTCGCAGCGCACCAGTCCGATACCGCTCAGGTACCGGGCGGTGCGGCGTCGGTGACGGAGGCTGACGGGCGGGCCGGTGCGCCTACGGACACGGCGGCGTCGGCCTACGCCGCCTACCGCCGTCGAACCGTGCGGCGTCTTGCGATGCTGATGGGGCTGGCCACCCTGCTCCTGGTCGTCTTCCTCGTGGCCCTCATGGTGGGGCCGCTGGGGTTCAGCCCGGCCCAGGTGCTCGGCTCCCTCCTCTACGCCGACTACGACCCGTGGGTCGCCAACATCGTCATCAACCTGCGCCTGCCGCCGGCGCTCCTGGCGGTCCTGGTGGGCGGGGCGCTGTCCCTGGCCGGCGTGCAGATGCAGACGATCCTCGACAACCCGCTGGCCGAGCCCTTCACCCTGGGGATCTCGGCGGCCTCCGCCCTGGGGGCGGCGCTGGCCATCGTCACGGGCCTCGTGCTGCCTGTGGCCACCGGCGCCACTCTGCCGATCGTGGCGATGACGGCGGGACTGGCGGCCTCCCTCACCATCGCGATGGTCTCGAGGCTGCCCTCGGTGACCAAGGAGATGACGATCCTGCTGGGCATCGCCCTGGTCTTCAGCTGCCAGGCGCTCCTGGCGCTCGTGCAGTACCGGGCCTCCACCGAGAGCCTGCAGCAGATCGTCTTCTGGTCGATGGGCTCCCTCATGCGCGCCACCTGGCCGGCCGTGGCCACCGTCTCGGTGGCCCTGCTCGTGGCCACGCCCGTCTTCTGGGTCAACGGCTGGCGGCTGACCGCCATCACCCTGGGGGAGGCGCGCGCCGCGGCCATGGGCATCAACGTGGCGCGCCTGCGCGCGTGGACCCTGGTCGGGGTCTCGCTGCTGGCCGCCCTGTCCGTGGCCTTCGTGGGGATCATCGGATTCGTGGGACTCGTGGGACCGCACATGGCCCGCGGCCTGGTGGGGGAGGACCAGCGTTTCCTCGTGCCCGCCTCCATCCTGTGCGGCGCCACCCTGCTGACCGCCGCCCACGCCGCCAGCCAGGTCATCGTGCCGGGTGTCGCGGTGCCGGTCGGCATCCTGACCGCCCTGGTGGGTGTGCCGGTGTTCCTCACCATCATCTTCGGACACCAGCGTTCGGTGGTCAGGAGCGGTTCATGAGCCTGACACTGGACAACCTCACCTTCTCTTACGGCAGGCGGGCCGTCCTCAAGGGTGTCGACGCCACCTGGGAGACGGGCCAGACGGTGGGGCTGCTCGGCCCCAACGGCGCCGGCAAGTCCACCCTGGTCACCTGCGTGGCCCAGCTGCGCCGCTACCTGGGGGAGGTGACCTTCGAGGGTCGCCGGGGCCACGACCTGCGCGGCATGATCGGCTACATGCCGCAGGGCCTGCCCGGCGACGCCGCCCTGACCGCCCTGGAGTCGGTGCTCACCGCCTCGCGGCGCGGGATGACCTGGCACACGAGCCGGGCCGACATCGACCTGGCCTGGAATGCTCTGGACGAGCTCGGGGTGGCCGAGCTGGCCGACCGCCCACTGGGCCAGCTCTCCGGTGGCCAGCGCCAGCTCATCGCCCTGGCCCAGACGCTCGTGCGCGAGCCCGGGCTCATCCTGCTCGACGAGCCCACCTCCGCCCTCGACCTGCGCCGCCAGGTCTCGGTGCTCTCCCACGTGCGGCGGATCTGTCACCGGGACACCGGGCGCCTCGCCGTCGTCGCCCTGCACGACCTCAACCTGGCGGCCCGCTTCTGCGACCGCCTCGCCATCCTTGCGGGCGGGACGATCCTCGCCGAGGGGCCGCCCGCCGAGGTGCTTCAGCCCGACATCCTTGCCGAGGTCTACGGGCTGCGGGTGCGGATCGTGCCCGACGGCGACCACGTCATGGTCGCCCCCGAGGCCGAGCAGGGGGCTTGAGCGGGGGCCTGCCGTCAGGCGTTCCGGCGTCGCATGAGGGGGTCTTCCCCGCCACGTTCCTCACCGTCCTGGCTGCGCTCAGGAGGCTGAGCGCAGCCGAGTCGTCGGAAGAGGCAGTTCGATGGCGCCAATGAGGTCCACGGACTTGGCGATGCCGGTGGCCGACAGGTCCTCCATCGCCCTGGCAACGATGACGCGGTCCCGGTGGATCTCGCGAATCCTGACCCGTGCCCGGCTCTCCTCGCCCGTGAGCGGATCCTCCTCCTCAAGGAGCCAGTCCTCCGCCAGAAGTCGCAGACCGATCGCATCCAGGACCGCCTCGGCCTCATCGAGCTCCATGGCCTCGCCTCGCTGGACCCACAACCGGTCGTAAGGGATGAACCGACCGTCCGCACTCATCTCGATATAGCCCACGTGCTCGCCGTCCTCGCGACGCAGATGATCGAAGACGTCCTCAGGATCGGGCAGGCCTTCCAGTGGCGGGGCGCTCATGCGTGCCAGGCTACCGGGCCGATGAACGCCGCTACGTCAGCGCAGGCCTGTCGCTTCCGACGTGGTCGGATCGTCCTCAAGCCACGAGTGGCTGATAGCGCTGACGGGCGGCCTCGCCGGAGGTTCCGACCATATTTCCAATAACTGTCCAGGACATCCCAGCGTCCCGAGCACCTCTGATGGCATCAAGGATGTCAGCCTCGCTCAGGCCGTGCTTCAGCGCCGATCTGGCAATGATCGGATCGTCCTCAGATCCAAGGTAACTTGTGATGTGCTGTGTGGTCGAGGGTTGTGCTCCCGGGGTAGCGCTGGTGGTTGCCGCAGGTTTGACCGCCCGGTGAGCGTGCGGATGCCGCAGATGTGTTGGCTGACATCGGCGTCGAGCGGGGCGCTCATGCGTGCCAGGCTGGTTGACTCTGAAAAGTCGTCAATCATGACACTTTCGGCAGTGTGCGGGGCTGGGTGGGCTGATCGAGAACGTACTTTCGCGACGAGGACTGCGTTCTCCCACAGAACTCGCGGGTGGGACCTCAGTCATCTGCAGGAAATCGCAGTCCTCGCCGGGTATCGCAGTTCCCGGTGTGCGGCCGGTGGGTGTGCTGCTCTGGCGTAGCTGGAACCGTTCGCCGCGCTGCCGTGAGCGGGTGCTTCACGCGGCCGGTGGCTTGCGATGCCGTGTGTGTGTTATAGGTCACTATCAAGTCCGGGAATGGACTGCGGCCAGCCAAGGTTGAGCCAGTCAGACTCAAGGTTGTATGCAGTCAAGTTGACAGAGCCTGACTCAATCACAATCCTGAGTGCATACGACTCAACCTGAAGGCGCCGGACCTCCCGGCCCTCACTGCAGACATCAACCAAGCAAGCACAAGGAGCACACCACATGGCACGCGCTGTCGGTATCGACCTGGGTACCACCAACTCTGCTATCGCCGTCCTCGAGGGTGGCGAGCCCACCATCATCCCCAACGCCGAAGGCGGCCGCACCACCCCGTCCGTCGTCGCGTTCTCCAAGTCCGGCGAGATCCTCGTCGGCGAGATCGCCAAGCGCCAGGCGGTCACCAACGTCGACCGCACCATCTCCTCGGTCAAGCGCCACATGGGCACCGACTGGTCCGTCGAGATCGACGACAAGAAGTACACCGCCCAGGAGATCAGCGCCCGCATCCTGGCCAAGCTCAAGGCCGACGCCGAGGCCTACCTGGGTGAGCCCGTCACCAACGCGGTCATCACCGTCCCGGCCTACTTCAACGACGCCGAGCGCCAGGCCACCAAGGAGGCCGGTACCATCGCGGGCCTGACCGTGGACCGCATCGTCAACGAGCCCACCGCCGCGGCCCTGGCCTACGGCCTGGACAAGGGCAAGGAGGACGAGCTCATCCTCGTCTTCGACCTCGGTGGCGGTACCTTCGACGTCTCCCTGCTCGAGGTCGGCAAGGACGAGGACGGCTTCTCCACCATCCAGGTGCGCGCCACCAACGGTGACAACCGCCTGGGCGGCGACGACTGGGACGCCCGCGTCGTCGAGTGGCTGGTCAAGCAGGTCAAGAGCAAGGACGGCGTGGACCTGTCCAAGGACAAGATCGCCATGCAGCGCCTCAGGGACGCCGCCGAGCAGGCCAAGAAGGAGCTGTCCTCGGCGACCTCCACGAACATCAACCTGCAGTACCTCTCCATGAGCGAGTCCGGCCCCATCCACCTCGATGAGAAGCTCACCCGCTCCAACTTCCAGGAGATGACCGCGGACCTGCTCGAGCGCACCAAGATCCCCTTCCACAACGTCATCAAGGACGCCGGGGTCAAGGTCTCCGACATCGACCACGTGGTCCTCGTGGGCGGCTCCACCCGCATGCCCGCCGTCGCCGACGTGGTGCGCGAGCTGACCGGCCGTGACCCCAACAAGGGCGTCAACCCCGACGAGGTCGTCGCCGTCGGCGCGGCCCTCCAGGCCGGCGTCATCCAGGGCGACCGCAGCGACGTCCTACTCATCGACGTCACGCCCCTGTCCCTGGGCATCGAGACCAAGGGCGGGGTCATGACCAAGCTCATCGAGCGCAACACGGCCATCCCGACCAAGCGCTCCGAGGTCTTCTCCACCGCCGAGGACAACCAGCCCTCCGTGCTCATCCAGGTCTACCAGGGCGAGCGCGAGTTCGCCCGGGACAACAAGCCGCTGGGCACCTTCGAGCTGACCGGCATCGCCCCGGCCCCCCGCGGCGTGCCCCAGATCGAGGTCTCCTTCGACATCGACGCCAACGGCATCGTCCACGTCTCGGCCAAGGACCGCGGCACCGGCAAGGAGCAGTCCATGACCATCTCCGGCGGCTCCGCCCTGCCCAAGGAGGACATCGACCGCATGGTCAAGGAGGCCGAGGCCCACGCCGAGGAGGACAAGAAGCGCCGCGAGGACGCCGAGACCCGCAACTCCGCCGAGCAGCAGGCCTACTCCATCGACAAGCTCCTCAAGGACAACAAGGACAAGCTGCCCGAGGACGTCCACTCCGAGGTCTCCGAGGCCGTCGCCGACCTCAAGAAGGCCCTCGAGGGCGACGACATCGAGCCGATCAAGACCGCTCAGGAGAAGCTGAGCTCGGTGGCCCAGAAGGTCGGCGAGGCCCTCTACCAGGCCGACGCCGCCGCCCAGGCCGCGGGTGACGCCTCCGGCTCCGCCTCCTCAGCCGGGGCCGCGTCCTCCGACGACGAGGACATCGTGGACGCCGAGATCGTGGACGAGGAGGACTCCAAGTGACCTCGGCCGGCCCCACCCCCGAGAACGAGGGCATCGACCCCGAGCTCCAGGCGGCCGTCGAATCGGCCTTCGAGGAGGTGCCCGACGACGTCCGTGAGGAGCTCGCCCAGGGCTCTGCCGAGGGCGAGGCCGGCCAGGTCGACGCCGCCTCCGATGAGGAGGCGGCGGGGGAGGACCCCCTGGCCCAGGCTCAGGCCCAGGCCGCTCAGGCGGCCGACGACCTGGCCCGGGCCCGGGCGGACCTCTACAACCTCCAGCAGGAGTACCAGGGGTTCGTGCGCCGCTCCCGCGAGGGTGCGGCCTCCCACCGGGACGCCGGTGCCGCCGGCGTCGTCGAGGCCCTCATCCCGGTCCTCGACGAGATCGAGCTGGCCCGCCAGCACGGCGACCTGACCGGCACCTTCGAGACCACGGCCGGCAAGCTCGAGACGATCCTGGCCGAGAAGTACTCCCTGGAGCGCTTCGGCGCCGTGGGCGAGGTCTTCGACCCCACGCTGCACGAGGCCCTCATGGCCACCGAGTCCAGCGAGGTCACCGAGCCCACCATCGCCACGGTCCTCCAGCCCGGATACCGCCTGGGTGAGCGCGTCGTGCGCGCCGCCCGCGTCCAGGTCGCCAACCCGGCCTGATACCCACCGCACCACTCACCCCGGCCCGACGGCGGACCCGAGCCAGCGCGTCTGGCGGGTCCGGGTCCGCCGTCGGACGGGAGGTGCACCAGGACTCCCGAGGCCCCAGGGCCACGGCGACGTCCCACCCTCATCTTCAGCTTCAGTAAGGAAACCCCCACGATCACCCAGATAAGGAGGCGGTGACGCGACTATGGCCAGTCAGGACTGGATGACCAAGGACTTCTACGCGGTCCTCGGCGTGAGTAAGGACGCCGACGCCGCCGCAATCAAGAAGGCCTACCGCACGCTAGCGAAGAAGTACCACCCCGACCGCAACCCTGATGACGTCGTAGCGGCGGAGAAGTTCAAGGAGATCGGGGAGGCCTACGCCGTCCTGTCCGACGAGGCCGAGCGCAAGCAGTACGACGCGATCCGTTCCATGGCCGGAGGCGGTGCCCGTTTCCAGGCCGGCGGCCCGGGAGGGGCCGGCGGCGCCGGCTTCGAGGACATTCTCTCCTCCATGTTCGGCGGCCAGGGCGGGGGCGTGCGCTTCGAGACCGGCGGAGCCGGCGGCGCACAGCCCGACCTCGACGACCTGCTGCGCATGTTCGGCGGCACCCCCAGCCCGACCCGCTCCGGTGGCCGCCCCGGCCCCTTCGGCTTCGGCGGTTTCGGCTCCCAGCCCCAGCCGCAGAAGGGCGCCGACGTCCTGACCTCGGCCACGCTGGACCTGCGCGACGCCGTTGCCGGCACCACCGTGGAGCTCACCGCGGACGGGCGCACCATGAAGGTCCGCATCCCGGCGGGCGTGCGCGACGGCCAGAAGATCCGTCTGCGCGGCAAGGGGCGAGCCGGCCTGAACGGCGGCGAGAACGGTGACATGGTGGTGACCATCAACATCAAGAAGCACCCCGTGTACTCCGTCGACCCGGTCGACGGCGCCAACCTGCGCATGGACCTTCCGGTCACTCTGCGCGAGGCCGCCCTGGGCGCCACGGTTGAGGTCCCGCTGCTCGATGGCGGTACCTCCAAGATCAAGATCAAGCCCGGCACGTCCTCGGGCACCGTCATGCGCCTGCGCGGCAAGGGCGCCACCACCCGGAAGAAGACCGGCGACCTGCTGGTGACCATCCAGGTGGCCGTCCCCAAGAAGCTCTCCAAGGCTGCCAAGGAGGCGCTCGAGGCCTTCGATGAGGCCATGGGTGACACCGACCCGCGGGCCACCCTCATGGAGGAGGCGGCGAAGTGAGCCGGCATCGTGCGGGGCAGGGCTTGGGGTACCTGGCCGACGACGCGGCCGAGCGCGCGGTCTACGTGGTCTCGGTGGCGGCCGAGCTGGCCGGGATGCACCCCCAGACCCTGCGCCAGTACGACCGGCTCGGACTGGTCAGCCCCGCCCGGACCCGCGGGCGGGGCCGGCGCTACTCCCATCGCGACGTCGAGCGCCTGCGCCGCATCCAGTCCCTGTCCCAGGAGGGCATCAACCTCGAGGGCATCCGCCGCATCCTCGCCCTGGAGTCCCGCGTCGAGGAGCTGGAGGCAGACAACGCCCGCATGCGCAGCCGTGAGGCCGTCGTCCAGCGGATCTTCGCTGCGGCAGCCGACGGCGAGGTCCAGGTCGTCGCCCCCGGTCGCCAAGGCCGTGGACCCGCAGAGCGCCGCCCCGGGACGGGGCGTGGACGCACCGCCGCGGCGGCGGGCACCGCGGGTGCTGTGAGTACCGCTCTCGTGCCCATGCGCCGGTGGCACTGACGGGTACCGGACGCGGGCAGTGATGCGGCACTGAGCTCTTCGACCGGTGCGGCGGAAGGCGGCCCACCCCTCGCGCATCATTCTCCGGGCGGATGCAGCCCGTCTTTCGCCGGTCGTAAGGTCCTGCGCATGCGGATGACAACCTCCTTCACCGGTCCTCGGGGCTTGCGATACCCCGCCCCTGACGTGGCCCGTGGCTTCATGCTGCTGCTCATCGCCGTGGCCAACGTTCCGTCATGGAACACGATGCCGAACGGGGCCGAGTCGCCGGCGTCGTCCGTCGACGCCTGGTGGATGTTCGTCCGCACTCTGGTGGTGGACCACCGGGCCTACCCGCTGTTCGCGATGCTCTTCGGCTTCGGGCTCATGACCATGATCAAGCGGCGCATCGACTCCGGAACCCAGACATACCTCGCCTCCTTGCCCGGTGCCCGGGCCGGCCGCGAGGCGATGCCGCACGAGGCGGCCTGGGCCCGCGAGATGGCCACCATTGACGCCTACCGCCTGGTGCGACGCCGTGGCTGGTGGATGCTCCTGATCGGATTCGTCCACGGCCTCGTCTTCTCCGGTGACATCATCGGCGCCTATGGACTGGTCGCCGTCCTCCTGGCCAACCTGCTGGCCCGCAAGAGCTACACGGCGCTCTACATCATCGCGGGCATCATCTCCGTGGTGGCGCTTGGTTCGTACCTGGCCGCGGGGGCCCTGTCGGCAGGCGCCGCCCCGACGGCCTCCGGGGAGGGGGAGCAGGCGATCTCGGTCGGAGCGACGCTGCTCTGGGTCGGCAGCAACATCCTGCAGTGGTTCGTCCTGCTGATCGTGCAGGTCCTCAGCGCACTCATCGTTCCCGCTGCGGTGATCGGTGCCCGCCTGGCCGACACCGACCTCATCGCCCACCCGGAGCGGCACCGTCGCCTGCTCGTCTCAGTGGGCCTCGGCGGTCTGGCACTGGGGGCGCTCGCGGCGCTCCACAGCGCGCTGACGCTCGTGACGCCCGCGACGGCTTGGCCGTGGGACTTCGCCACCACGGAGTTCTTCGGCCTGGCCGGTGCCTGCGGCTGGCTGGCACTGCTGGCCCTTTACGCCGGCGGGCCGAGGCCGGACGGCCGGTTGACGGGGCTGCGCCGGCTCGCCTCCGCCGTCGGCCGCCGCTCCATGACCGTCTACCTGAGCCAGACGATCCTCTTCGGCACCATCTTCGTCATCGTCCCGCTCCTGGTAACGGGGAGGCGCCTGTGGGTGGGCCAGGCCGCAGCCGCCCTCATCGCCCTGGGGGTCTGGCTGGCAACCATGGTCCTGTGCGTCCTGCTGGAGCGCGGCGGCCACGCCGGTCCTTTCGAGACCCTGCTGCGCACCGCCGTGGCCCGCAGCGAGCGCAGGCGGGCGACGCTGCCGCCCCCGCCCGCCGTCTGGCCCGGCATGCAGCCTGGAGCGTGGCCGATGATGCAGATGGGGGCGCAGCCGGGAGTACCGGTGCCGATGCAGCAGGGTATGCCGCCAATGGCTCAGCCGGGAGAGCCACCGGTGACCCAGCCGGCTACCCGGCCGACGCCCTGAGCCGGCGCAGCCCCGCGGGCCGTCCGCCGGAAGAATGGCTGTGCAGGAGGCTCCGCCTTTCGACGGAGACGATCTCGGCGCTTAAGGCGGACGCCGGGGAACCACCGGTTTTCATACGGTCGAGTCATGAACACGACGACTTCCTTCGCAGCCTCATTCAATGGTTCCCGCGGTCTTCGCTACCCCGCTCCCGATGTCGCCCGCGGCTTCATGCTCCTGCTCATCGCCCTGGCCAATGTGGGCTTCTGGAGCTACGGCACCGGTCGATTCACGCCGTCGACCGCCGACAGGATCTGGGCCTTCATCAACGCCCTGCTCATTCACGAGCGCGCCTACCCGCTGTTCGCGCTGCTCTTCGGATTCGGGCTGGCCACCATGGTCAACCGGCGCATGGCGTCGGGTGTCGACGCCTACTGCCGGCGGCTGACTGGCGGGCTCCGGGCGCCGTCTGCGGCTGAGGTCGACCAGGCCCGTGAGCAGGCCACCGTTGACGCCCGTCGCCTCGTGCGGCGCCGCGGCCTGTGGATGGTCCTGTTCGGGCTCATCCACGGTGTCTTCTTCCCCTCCGAGATCATCGGCGCCTACGGCATCGTCGCCGTCGCCTTCGCCGGCTGGTTCGCCCGCAAGCACCACAAGCGCCAGCTGGCGGTGTGCGCCCTCGTTCTGCTGCTCCAGATCGTGCCGGTGGTCCTGGCCATGCTGTGGGGCCCCGGAGGTGAGGTGGCCGCCTCCACCGCAGCGGGTCCCGATCCCGCGGCACCCGCGGGATCGAGCCCAGTGCCGTCAACGCTGCCCTGGTTCGTGACCAACGTGGGTGAGTGGTTCTCCCTCGCCCTCGGCGTGGCCTTCACCACGATGGTTCTTCCCGCCGCCTTCCTCGGTGCCCGTCTGGCCGACACCGGCCTCATCTCCCACCCCGAGCGCCACCGCGGTCTTCTGGCCGTTGCCGGGATCGGTGGTCTGGCCCTGGGGGCGCTCGGTGCGCTTCACGAGATCCTCGTCCCGCTCACCAGCGCTGAGTCCTGGGAGGCCGACTCCGCCTTGGTCCTGGTCCTGGGCCTGGCCGGGGGCTGCGGCTGGCTCGCCGTCCTGGCCCTCTACGCCGGTGGGCCGACGTCGGACAACCGGCTGATCGGGCTCAAGCGGCTGCTGTCCAACGTGGGGCGCCGCTCCATGACCGCCTACCTGTCCCAGACGGTCATGTTCGCCGGCATCTTCGTCATCGCGCCGAGGCTGACCGGAAGGCCCCTGTCGCTGGGAGTGGCGGGATCCGCGGCGGTGGCGGCGATGGTCTGGCTGACGACCGTGGTCCTGTGCGCCGGCCTCGAGCGGCTCGACATGCCCGGTCCCTTCGAGTCCCTGCTGCGCACGGCCGTTGCCCGCAGCGAGCGCAGGCGCACGAATCCGCTCGCCGAGCAGGCCCCCGTCCAGCGCACGGCCGAGCCTCTCGCGCAGCCGACGAGCGCCGTCGTGCCGCCCGCCCCGCGGCGCGCGCAGGTCCCCGTCGCCCCGGCTCCCGTGGGAGCCTGAGCTGCGAGGTGGGTCCCCGATGCCATCGCAAGGATGAGGAGCCCTGGTCCTCCGGGAGGAGGGCCGGGGCTCGGCCCACTCTCCGGGAAGGAGAGGATCAGCCCCTCACGTTGGCCCCGGTGGGGGAGGTGCCCAGGGCCGCCGCCTCCTAGCGTGGAAGGCATGAAACTCGCAACATCGTTCACCGGCACCCGGGGGGTGCGCTATCCGTCCCCGGATGTGGCCCGTGGCTTCATGCTCCTGTTCATCGCACTGGCCAACATCCCCTTCTGGACCGGCGTGACGCACTCCTCCGCTCCCGCCGACTCCGTCGACACGGTATGGCTGTGGGTGCGCTCCCTCCTGGTCGACTCGCGGGCCTACCCGCTGTTCGCGATGCTTTTCGGCTTCGGGCTGGTCACCATGGTCAACCGGCGTATCGCCTCAGGCACCACGTCCTATCTCAGCTCCCTGCCCGGTGTGGAGGCCGGCCGTGAGCCGACATCGCAGGAGGAGGCCTGGGCCCGTGAGCAGGCCACCGTTGATGCGCGTCGCCTGGTGCGGCGTCGGGGTCTGTGGATGATCCTCTTCGGCGCCGTACACGCCGTGCTGTTCTCCGGTGACGTCATCGGCTCCTACGGCCTGGCAGCCGTTGTCTTCGCCGGGTGGATCACCCGCAAGCACTGGAAGCGGGCCGCGGTCGTCTGCGCCGTCATCGTCGTTGCCGGCACCGCCGGCATGCTCGCCATCGGCAGCCTACTGGCCTCCCAGGGCATGGCCTCGCACCAGGGAGCTGGCGGCTCGACCGACACGCTCGTGTCCTACGTCTCCCAAGGTCTCGTCTCCTGGGGCGGAAGCCTGATCTCAACGATGTTCCTCTCCATGATCGTTCCGGCGATGTTCCTCGGTGCCCGCCTGGCCGATACCGATCTCATCATCCGCCCCGAGCGCCACCGCCGGCTCCTGGTCTCCATCGGCCTGGGTGGTCTGGGGATCGCGGCCGCAGGCGGTATCGGGTTCGCCATGTGGGTCACGGGTGGCCCCCTGACCGCCTGGATCCTGCCGCTTCATGCGGTCACGGGCGTGGCCGGGGCCTGTGGTTGGCTGGCGCTGCTGGCCCTCTACGCCGGCGGGCCGAGGCCGGACGGCCGACTCACGGGCCTGCGCCGGCTGGCCTCCAATGTGGGCCGCCGCTCCATGACGGCATACCTCTCCCAGACCTTCCTCTTCGCCATCATCTTCCTGGCCCTGCCCGCCCTGACCGGCATCGAGCTCCACCTGGGTGAGGCCCGGGCCGCAGGGATCGCCTTGGGGGTCTGGCTGGTGACGGTCGGCCTGTGCGCGGCCCTGGAGCGCGGCGCTCACGCCGGTCCCTTCGAGACCCTGCTGCGCACCGCCGTGGCCCGCAGCGAGCGCAGGCGTGGGGTGCCGGCTCCTCCGACCCAGGCATGTCCGGTCGGCACCTCCGCCATCTACGATCTGGCGCGTTGACAAGCCTGCGCACAGGTTGGCGCTCAGGGCAATGGGGAGGGCTTCCCCGTGGCCCCGGTGGCTCCCTGTCCTCGCGCCCTTCCGGGAATCCGTACGGTGGAACGGCCCGATGGCCGCCTTCAGGGCGTGTCGTCGCGCCATGTCCTGAGGACTGTGAGTCGCCTCGCAGAATGTGAGGGTTGACCTGTTCGTTTCACAGGGCTTCGGAGACGCGGTAGCCTGCCTGCGTCCCCAACTCTGAAGGAAGCGAACAGTCCTCATGACTCAGCCCCCCAACCCCGGTCAGCCCTTCTACCAGCAGCAGCCCTCCGCCCCCTCGGCTCCGGCCTCTGGGCAGCCCTACCCGCCCCAGCAGCAGTTCCAGGGAGCCCCTGGCGCCCCCAGTGCTCCTGGTGCTCCCGGCGCGCCGGGGCAGCCCTTCGCTCAGGCGCCCTCAGGTGAGTCCCTCGTCGCCAGCCTCTTCGACACCTCCAAGGAGTTCGTGACGAAGTACAGCCGGATCGTGTTCATCGTCGCCTCGATCGCCGTCGGCCTGGGGTGGCTCGGAACCGGTTACATGGGAGGCAAGATGGGTGCTGTGGCCAGCGCGCTTTCCGACCCCCGCAACTACGACGGCTCCACCTTCGACGGTCTGTCCTTCGTCCTGAGCCTTCTGTTCTCCGCTCCGGCGTTCCTCACGGTTCTCTTCATCATCCGCCTTTTCATCGAGCTGGTGTCCAACTCCTCCAAGACGAGCCAGCAGGCCTGACTCGACGCTCTGCTCCATCGGAGTGGCCCTCGTGCCCGAAGCCGGCCTCCTGACGGCCGCCAACCATGCCGGTTGGCGGCCGTTAGTCGTTGGTGACCGATGTGCGGGAGCCGGGCTCGACCTCGCCCCTGGGCAGCTCGAGGACAGCCGTCAGTCCGCCGGTCGGGTTGGCACTCAGACGGAGCTCGCCGCCGTGGGCGGTGGCCACGGCCGTCACGATCGCCAGGCCCAGCCCATGTCCGGAGCCACGGGTCCGTCCTCGCCCCTCACCGCGAACGAAGGGCTCGCGCAGCGAGTCGAGCTTGTCCGCCGGTACGACGGGGCCGTCGTTGCGGATCGTCAGCCGGACGGCCCCGTCCAGGCGTGCCATGTCCACCGTGATCCGGCCGCCCTCGACGTTGTACCGGGCCGCATTGCGCAGGAGGTTGGAGACGCTCTGGCGCAGGAGGACCGGGTCGCCCGGCACCTGGACGGGCCGCAGGTGGGAGGAGACGCGCAGGTCCCTCTCGGCGATCTCCGGGGCGATGAGGCCCAGGGCGTCACGGACCGTCGCCTCCATGTCCACCTCCTCGTGGGCCAGCTTCCCGGACTGGGCGTCGGCCAGGTCCAGCAGGGCGTCGATCGTCTCCCGGTTGGCGCGATTCGTCTCCAGCACCCGGGTCAGCACCCGGCGCAGGTCCTCGGTCGAGGCCTGCGGGTCGGACAGGGCGACGTCGATCATCGTCTGCGTGGTGGCCAGGGGTGTGCGCAGCTCGTGGGAGGCGTTGGCCGCGAACCGGCGGTGGACGGAGAAGGAGCGCTCCAGGGAGGCCAGCATGTTGTCGAAGGTGTCCGCCAGGTCGTGGATCTCGTCGCGAGGGCCGGACAGGTCCAGCCGCTGGCTGAGGTCGCCCGAGGCGGCGCGCTTGGCCGCCGCATTCATCGAGGACAGCGGCTGCAGCATCCGCCCCGCCAGGATCCAGCCGACGGTCCCGGAGAGAACAACGAGCAGCGCTAGCGCGCCGACGGCCGAGCGCATGATGCTGCTGAGCAGATCGAACAGGTTCGTATCCACCTTGGCGGCCTCGCCGACCTGCGAGGCCGGTACGGCGGCGGTCTCCCCGACCGGACCACCGATCTCGATACTGAGCGTGACGTAGCGCGTGTAGAAGTAGACCAGGGCGATGAGGACCACGCCGGCGGCCGTCACCATCCCGGCGTAGGTCAGGGTCAGGCGTGCCCGGATACTCAGGTGCTGAGCACGACGCAAGCGCTCCGTGCGACCCGGTCGGGCCTCATGGGCATCGCGGGCGTCACGGGACCCGCTGTCGGCGCCGTGCTGCGCCGCGTCGTCGGCCCGGGTCGCCTGAGCCCCCTGCCCACTCATGCGCTGAACCTGTAGCCCGCACCGGGGACCGTCTGGATCACCCGCGGCTCACCGAGCTTGCGACGCAGGTGGGAGATCGTCACCCGCGTGGAGTTGGTGAAGGGGTCGGCGTTGGCGTCCCAGGCCTTCTCCAGCAGCGTCTCAGCGCTGAGGACCCCGCCCTCGGCCTCCATGAGGACCTGGAGGACCGCGAACTCCTTGGGGCTCAGGTGAATGAAGCGCCCGTCGCGGTAGACCTCCCGGCGGAAGGGGTCCAGACGCACCCCGTGGGCCTCGATGACCGGGGTGCGGGCCGGCTGACTGCGTCGCCCCAGGGCCCGCAGCCGAGCCACCAGCTCGGGGAACTCGAAGGGCTTGGTGAGGTAGTCGTCCGCCCCGAGCTCGAAACCGCCCACGCGCGCGTCCAGCGTCCGGGACGCGGTGAGCATGAGAACCCGTGTGCTCGGGTGCTCGGCGACCACCCGGCGGCAGACCTCGTCGCCGTGGATGACCGGCAGGTCCCGGTCCAGGACGATGATGTCGTAGTCGTTGATCGCCACCTGCTCCAGGGCGCTGGCCCCGTCGCCGACGACGTCGACGGCCATCGCCTCGCGCCGTAGCCCGGTGGCGATGGCCTCGGCCAGGTACTCCTCATCCTCCACGATGAGTACGCGCATAGCCCTGTGTCTCCTTCGCTGTGGTGTATGCAGCCGGTTCTATGAGCGAACCAGCCCTCGTGTTGCCACAACATAAGCGAAATCGTGAACCTCGTGGCAACACCGCTCCCGGTTGGCTGTTCCCCGAACGAACGGGCGTCACCGCACCCCGACCCACGTGAGCCGAAAGGACCCTCTCCCATGAAGAAGCCCCTCAACACCCGGATCGTCGCCCGCGCCGCCACGGTACTGACCTGCGCCGTGTGCGCCGTCGGACTCATGACCGGATGCTCCCAGGGCTCGAAGACGGACTCGGCCGCCTCCGCCTCAGCCACCAGCGGCGACGAGTACCTGCTCAAGATGGCCAAGTGCATGCGGGACAAGGGCATCGACGTCTCCGATCCCGACTCCAACGGCAACATGCAGTTCCCCGACACCGAGGCCGCCAACAAGGCCGCCCAGGAGTGCGAGCAGACCGTGGGCCCCGCCCCGGGCACCGAGGACCTTGCCAAGCCCGAGACGCAGCAGGACCTGGTCAAGGCCACCGAGTGCCTGCGCAAGGAGGGCTACGACATCCCCGACCCCGAGCCCGGCAAGGGCATCCAGCTCAACGGCGACATCCCCCAGGACGTCATGAACAAGTGCTTCTCCCAGATCGGGAACAAGTAACGCGGCGCCCCCGGGTGCCGACAGACCACAGGCCCGCGCGACCGGGCCGCCGCGCAGACACACTCAGACAGGCATACACATGGATCAGACCACCACCTCCACTCAGGCCGACGGCGGCTCGACCGGTACCGCGGACAAGCCGGGCACGGTGCACCGCACCCGACGCCGGGCCTTCCTGGCCATGGGGGCCGCCGCGGTCCTGGCCGCGGGCGCGGGCGCAGGCGCCTTCGCCTCCAAGTCGGGCCCCTTCGCGGCCAAGGCCAAGCCGACGACGTCGACCTTCAGCGGAGCCACCGACACCATCACCAAGGGGGACCTCCAGGGGCACACCTCCGTGACCGGTACCCTGCGCTACTCCGACTCGCGCAAGTTCAAGTCGGGCTTCGAGGGCGTTCTCATCCAGGTGCCCGCCTCCGGGACCGTCCTGACCCAGGGCGACGTCCTCTACCGCACGGGTACCGAGACCGCCTACCTCATGCGTGGCAACTTGCCCGCCTGGCGCAGCTTCGAGGCCGGCATGGAGGACGGCGAGGACATTCGCCAGCTCGAGACGGCCCTGAGGGACCTGGGGTACTTCGACTACGAGCCCGACGACCACTTCAGCTGGGCCACCACCAGCGCCATCATGAAGTGGCAGAAGGAGCTCGACCTGCCCCAGACCGGGACCATCCCACTGGGACGCGTGGTCTTCACCTCCGGGGACCTGCGCGTGGGGACGGTCACCGCCCGGCTGGGGGACCGGGTCGCTGCCGACACCGAGCTCTACGACGTCACCTCCACCACCCAGGTGGTCGACGCCAACGTCAAGCTCTCCGACCAGAAGCTCGCCGTCGTCGGCACCGCCGTGACCATCAAGCTGCCCGACGCCAAGACCACCACCGGGAAGATCACCTCCGTGGGCACGCCCACCGAGAAGTCCTCCGGCTCCGGATCGGGATCCGGCTCCGGTTCCGGCTCCGGGTCCAGCGACTCCAAGGAACGGGTCATCCCCGTCACCGTCACCCTCGCCGACGCCTCGGCGACCGCCAACTTCCAGGAGGTCTCCGTCACCGTCGACCTGCCCAGCGAGAAGCGGACGGGCGTCCTGTCGGTGCCGGTCGGGGCCCTGCTGGCCCTGAGCACTGACCAGTACGGCGTTGAGATCGTCGAGTCCAACGGCACCACCCGCAAGGTGCCGGTCACCATCGGGCTGTTCGCCGGTGGGCGCGTGGAGGTCTCCGGCGAGGGCATCTCCGAGGGGCAGCGAGTGGTGGTGCCGCAGACATGAGCCGCATCCTGTCCCTGCGTGACGTGCAACGAACCTACGGGGAGCCGTCCGTGGCCGCCTGCGCGGGCGTGAGCCTGGATATCGACTACGGCGAGTTCGTCGCCATCGTCGGTCCCTCGGGCTCGGGCAAGTCCACGCTCCTCAACCTCATCGGCACCCTGGACCGGCCCAGCGCGGGCACTGTCGAGATCGACGGCGTCGACGTCGGTTCCCTGTCCGACGCCAAGCTCTCGGCCCTGCGGGCCAGCCGTATCGGCTTCGTCTTCCAGCAGTTCCACCTGGCGGACGGCGTCAACGCGGTCGACAACGTCGCCGACGGCCTGCTCTACAGCGGGGTCCCCCGCTCCGAACGGCGCCGGCGGGCCCGGGCCGCCCTTGAACGCGTCGGCCTGGCCCACCGGCTCGACCACCGCCCCCACCAGATGAGCGGTGGCGAGCGCCAGCGGGTCGCCATCGCCCGGGCCGTCGTCGGCGAGCCCCCGCTGCTGCTGGCCGACGAGCCCACGGGAAACCTCGATTCCACCTCCGGGGCCTCGATCGTCGAGCTCCTCCACGAGCTCCACTCTCAGGGCACCACGATCATTGTCATCACCCACGACAACGAGCTGGCCGCCCAGCTTCCCCGGCAGATCGCCATCCGCGACGGCCGGATCGTGGGGGACTCAAGCCAGAAGGAGATCGTCCATGACGACGTCTACGCTCCGGCGTGACCGCGACCGCAACGGCCAGGCCGGCGGATCCGGTCGCCGGCTCCAGCGCTCTCGGCTGCGCCTGGCCGACGTGCTGCGCCTGGGAGGCACCGGCATCAGGGCGCGCCCCACCCGTGCCTTCCTGTCCGCCCTGGGAATCGCCATCGGCATCGCCGCCATGATCTCGGTGGTGGGCATCTCGGCCTCCAGCCGTGCCCAGCTGGCCGCACAGCTCGACTCCCTGGGGACCAACCTGCTGACGGCCACCGCCGGCCAGGACCTCTTCGGCAACTCCTCCTCCCTGCCGCAGGACACCGTCGGCAAGGTCCGGCTCATCGACAACGTCCAGAGCGCCTCGAGCACCGGCCTGGTCAAGAACTCGCTGGTCTACCGCTCCCCGTTCATCGACAAGAACGCCTCCGGCGGTATCACCACTCTGGCCGCGGACAAGTCGCTGCTCGACGTCGTGGCCGGGCAGGTGGACAAGGGGGCCTGGCTCAACGAGGCCACCAGCAAGTACCCGGCCACGGTCCTGGGGCAGACGGCGGCCCAGCGCCTCGGTGTCGTCTCACCGGGAACCAAGGTGTGGATCGGAGGCAACTGGTTCACCGTGGTCGGCATCCTCAAGCCGGTGGTGCTGGCTCCCGAGCTCAACAACGCCGCCCTCGTCGGTCAGGGCGTGGCCAGCGACCTGCTGGGGCACGACGCCAAGCCGACGACGGTCTACACGCGCAGCCAGGACGCAGCCGTCTCCACGGTGCGCAAGGTGCTCGCTCCGTCGATCTCGCCGCAGGCCCCCAACGAGGTCAAGGTCTCACGCCCCTCGGACGCGCTGGAGGCCAAGAACGCGGCTGACAAGGCCTTCACCAGTCTGCTCCTGGGCGTGGGCTCGATCGCCCTGCTCGTCGGTGGCATCGGGGTCGCCAACACAATGATCATCTCGGTGCTCGAGCGCCGACGGGAGATCGGGCTGAGACGTTCCCTGGGCGCCATGCGCGGACACATCCTGGTGCAGTTCATGACGGAGGCACTGCTGCTGGCCTCCCTGGGCGGTGCCCTGGGCTGCGTCATCGGGATCGGGGTGACTGCCGGGATGGCGGCCGCCAACGGCTGGCCCTTCTCCCTGCCGGTGATCGCCGTTGCCGGGGGACTGGGAGTCACCATCGTCATCGGCGCGCTGGCCGGCGTGTACCCGGCTGTTCGGGCTTCCCGCACTCCTCCGACCGCCGCGCTCAACGCGCAGTAGGCGAGCGCCGACACTCCGAGGGGAGGCGGATGAGACGTCCCGGTGGGAGACAACTGGGCCCCGCGGTGGTGGCGCCGGACTGTGGCGGCCGGTGTCCTAGAGAGAGGTGGGGAGAGCCCAGGTGAGCCGGGATCGCGTGAGGGCCCCGCACGGTTCAGTGCGGGGCCCTCACTCCTGCGATCAGAAGACCGCGGTGCCTAGGGGTAGGCAGGCTCTCAGCTGGATCACTCCGTGCCGAGCTTGCCGTCGACGGCGTCGCGGGCGGCGTCGATCTTGTCGTCGTACTTGCCGCCGGTCACCTTCTTGGCCGCATCGGCTGCGGCGTCCAGTGCCTTGTCGCTGATCGCCTCGGCCTTGTCGGAGCTGAGAGTGTCACCGGCCTTCTTCGCCAGGTCATCAAGTCCCATCTGTATCTCCTTCCGTCGGGTGGCCAGACGTCGGATGACGACGGCCTCGTCTGAATAGTGCCAGGTTTGCGCACCTGCGTCATCTGAGGGCGGTTCGGCCGCCGGTCTGCGGGAGGTGACTGTGCAGGAGGGGGCATTGTGCGCGGCCGGGGACTTTCTCCCGCGGCCGGGGACGTTCGACGCCGTCGGGGACGAGAATCCTGTCCCCGAACGCGCAGGATGCCCCCACCGGGAGGGTTCCGCACCCGTACGCGCAGAATGTCCCCGCCTGGACTCCGGGGGTCCATCGGGACGGTGCCTCACCACTGCCAGGTGGGGCGGGAGGGGGAACCTGCGGCGTCGGCCAGGAGGACGGCCTCGCGCATACGGCGGGTCAGGAGGGACAGGACGAGCCGGTAGGAGTCCTCGACCATGTCGGCGGCGTCGTCCGCACGATAGCCGGGGCTGGTGAGGTCGATACTCACCCAGTGCCGCTTGGACTGGTGGAAGCCCGGCTCCACCCACGCGTAGGCGGCTCGCACGGCGACGACGTCCTCGGGGTCGAGCTTGACGTTGGCCAGGAGGCGGCCGTCGGTGTGGGGGATGAGCAGCAGGAAGAGACGAGAGCCCACCGAGGCGACGGGGATGTCCCACTCGGGCTTGTGCCCCGCCCAGGCGCCGGGCAGCGTGGCCGCACTGGCCAGGAGCCCGTCGCGGCGGGCGGTCATGGTGGCCTCGTCGACGCGCCTGTAGGGCTCGTCGGGGGGAGGGGTGTCGTGGAGCGGCGCGGTCATCGACGTCGAGCCTACGTTCTCCCGGCGGCTGGGGACATTGTGCGCGGTCGGGTGCGGCCCGCTCCGGGCGGGGACGTCCTGCGCGTAGGGTGACAGGATTCTGGTCCCCGGGCGCGTGAACCGCCCCTGGTCGCACAGGAATGTCCCCGACGGCGTCGAATGTCCCCGGCCGTGGAGGGGGGCAGTCACCGGCTGAAAAAGTCCCGGCCGCGCGACATGTCCCCGCCCGGAGCGACACGCCCCTGACTGCGCTCAGTGGATCGTGTCGAGGATCGTGTTGCTGATCTGCTTCGCCTCTTCCGCAGAGCCGGCGGACACGTAGATCGACGCGTAGTCGCTGGGACCGCCCGAGGACTTCGAGGTCGGAACCATGATGAGGGTCCCATAAGCCTTGTTGCCGGCCACCTCCAGCGTGTAAGCCGCCACCGCGGCTTCTCCCGTCGCGGTCTGCTTGGTGGAGTACTCCGTGAGGGTTGCGCTCTGCCGGGTGAGGAGTGACGTGACCTCATTCTCGGGAGGGGTGGAGTTCAGAGGCAGGGTCTGAGAGGCCATGTTGACGTTGTTGTAGAACCCGGAGGCGCCGGCTTCCTTGGCGCGGTAGACGATGTCGAACCCGGCGTTCTGCCGGTCGAGCGCGGCGGCGTCGATGCCCATTGTCTGGGCGATCTGCTCCTTCTCCGCGGAGTCGAGGTTCTTGAGGTCCTGCCAGTCCTTTGGGATCGCGAAGGTGAGGCTGACGCTGGAGCCGGAGACCTCCTGGCTGTCGGCGGGGACGGGCTTCGCCGAAGCGGCGGCCTGTCCGGAGGAGGTGCTGCTGGCGGAGGCATCCCCGTCCTTACCGTCCTTGTCCTTCTTCTTGTCCTTGTCCTTCTCCTTGGCCTTGCTCGTCTTCGAGTCGGAGGCGGCCGAGCTGGATGTGTCGGAGCCCTGAGTGTCCTGAGAGCAGGCGGTCAGAACGGGGGCTGCGGTCAGAGCAAGGCCGGCCAGTACGGTCGCGGCGGTGCGCATGGGTTTCATGATGCTCCAGTGGGTGGGTGCGAATGTGTCGGTCAGGACATCACGTTCTGCTGGGAGTTCTCGATGGAGACGACTCCCCATCGTGGGCTGAAGGAGGGCTCGCGGTGGCTGGGCCGTGTGGAGGTCGTCGTCGCCTCCGCCTGTCAGTGGGCGGTCGCGATGATGGTCTCGGTGATCTTCTTCGCGTCGTCGAGAGAGGTGGAGAAGACGAACACGCGGGCGTAGTCCCCGGATGACGTGGGCAGGTAGAGCACGGACCCGTAATCCGCCTTGCTGCGCGGGGAGTGGGTGAAGGTCCCCTTGATCCCCTGCCCGTTGTGGGTCTGGATCGCCTCGACCGTATCCATCGACACCCGGTCCTGTTTCGCAGCGTCGGCGAAGACGTCCCCAACGTTCATCTTCGCGTTCTCCTGGCGCTCGTTGTCGATGTAGACCCGCGGTGAGAACGGCTGCCCCGGGGCGGACCCGGCGGTCCTGAACACCTCGTAGGAGTCGAGGTTCGCCTTGAGGGCCTTGTTGTCATCCGTGCCCAGGTCCTCAGCCAGGGGGATGAGCTCGGTGGCGGAGTAGCTGGAGATGTCCCTCCAGTCGGCGGGCAGTGCGATGGTGATGTGGGCCGAGGTGGAGGTGACCTCGGCGTAGCCCTCGGGGATGGCTGGGGTGGTGGGGCCGGCCGGAGGGGCTGTCGGTGCTGTGGGCGGGCCCGACGACGCGGCGGAGCCCCCGGAGGCGCGGCACCCTCCCAGTGCGACCGGACTGAGAAGTGCCAGAGCGACCATGGTGGCGCTGACGATCCGAACCGGTGATCTCGTCGCCATCGCGGTCCTCCAAGGTCGGCTCTTGGGGCGGGAGGCACCATCCTAACTGGTTAATTACGGCCCTACCGGCGGTTGAGGGGAGGGCGTGAGGTGCCGGACCGTCCCTCAATGGGCCGTCGTGAGGATGGTGGACACGATGGTGTCGACCTCCTCGGCGCTACCGGCCGTCACGGCGACGCGCACGTAGGTGCCCGACGACGTCGGAAGGGCGACGACCGCGCCGGCTGTCTGGACGCCCTGAACCTGCGCGGTCGAGGTGTCGACGGCGGCCTGCCCGTAGGTGGACTGCTTGGTGGAGTAGCCCGTCGGCGTGCCGCCCTGCCGGGTGATGGTCTCGTCCAGGCTCTCCTGGGACGGGGGTGTCGACGAGGCCTCGGCCTCCTTGGCGACCGCGGCGCTGCTGAAGGACGTGCCGCCGTTCTGTGAGAACCGGCCGTAGAAGGCGTCGGTGCCGCTGAGGCGCTGGGAGAGGGCCGAGGGATCCTGCCCCTGGGCCCGGGCGAGGAGCGCCTTCTGGGCCTCGGGAAGGGCGTTGATGTCCTGCCAGTCCTCGGGGACCGCGAAGGTGAGGCCGGAGGTTGGTGCGGTGATCGCCTGGTGGCTTGCCGGGATGGAGGGGGCGGCGCTGCCGGAGGCGCTCGTGCTGGACTGCGCGGCCGCGCCGGTTCCGCTCGACGACGTCGCTGCGGCCGCGCCGGCCGGGCCGGTCGCTGTGGCCGATCCCGTCGACGAGGGGCTGCCCTGCGAGCAGCCCGCCAGGATGAGAAGGGTGGCCAGGGCCAAGGCGGCGCGCTTGGTTCTCATGATGTCTCCGAGGTGAGGGCGTGATCGTGACGCGACCATAGCGGCGTCGTCTGACAGCGGTGTTTCAAGTGGTCGGCTGGCATGTCGTGGGCGGCCGAGATGGCCGGTGGGATTCTGGCGATAACGACCCGAGGAGTAGCCCACGTCACTGCCGCTCCTGGAAGTTGAGTGGAATAGACTCAACTCTGCGAAGGTTGTGGTGACCAGAAGACGTAACACGTGACCACCTCTCGAAGGAGATCCGTATGGACACCAACTACACCACCAAGTCGCAGGAGGCGATCTCCGGGGCCATGCAGGCCGCCGCCGCGGCCGGCAACCCCCAGATCGAGCCCGCGCACCTGCTCGTTGAGCTCCTCTCCCAGCCCGACGGCGTCGCCGCCGGACTCCTGGCCGCCGTCTGCCCCGACACCGCGGCCCGCCAGGCCGTCGGCGCCTCCGCGCGCCGCATCCTGACCCAGCTGCCCGCCTCCTCGGGCTCCTCCATGACCCAGCCTCAGCCCTCGCGCTCCCTGCTGGCCGCCCTGGAGGCCGCCTCGACGGTCGCCAAGGAGCTGTCTGACGAGTACATCTCCACCGAGCACCTGCTCATCGGTCTGGCCAAGGGCGACACCTCCGGCTCCGCCCCCACCGTGGCCCGCATCCTGGCCGACGCCGGTGCCACCCCGGAGGCCCTCATCGAGGCCCTGCCCCAGGTCCGCGGCTCCTCGCGGGTCACCTCCGCCAACCCCGAGGGCACCTACAAGACCCTCGAGAAGTACGGCACCGACCTCACCGAGGCCGCACGGGAGGGCCGCCTCGACCCGGTCATCGGCCGTGACGCCGAGATCCGCCGCGTCGTGCAGGTCCTGTCCCGGCGTACCAAGAACAACCCCGTCCTCATCGGCGAGCCCGGCGTCGGTAAGACCGCCGTCGTCGAGGGGCTGGCCCAGCGCATCGTCGCCGGCGACGTCCCCGAGTCCCTGCGCGGCAAGCGCCTCATCGCCCTGGACCTGTCCGGGATGGTGGCCGGCGCCAAGTACCGCGGCGAGTTCGAGGAGCGCCTCAAGGCGGTCCTCAAGGAGATCAAGGACTCCGACGGCGAGGTCATCACCTTCATCGACGAGCTGCACACCGTCGTCGGTGCCGGCGGCGGCTCCGAGGGCGCCATGGACGCCGGCAACATGCTCAAGCCCATGCTGGCCCGCGGCGAGCTGCGCATGGTGGGTGCCACCACCCTGGACGAGTACCGCGAGAACATCGAGAAGGACCCCGCCCTGGAGCGCCGCTTCCAGCAGGTCTTCGTCGGTGAGCCCAGCGTCGAGGACACCGTCGCCATCCTGCGTGGTATCGCCCCCAAGTACGAGGCCCACCACCAGGTGACCATCTCCGACGGCGCCCTCGTGGCGGCAGCGGCCCTCTCCGACCGCTACATCACCGGCCGCCAGCTGCCCGACAAGGCCATCGACCTGGTCGACGAGGCCGCCTCCCGGCTGCGCATGGAGCTCGACTCCAGCCCCGTCGAGATCGACGAGCTGCGCCGCCGCGTGGACCGCATGCGCATGGAGGAGGCCTACCTGGACGAGTCCATCGAGGACGTCTCCACGGCCGACCCCGCCGACGTCGAGCGCCTGGAGCGCCTGCGCGCCGAGCTGGCCGACGCCTCGGAGGAGCTGGCCTCGCTCAACGCTCGCTGGGAGGCCGAGAAGGCCGGCCACAACAAGGTCGGTGAGCTGCGCGCCGCCCTGGACGAGATGCGCACCCGCGCCGACCTGGCCGAGCGCGAGGGCGACTTCGAGGAGGCCGGCCGCCTGCGCTACGGCGACATGCCCGCCCTGGAGCGTCAGATCCGCGAGGCCGAGGCCGCCGACGACGCCGCTGAGGAGGCCGCCGGCGAGCCGATGATCGCCGAGAAGGTCGGCGCCCCCGAGATCGCCGAGGTCGTGGGTTCCTGGACCGGCATCCCCGTGGGCCGGCTCCTCCAGGGGGAGACCGAGAAGCTCCTGACCATGGAGGAGGTCATCGGTGAGCGGCTCATCGGGCAGAAGGCCGCCGTGGCCGCCGTGGCCGACGCGGTGCGCCGCTCGCGGGCCGGCATCTCCGACCCCGACCGCCCCACCGGCTCCTTCCTCTTCCTGGGCCCCACGGGCGTGGGCAAGACCGAGCTGGCCAAGGCCCTGGCCGAGTTCCTCTTCGACGACGAGCGCGCCATCGTGCGCATCGACATGTCCGAGTACTCCGAGAAGCACTCCGTGGCGCGCCTCGTGGGTGCTCCTCCCGGGTACGTCGGCTACGAGGAGGGCGGCCAGCTCACCGAGGCCGTGCGGCGTCGGCCCTACTCCGTGGTCCTGCTCGACGAGGTTGAGAAGGCCCACCCCGAGATCTTCGACATCCTCCTGCAGGTGCTCGACGACGGCCGCCTCACCGACGGCCAGGGACGCACGGTCGACTTCCGCAACGTCATCCTCGTGCTCACCTCGAACCTGGGCAGCCAGTTCCTCACCGACCCGCTCACCAGCCCCGAGGAGAAGCGCAACGAGGTCATGAGCGTGGTCCAGGCCTCCTTCAAGCCGGAGTTCCTCAACCGCCTCGACGACATCATCGTCTTCGAGGCCCTCTCCAAGGAGGAGCTGGGCGAGATCGTCGGGATCCAGTTGGCCCGCATCGCCCGGCGCCTGACGGACCGGCGCCTGAGCCTGGAGGTCACCGACGCCGCCCGCAGCTGGCTGGCCGACGAGGGCTACGACCCCGCCTACGGGGCCCGGCCGCTGCGCCGCCTCGTCCAGCGCGAGATCGGCGACCGTCTGGCCCGCATGCTGCTGGCCGGGGAGGTCCTCGACGGGCAGAAGGTCGTCGTTGACAAGGTCGATGGCTCCGACGGGCTCACGCTGCGGGCCGAGGGCGAGGCGCACCTGCCGTCCGCGTCCTCGGCGGCATCGCCGGCCTGAGCCCGGCCCGCCGACTGAGACGACCGACTGAGCCAGTGGCCGCGACGGGCCAGTGACAGGCCAGTGACGAGGGGGCGGGCCCACCTGAGTGGTGGGCCCGCCCCCTCGCGCTGTCGGCGTCGTCGTGCGCCTCAGCCGGGCTTGTTGTCCTCGGTGGGCCAGGCGTTGTACACGCAGCCGCCGGCCAGGTCATGGCTCTGCTGGGCCATGAGCGGGGCCTTGAGGCCGGCCCCGGCGCAGAACTCGTGCTCGTGCCCGAGGAAGTGACCCACCTCGTGGTTGGTGACGTAGGTGCGGTAGGAGTCGACGTCGGGGAAGGTGACGGCGCCCCAGTTCCAGCGGTCGGAGTTGATGACCACGTTGTTCGCGTTGCGGCAGTTCCACATGCCTCCGGTGTCCAGCGGCGAGCACAGGGCGTCGGCGCTGGGCGGCGTGGCGATGTTGAGGGTGAAGTCCGCCGCGGCGGGGTCGGCCACCGGCTGGAAGGACGTGTTCTGCGCGGTGGACCAGCCACGCTTGTCATTGAGGATGCGCTCCACAATGGGGGCCGCCGCCGCGGCGTCGACGTGTGTGCCACCCTCGACCCGCAGCACGTAGCGGTAGACGGTTGCGGCCGCGGGCTGGGAGACGGGCACGGCCGGCGCGATCGTCCAGGTGCCGTTGCCGACGGCACCGGAGTGCGCGAAGCCCTCGGCGTCCAGTCGTGGGGACGGGAGCGCCGAGGCCGACGGTGTCGGTGAGGCGGAGGAGGTGACCGACGGTGACGGCGAGGCCGTACGGCTGGCGGACGCCCGGGCGGAGGACGGGGCGGCGGCCTTCGCCGGCGTCGTCGATGTCCTGGCGGAGGGGCTCAACGGCAGGGCGAAACCGGGGTGGAGCCCCCAGACTCGCAGGCCGACAACGATCAGGGCCAGTGCTACGACGAAGGACGTGCCGTAGAGGACTCGGTTGCGAGAGCGTCGGCGTCGCCGCTCTCGGCGATCGATGGCGAGGGCTCGCCGGCTGGAGGGATCGGGGGCGCCCGATGAACGACGATGCGTGGAGTGCTGGCCGGCCGGGTTGCGTCGATGACCGGCGGAAGTCCGACGGCGTCCAGATGCCGACGACGGGGCGCTGCCGGGGCGGGAGGGGCGCCGCGGCGGCTGCGGGGTCGAGGGGCGCATACGACCATCGTAGGGGTGCGCACCCGACCAACCCGTCGGGAGGGCTGCCGCGCGCTCAAGGTCACACGCGGCGCCACGTCCTGAGGGGTGGTGGTGACCCCGCACGCGTGGTGTTGGCTCTCTCCGGGGCGGGCCGGGCGTGACTCGCGGCCGGAGAGATTCACGGTCGGTATTTGAACCGGAAACAAGATTCTCGTAAGTGTTACAGAACTGTGATCACTGTGGTGCTGCCGTGCGAACCTGGGTGAAGTCATAAGAAGTTCTGGACGTCAACGGAGAGGAGTGGTGGCCGGCAAACCCAGTAGCCACAACAGACCGTGCGGTCGAAGAACTCTGTGCTGGTAGGAGCCGGTTAATTGTGTAAAAACCGAGACCAAGTCGTCACTCACGTCACGGGGAGGGCACATAGAGGTCACACTTGAGCGGATTATTCCGAAGAGGGCCTTTCTGCCTTGCAATTCCCTTACTGGAAGGTGCCATGATTCGGCCATGAACACTGTCAGTACCCCGACTTCGCCCCAAGCTGCCCCGGCTAGGCGGCGCGGACCCGGGCGCCCCCGAGCGGGCAGCGAGGACAAGCGAGCACGCATCCTCAACGAAGCCGTGGTTCTCTTCGGAGAGCACGGGTATGCCGGCACCTCCCTGGCCGACATCGCCAATGCGGCGGACATTTCCAAAGCAGGACTGCTGCACCACTTCTCCTCCAAGGACGAGCTCTTCGCCAAGGTGCTGGAGCGTCGTGACCGAGAGGACGCCCTGAGCATTCTCGTGGAGTCGCCGGCCGTCGATGACGATGCCACCGAGGTCCCCGTCGACACCGTCGGCAACCTGGACACCCTCGAGGTTGCCGGCGTCGCCGACCTCGACGGCAACCCCTGGGCCCTGCTGGAGCGCTACATCGAGCTGCTCGAGCGCAACGTCGCCCACCGGGACCTCACGGCGATCTACACCGCGACAGCGGTCTCGGTCCTCGACGCCGAGCACCCCGCGCACCGGTGGATGGCCAACCACCTCAACGGCGCCGTCGAGCGGTTCGAGTCCAGCTTCGAGGCCGGCAAGACCGCCGGGCTCGTGGACCCGCAGATGCCCTCGCGTCTCGTGGCGCGCAGCCTGGTCGCGCTCATCGATGGCCTCCAGCTGCAGTGGCTGTGCTCGACGACGCCCGGGACGGCCGCCGCGGAGGCCCTGTCCACTGACCTGGTGGCGGAGATCCGCCTCTACGCCGACTGCCTGCGCAGTCAGTGGGAGGTCCAGGAGACCCCGGAGACCCCTCAGCGGCCCAAGGCCGCCTGACGGTCTGAGGCGCCGCGTCGCACCGCGCTCGGCCCCTCAACGCATCCTCATCAGAATCCCTATTCATCCCATCCGGCTCGGGAACCTCGTGTTCCCGGGCCGGTCCTATGTGCGGGCGCCGGTCGTGAGCGGATGTCTTGCCCCGCGTCGGCCCGCTTCAGCGCTGCGCCCACAGCAGCAGGTGCGGGGTGATCGACGCCAGGTCCGGGACGACGACGAGTCCGGGGTCGGCCGGGAAGTGCTTGGTCGCCCCGATCTGCACGACGTGGATCCCGTTGCTCCGGGCCGAGGCCGCCCCCGTCGGGGAGTCCTCGACGACGACGCAGTCCTCGGGGCGCAGGTCGAGGCGCTCGACCGCCGTGGCGTAGGGCAACGGATCGGGCTTGGCCCCGACGCCGTCGTCACCCGAGACCAGGACGGCGAAGACGTTGCCGAGCGCGGAGGCCACCTTCTCGACGATCCGGCGCGGTGAGGCCGAGACGATCGCCTGGGCCAGTCCCACCTCCGACAGTGCCGAGGTGATCCGCAGCGCCCCGGGCAGCAGGGGAGGGGCGGCGCTCACGGATGCCTCGACGTCGTGCGCGATCGCCTCGAAGGCCTCCTGCGTGGCCGGATCGTCCCAGGAGCGGGTGGCGCCGGTGGCGGCGATGAGCTCGCGGGCCTGACGGATCGAGGCTCCCGTCATCTGGGCGACGAGCTCTGGGCGCGGGTCTCCGCCCAGGGCCTGGCAGTGGTGGATGAAGGCCTCGTCCCAGAAGGGCTGGGAGTCCATGAGAGTGCCGTCCATGTCCCACAGGACAGCGCGCACCGTGAAACCGGGGGAGGAAGCCGTAGTCACGTCAACCAGCCTAACGGTCGCATGCGCCGGTGCTCAGGTGGACTTCGGCGGTGGTGCGCGGCGCATATGGGGCCCGCCTCCCGCGTCGGCCCACCCGCACGGGAGAGCCGGGATGAACGCCGCGGCCCCATCGGGGCGAGCGGGCGGTCAGGGCGGGCCTCGAGAAACATCGGGGACATCTCAGGGTGCTCCCCGATGGTGGGGGACAGTCCTTGTCGCCCAGACTTGTGGACATGACGCAGCAGCAGTACCCCGGTCAGTTCAGTCAGTCCACCCGATCCGAGGGTGAGGGCGCCTCCTCCGGCAGGTCGGGCGAGTTCTCCCGCTTTCGGTCCTCCCTGCCCCGTCGTTCCCGTGAGCACCGCATTCTCGGCGGCGTCTGCGGGGGCCTGGCCGAGGCCTGGGGCATGCCCGTGACCGCGGTGCGCGTCGGGGTGATCCTGGCCAGCTTCCTGCCCGGCCCCATGTTCCTGGTCTATGTCGGCGCCTGGTGCCTCATGCTCGACGAGCCCGCCCCCGCCCAGTACTGACTGATCGGGGCTGCGCCCGCCTCGTCACCCCCGGTTCCACGGGTGACGCGGCGGGCGCAGTGTGTTGCTGGGCGGGTGCGTCCTGACGCGCCGAGTGCCCACCCCGGCCGTGACACGAGGGCGGCGGTCTCGCGGGAAGGCGCCGTCGATGGGAGGATCGAGCCGTGACCGACACCGTGACTGCTCCTGCGACCGACATCGAGTTCCTCTCCGCCTACGACCAGGGCTTCGCCCGCGTCGCCGCCGTCACCCTCCCGGTGGTGCCCGTCGACCCGGCCGCCAACGCCGCCGCCATCATCGAGCAGGCCCGGACCCTGGCCGACGACGGTGTCTGCCTGGCCGCCTTCCCCGAGCTGTGCCTGACCGGCTACGCCATCGACGACATCCTCCTGTCCGACGTCCTCCTGTCCGACGTGCTCACCGCCATCGAGACCCTGCGCGCCGCCAGCGCCGACCTCCTGACCGCCCTCGTCGTCGGCGCGCCCCTGCGCCTGGGCGACCGCCTCTACAACTGCGCCCTGGTCATCCAGGGCGGACGGGTGCGCGGCGTCGCCCCCAAGTCCTACCTGCCCACCTACCGGGAGTTCTACGAGAAGCGGCACTTCGCCCCCGGTGACGCCCTGCCCGCCGGGGTGGAGGGCATCGAGCTGCCCGGCGTGCACAACGGTTCCGGCTCCAGTGCCGAGAGCACTGGCGGCGTCGACGGCGTCGAGCCGGTAGCCCGGGTCCCCTTCGGGGCGAACCTCCTGTTCGAGGTCGACGACGTCCCCGGCCTGACTTTCCACGTCGAGGTCTGCGAGGACATGTGGGTGCCCGTCCCGCCCTCCTCCGTGGCGGCGCTGGCCGGGGCGACGGTCCTGGTCAACCTCTCCGGCTCACCCATCACGGTGGGGCGGGCCGAGGACCGTGAGCTGCTGGCCCGCTCGTCGTCGGCCCGGGGCCTGGCCGCCTACGTCTACGCCGCCGCCGGTCAGGGCGAGTCCTCCACAGACCTGGCCTGGGACGGTCAGACCCTCGTCTACGAGAACGGGGAGCTGCTCGGCTCCACCGAGCGCTTCCCCGACGGGCCGCGCGCCACCGTCGTCGACGTCGACATCGAGGGCCTGCGCGCCGAGCGCCTGCGCCAGGGGACCTTCGCCGACAACGCCCGCACCCTGAGCCCCCCGGTCGCCGGCGCCCCGGCCGCGGCCACCACCTTCACCGACCCGGCGGCCTTCCGGCGCATCCGGATCAGCGCCGCCGACCTGGCCGCCCCGCGCGCGGACATCGGCCTGCGCCGCCGCGTGGACCGCTTCCCCTTCGTGCCCGACGACCCGGCCCGCCTCGCTCAGGACTGCTACGAGGCCTACAACATCCAGGTGGCCGCCCTCGTCCAGCGCCTGGGGGCCATCGGCAACCCCAAGATCGTCATCGGCGTCAGCGGGGGCCTGGACTCCACCCACGCCCTCATCGTCGCCGCCCGCGCCATGGACCGCCTGGGGCGGCCGCGCTCGGACATCCATGCCATCACCATGCCCGGCTTCGCCACGAGCGCCGGCACGCGCCGCAACGCCGAGGACCTCGCCGTCGGCCTGGGCTGCACCTTCGAGGAGCTCGATATCCGGGCCACCGCCACCCAGATGCTCACCGAGATGGGCCACCCCTACGGCGAGTACGCCCGCACCGGGGTCCTGCCCGAAGGGGTGAGCGAGCGCGAGCTCTACGACGTCACCTTCGAGAACGTCCAGGCGGGGCTGCGCACCGACTTCCTCTTCCGCATCGCCAACCACCGCGGCGGCATCGTCCTGGGCACCGGGGACCTCTCCGAGCTCGCCCTGGGCTGGTGCACCTTCGGGGTGGGCGACCAGATGGCCCACTACGGCGTCAACGCCGGCATCCCCAAGACCCTCATCCAGCACCTCATCCGCTGGGTGGTCGCCGAGAAGCTGTTCGACGACGCCGTCGGGCGCACACTGCTGTCCATCCTGGACACCGAGATCAGCCCCGAGCTGGTCCCGGCCGAGGCCGGCGGCGCCATCCAGTCGACCCAGGCCAAGATCGGCCCCTACGCCCTGCAGGACTTCACCCTGTGGCACGTGCTGCGTCGCGGCTCTCGCCCCAGCCGCATCGCCTTCCTGGCGCACAAGGCGTGGGCGGACGCGGAGGCCGGGGACTGGCCCGAGGGACTGCCGCCGACGGAGAGGGTCGCCTACGACCTCCCTGAGATCCGTCGCTGGCTCGAGCTGTTCCACCGGCGCTTCTTCACCAACCAGTTCAAGCGCTCCACCCTGCCCAACGGGCCCAAGGTGGTCGCCGGCGGCTCGCTGTCCCCCCGCGGCGACTGGCGCATGCCCTCCGACGCCGCCGCGACCGCCTGGCTGGCCGAGCTCGAGCGCAACGTGCCCCGAGTGTGAGGCCCCGCGAGGAACCGGGGTCACCGTCCTGTAGTGTGAGGTGAGGCATAAGCGACCGGTTCGGCTGGGGTGCGAGGCCCCTGCCGGGCTCGGTCGGCACCCGCCCCGTTCCGACGTCGTCCCCGCCCCAGCAGCAAGGAACCAGCGTGACCGAGCATGAGTGAGAACAGCAAGACCGACGCCGGGGCCACCGAGGCCGGCGGGGCCTCCGGGGAGGATGACCGCCGGCGCGAGTACACCCACTCCATGGGCAGGTACGTCACCTGGCTCATGGTCATCGCCTGCATCCTCTACCCCGTCACCCGGGGGATCGCCTCGATCCCGTTCCTGCTCGTGGCCATCCTCCTCATGGGGGGACGGGCCGTGATCGAGCGGCAGGTGCGCCGTGAGGTCCGTGACCTGGAGGAGGCCGAGCGCCAGTACGAGCTCACCCGCAACCCCGAGTACCTGCGGTCCATGACCCAGCACGCCGAGGGACTGCTCAAGGACAACAAGATCCTCACCCCCGACTCACGCAGCCTCCTTCACGGCTACGCCCAGTGGGCCCGCGAGCGCCAGGAACGCCAGGAGCGCCAGCCCAAGAAGCAGCCCAAGAAGCAGGCCAAGAAGCAGGCCAAGAAGGCCCGCAAGGTGAAGACTCAAGTCCTCGACGTCTCCTAGGCGGTTCGTGAGGCGCAGACCGACGACTCCGAGGCGACCGACATCCCCCGGGACCTGAACGGAAAGGACTCCCATGCCACGCAGGCTCATCTCCACCGACCTGGACGGCACCATCGTCTTCAACGGGACGATCTCGCTGCGCGACCGCGAGGCCATGGCCCGGTGGCGGGCGGCCGGCAACCTCCTGGTCATCAACACCGGCAGGTCGGTCTCGGCGCTGGAGCACGTCGTGGTGCCCATGGGCCTGGAGTTCGACAACGCCATCCTCTACACGGGGGCCGCCATCGTGGACGCGGATATCAGGGTGCGTTACTCGACGGTCCTGCCGGCCGGCGTCGTCGAGGACATCCTCGACTTCGTTGAAGGGGCGCCGGGCGTCACCGTCTTCACCACCGGGCTGGACGAGGACCTGCTCGTCTACGACACGATCGGCTCCGGCTCGGAGCTGCTGACCCTGTTCCGGCCGGCCACTCGGCGAGAGCTGGACGGGCGCGAGTTCATCGGTGTGCCGATGCGCTTCACCGACCCGGAGATGGCCGCGCGCACCGAGACCTACCTGCACCGGCGCTGGGAGGGGCAGGCGGTGGGCTTCCGCAACCAGGACTTCATCGACGTCGTGCCCGCCTCGGCCTCCAAGGGGGCGGGTCTCAGGCAGCTGGTGGCGAGCCTTGCTGAGCCGCCCGCCCCGGAGACGTCCGGCGATGCCGGGGAGGCTGGAGAGGTCCCGGCCGGTGGCTCGGTGGGGCTCGGCGTCGGCTCGTGCTCGCCGGAGCCCATGGAGACCTGGTCGATCGGGGACTCCTGGAATGACATCTCCATGCACCAGGCCGCCGACCACTCCTACGCCCTGCCCTGGTCGCCGCCGGAGGTGGTGGCCCAGTGCGATGGCACGGTCTCCAGCCTCGCCGACCTCATCGACTCCCTCATGGGGCGACCGATGATCTAGGCCCACACTTCGACCAAAACTTCACAGGCGACGCGGCTCCGGGTCGATTATGAAGATTCTGTCGAAGTGTTGAGGCATCGATGTACCGACGCGCGGGGCGGGCTCGGGAAGCGCGAGCTATGCTCGCCGGCATGCGTCTGCTCGCCACGGATCTTGACGGCACCCTCGTCTTCCACCACGTCGTCGGGCAGGCCGACGCCGAGGCCCTCGTGCGCTGGCGCGAGGCCGGCAACCTCCTGGTGCTGGCCACGGGGCGTTCGGTGCGGCTGGTGCAGCACGCCGTCGAGGTGGCCCGGGCCTCGACGTCCATCGGCCTGGACTACGACTACGCCGTGTGCGCTACGGGCACGACCGTCATCGACGCGGCCGGTCAGGTGCATCGCACCCGGATGCTTGAGGCCGATCAGGTGCGGGAGGTGGTCCGGGCGATCGGCGACATCGCTGAGGCCCCCGTCTCCGTGTTCGCCTCAACCCTCGAGCGCGACTACGTGCTGGATGACCCGATCGGCCTGTCCACTGACCAGCGCACGCCGCCCGACCGCTTCACCGCGGCGCCCCTGTCGCAGGTCGCGGGCCTGGGGATCACCTCGATGCCGCTGCACATCCCCGATGCCCGGGCCGCCGCGGCGCTGGTCCGCGGCCTGGAGGAGGCCGTCGACGGCATCAGCTGCACCCGCTCGACCGGCTTCGTGGACGTCACGGCGGCGGGGGAGTCCAAGGGGACGGGCCTGGGCCGGCTCGCCGCGCTCCTGGCCGATCAGGGCATGGAGATCAGTGAGGTGGCCGCCGTGGGCGACTCCTGGAACGACATCTCGATGTTCGAGCGGGCCGACGTCCCCTGCGCGATGGTCGGCGCCCCGGGCGACGTCGTCGAGGCCACCGGTGGGCGCACCACCCCGAGCGTGGCCGCCTTCATCGACGCCCTCCTGGCCTGAAGGCACGCGGACGGTGGGTGCGCACCCCGCCGGCTCCTCCCGACCGGCTGCCCGAGCACCCACCACGTCGGCACACCCGCCACCTCGCGCTCGCACTTCGACAGAATCTTCACAAGCGACGCGGCTCCGGGTCGTGTATGAAGATTCTGTCGAAGTGATGTGGTGATGGTGGGAAGGGGGCGGTGAGGAGGCCGCGGGGGAGTGCTGCTCAGCGGGGGCGTGCCTGGCTGCTCAGACCTGGGCGTAGCGGTAGACGTTGGTCTCCCGCAGCTCGAAGCCGGAGCGGCGGTAGAGGCGGTTGGCGGCCTCGCGCGAGGGGCGTGAGGTGAGGTCGACGGTGCGCGCCCCCATCTTGCCGGCGTACTCGACGGCGGCCTCCACAAGGGCCTGCCCGGCACCCTGGCCGCGGGCCTCGCCGTCGACGACGACGTCCTCCACCCAGGCGCGCAGGCCCGTGGGGATCGTGAAGGTCGCCAGGGTGAGCATGCCCAGGATCGGGGCGCTCTGGCCGGCTTCGGCCTCGGGGCGGAAGACGAAGAGGAAGACCCCCTCCTGAGCGATGAAGGCCTCGCACTGCTCGGCGCTCAGCGCCGGGGCGCTGCGGGAGAGCTGCGGGATGAGGCGCTCCATGGCCTCGACGATCTCCGGGCTGGAGGTGGTGACGAGCTCAACGGTCATGAGGAGTTCTCCTGCTGGTTGGAAAGAGGCTGCGGGCCGAGCGGGCGGATCCCGCGACGGTTCTGTCAGCCCCGGAGCCTACCGCCTGGATGCGCTCCGGGCGGCGAGACGTTCCACCGACCGGAAGAATCCACCGGTGCACCCCGGTCGACAGAAGGCGGCCCGGTCAGGCCGAAGGACCGGCCGAGGCGCCGACCGTCTTGAGGGTGGGATCCATGACGGCGGCCTCCAGCAGTGCGGTGCCACTGGTCAGGTCCCGCAGCCGCAGCACATAGGGGTGGTCCACCGTGAACTCGATCGGCTTGGTCTGCTCCGCCGGTGCCGCCATCTCCACTGCTGCGCCCTCGCTCAGAGCGGCCGCGACCGTGCCCTCCTCGTCCAGGACGAGGCGTATCTGCTGGACGACCTGGGTCAGTGCGAGCTCGGGCGCGATCCGGTCCAGGCCCTCGGGCTTGAGCCCCTGCTCCATGAGGAACGTGAGGAGCTCCTTGGGCTGGGAGGTGAGGTCCAGCTTGGGCAGGGACACCAGCACCTCGCGGGTCTGCGCGGCGTCCAGGGCTTTGGAGGCCTCCGCCCACGTTCCGGCACCCATGGCACCGGGCAGGGTGCCGGCGTCGGGCAGGACGACGTCGAGGGCGAGGTCGGAGTCCCTGCCGTCCTCGCCGCTGGCGTAGTTCAGGCGCACCGCCGCCCACCCCTTCCCGGTGGCGTAGGGGATGTTGTGCTTGCCGTTCATGAGGTCGGCCTTGACGGTCTTGCCCCCGGCGAGCGTGAAGTCCTCCTGCTCGGTGCCCTCGGCCTTGAAGGGGGAGTCCCACTGGGCCGCGAAGAGCAGTGCGTTCTGCACCACCAGGCGGGTGTCCTGGGTGACCTTGATGCCACTGCTCGGGATGAGGCCGGCCGTGTTGCGCGAGGCCCAGCTGTCGAGGTTCTCCTTCATGGAGCCCACGCCGACCTGCTCGATCTCGGCGGAGAACCAGTGCAGCACCGTGTCGAGGTAGGTCTGCTCGACCTTGAACTTCTTCTCGTCGGCGATGAGGACGTGGTTGGCCAGGTGAACGAGCGGCTTGGCCGGGATCTTGTCCGGGTCGAAGCCCTTGAGGTCGCCGTCGTGGCGGTTCAGGGAGTTCTGGATGGCAGACCAGGCCCGGTCACGGTCCTCACCCGAGAGCCCCAGGAGCGCGTCAAAGCCCTGGGCCTTGGCGTCGCCGGCGCCGTCGGCCAGGATCGCCAGGAGGAGGGCGAGACTGAGCGGGGAGGCCATCGCCGTCGTCTCGGGGTCGGCCTTGAGGTAGTGGGTCAGGAGTTTGCCCCCGAGCTGGTCACAGGCGGCGGCCGCGCCAGTCACCTGGGACGGGACGTCGGAGGGATGGACCGTCTCATGGGTGACCTTGGAGGTCAGCTGATTGCCCGATGCCAAGGAGCAGCCGCCCAGCAGTGCCACTGCTGCGGGAACCAGGGCGCCCAGTGCCAGCAGCTGGCGGCGGGTCGGGCCGCAGTGGTCGGAGGCGGAGAGTCTCATGGGGTCAGGCGGGGTCATGAAGCCAGGTTAGGGAGCCCGCCTGGACCTGTCAGGGCCTTGGTGCGGTTCCATCATGGGGAGTCATCCCCGGGCGGCTGCCGGCGGGCCCGCTCAGGCGTCCGTCCACGACTGCTCGATCGGCAGAAAACGGCCCGATCCGGTCTCGCTCACTGTGACGCGTCCTCCCGCCGGGATCGGCGGCCTCGAAGGCCGGTCAAGAGTAGGCTTCCGACCAAGGTCCCACAACGCCCCGCAGCCGCTGCAGCCCCGATGCCGCTCGCACGCCTGCGCCGCCCCAAGGAAGGTCACTCATGGTCGAGTCCGCAGCTCCCGTCGAGCACGTCTTCGCCGCCGACGAGCTCTTCTTCTCCACCACGGACTCCCACGGGCGCATCCGCCGCGCCAACTCCACCTTCATGCGCCTGTCCGGCTACCCGCGCGGCGCCCTGGTGGGGCGGGCCCACAACGTGGTGCGGCACGCGGACATGCCCGCCGGCCTGTTCCGCTCCATCTGGGACGCCATCGAGGCGGGCCGGGCCGCCAGCGCCTACATCACCAACCGCTCCTCCGACGACGGCCACTACCGCGTCTTCGCCACGATCGTCCCCTCCGGCTCCGGCTACCTGTCCGTGCGCACCCTGCCGATGCTCACCGACCTGCGCGACGACGTCGAGGCCGCCTACGCCCGGGTCCGTGACGTCGAGGAGGCCTCCGCCGCGGCCGGCTCCACCCGCCGGGAGGTGGCCGCCGCAGGGCAGGCCGCCTTCCAGGCCGAGCTGCAGGCCCTGGGGTACGCCGACGCCATCGACTTCACCCGCCGGGTGCTGGTCGCCGAGGTCGGCGAGCTGCTCGCCCACGGCGTCGGCATCCCCGACAGCCCGCAGGCCGACGGCCCCGTGGCCCGGATCCTGGACGCCATGAGCCGGATCGAGGCCGAGACCGCCGGGCTGGTCGGCATCCTCCAGGAGGGGCAGCGGCTCGTCGACCTCCTGGGCAAGCGGGCCGGCGAGATCGAGGCCCTCTCGGCCCGTCTGGGCGCGCTGCGCGAGGCCATGCGGGCCGTCGGCGCCGACGTCGAGGTCCTGGGTCACGGCGAGCAGGCCGACGATGTCGCTGCGCGCTGCCAGCAGGTCGACGCCCTGGTCCTGGAGTGCTCCGAGCAGCTCCACCCGCTGAGCAGCCAGATCGAGGCGCTGCGCGGCGACCTGGACTCGGTGAGCTTCCGCATCGCCCTGGCGCGCCTGCACAACCTGGCCGCCGGGATCTTCGCCGTCCAGATCATCGAGGGCCAGGACGAGGTCGACGCCAACGACGCCGTCGGCAGCCTCACCGAGCTGTGCTCGGCGCTGAGCGACGGCGCCGACAACCTGACCCAGCGCGTCGGCCTGCTCGACGCGCGCCGCGAGCTGGTGGGCGGCGAGCTGGATGTCGTGGCCGAGGACCTCGGCGTCCTCCAGGGCCCGATCCTCGAGCTCATCGAGGCGGCCGCGGCCGCCGGCGCCGGACAGGCCGACTCCGTGACCACCGCGCGCACCCTGGCCGGACAGGGCTTCGGCGAGGCCCGGGATCTGGCCGACCTGGCCGTGCGCGTGCGCGACCTCGAGGTCCCCTTCGAGGCGGAGGCCATCAACAGTGCCCTGGCCGACGTGCGCACCTCCCTGGCCGAGCTCGAGTAGGGCCTTCAGGCCCGCACCAGCTCCACGAGCACCTCGGCGTGCTCGGTGTGCGGGAACATGTCGAACAGGCGGGAGCGCGTCACCCGCATCGAGGGCAGGTGCGTCAGGTCCGCCGCCAGCGTGCGCGGATTGCAGGAGGAGTAGAGCACCCGCTCCACGCCGGAGGCCTCGATCCTGCCGGCCAGCTGCTCCCCGATCCCGCGCCGGGGCGGGTTGACCACGAGCAGATCCGGGCGCTGCGCCCCGGCGACGCGCTCCTCAGGGGCGGCCGGGTCCAGGACGCGGGCGTCCCCGGCCTCGAAGCGCACCAGGGCGGGATCCAGGCCCATGAGGGCGGCCGCCGCACGCGCCCCGTCAATGGCCGACGCCGAGACCTCCACCCCCAGCACCCGGCGGCCGGGCACCGCCAAGGCCAGGGCGAAGCCGCCGACGCCGCAGAACAGGTCCCACACCCGGGCCGGTCCGGCCTCCTCGGCCCAGGCGCGGGCGGTGGCGTAGAGCGCCTCGGCCACGGCCGTATTGGTCTGGAAGAAGGAGCGGGTGGGCAGGTAGAGGGGCAGCTCGACGCCGTTGCCGCGCCGACCGGCCCGGCCGCCGTGCTCCGGTGACGGCAGGCTCAGGCGCATGAGGAGACGGTCCTCCTCAGTCAGGACGATCTCCTCGGGCCCCTCGATGACGGCCTGGTGGACGCTTTGGATGTTGACGGCGGCCACCGCCAGCTGGGGCAGACGCCGGTGCAGGTCAGGCAGGGCGGCGCGCAGCCGCTCCAGGTGGTGGTGGGAGCGCAGGACGAAGCGCACCATGAGGTCGTCGTCGGGCGAGGCGGTCACCAGGACGTACTTGAGCTCGCCGCGGCGCGTGGGCACGTCGTAGGGGCGCAGGCCCAGCTCGGTGATGAGGCCGGCCAGCACCGGCAGGGCCGCCTCGATGGCAGGCGCGTGCAACGGGCAGGTGCGCAGGTCGACGCCGCACCCGGCGCCGTCGAGGATCCCCAGGGTCGGGTGGGCGGCGGTCCCTGCCACTGCCATCTTCGCCTTGTTGCGGAAGCCGGTGGGGGCGCTCGCGGCCGGTGCCTGCCACAGGCCGGCCGGGACGTGGTCGGCCAGGAGGCCGGCGACATGGGACTGCTTGGCGTCCAGCTGGGCGGGCAACGGCAGGGACAGGTGGGGGCAGGAGCGGCAGGTGCCGGCGTCGTGGAGGGCGCAGGACGCCGCTGGTGCTGCGGTCACCGACATGTCCCCTCCCGGTGGTGCGCTCGTGGCCGGGCCGTGGGGCAGGTGAGACAGGAGCGGCCAGGCCCCGGACGGCTGCGGGCGGTGAGTGGAGCCGCTTGTCGGACTCGAACCGACGACCTGCTGTTTACAAGACAGCTGCTCTACCAACTGAGCTAAAGCGGCGCGCGGCCGGCCAGGCGGCCGCAGGTGCGTGGGACAGTCTGACACAGACCGCCCCGGGGCGGGAAACCGGGGGAGACGGTACTGCGCCCGTCGCCGCCCGGGTCCGCGGGTCCTACGAGGAGGTCCGTGGGGCCTGGGATGGGCTCCGGTGCGGGGATCAGCCCTGCTGCTGGGTGGGCTGCTGAGTTGCCTGCTGGGTGGGCTGCGCCGTCGCGGTGGATCCGGTGACGAGCTCGGTCAGGGAGGTCGGGGTCTGGAGCTTGTTCAGGTCGACCTTCTCCCCCTTGAAGAAGACGGTGGGGGTGCCCTCCAGCTCCCTGGCCTTGAATGCCTCGTCGCCGAGTTCCACCCACTTCTTGTACTTGTCGGAGTCGATGGCCGCCTTGAACTTGGCGGAGACCTCTTTGGGGACGTTCACCTTGGTGGCGGCGGCGACCAGGCCCTCCACCGTCATGTTGCTCTGGTCCTTGGTCTGCAAGAACTGGGAGAAGATCTCGAAGGCGGCGTTGTGGAAGCTCAGGGACTGGGCCGGGGCCTCGTCGAGCACGACGCCCATCGCGTTCATGACCACGCTGGTCCACTCCTGGCCGAGGAGCTTGGTGGGGTGGAGGGCCAGGGTGATCTTCTTGTCGCTCAGGAGCTGGTTGATCTCCTGGGTGTGGATGCCCTCGAACTGGGCGCAGTGAGAGCAGGAGTAGTCGAAGTAGATGTCCAGGACGGGGGCCGAGGCGGCGACGGTGTCGAGAGCGGCGCCCTCGCCGTAGGTCCAGGAGGCGTCCGAGAGGACCTGCTTGGGGATGCCGTTCTGACTCGCCTTCGCGGTGGCCAGGCCCTCGTTCGGTGCGGGGAACTTCGAGCCCTTGGGCTTCTTCTTGGCGTCGACGCCGAGGTAGGCCAGGTAGCCGAGCCCGCCGGCCACGGCCACGCCCGCGCCTCCGATGAAGCTGCGGCGGGCGATCGTGTTGCGGCGCGCGCGGCGGGCCTCTGCCTCGCGCAGCTCCTTGGCCTTGAGGCGCGCGGCCTCGCGGCGCTGGGCCTTGGTCTGGCGGGGCTGGTTAGTGGACACGCGGTGCTCCTTGTGGTGCGGTGACGAGCGGACGATCAAGAAGATGAACGATCAACGAGTGATGGCTGTCGTGACGTCATTCTGCCCGAGGATCCTGGAGGAAACCACGCCTGGTGTCTGCCGGTGGCGGATTGTGACGCATCGGTCGTCGTTGTCCCGGCGCGTGTAGCCGGGGTCGGGCAGAATCGGGGGGAATCAGACCGAGCGGTCCGGGAGTGACCGGGTGGAGGGGATTGTGACCATGATGGATGGGCCTATGGGTGGCCAGATGGAGGACCAGATGGTCCTGCTCCAGAACATGTCGACCGACTGGGGCAACTGGATGCAGTCCGTAGACGCCCAGGAGGTCGTGGTGGAGGTTGAGGGGGTGGGGACCCGCGCCGCCGTGACGAGTCGCGTGCTCAGGCCCCGTGGCATTCTGCGCCGCGCCCAGTGGGCCGAGAACGAGATGCCCGTTGAGCTGGTCCGTGAGGCCGTGCGCCTGCGGGCGCTCATGGCCCACCCCCGTGGCGGGACCTGGACCTGGGCGGCGCTGTCCATGAAGAGCAGCGAGGGCTACAAGCTCATCTCCGACTTCGACTATGACCGCGAGCCGGTCCTCGACCCGCCCTACACGGCGGAGGACTGCGCCAAGGAGCTGGAGGTCTTCCCCCGTGACCCCGGCGCGATCCCCGACTGGATGAAGATCGGGGCCTGAAGGCATAAGAGCCGGCCCGCAGGGATGCGGTGAGAGGAAAAGACGCGGCCGCATCAATGCCGCAGCAAGAGCGTGGGGGAGCACGTTGATGTCAAGTAGCCAGGGGAATCAGGGCAATCCGGTGGTCTCGAAGTGTGAGGTGTTGCTTCGTGGCTGGCTGACCGAGGAGGGGGCGGATAGGGTCGATATCGATTATCAGGTGATTCATCGAGTTGCCCGCGTCAGGGTCTGGTTGACACAGGACGGGGAGCGGAATTCGGTGTATTTTCCTCCTGAAATTGGTTTCGAGTTGGATGACATTCGTCCGTCTCAGGTGGATCAGCATCGGGGTGCGTGGTTGTACTCGCATTTTTGGATGGAGGCTGCTGAGGGGGTGCTGCATCAGGAGGCGGACTGGATGCGTGAGCCGGTCATTAGTGCACGGCCGATTGGTGGTGCGGATGCGGTTGTTGAGCTGGAGCGCTGTCCGCGGGATCCGGAGTGGATTCCGGAGTGGATGGCAGCCAAGATAGCGGCGTATCACGAGGAGGAGGCCCGGGAGCGCCAAGAGGCCGGTACTGAGGCTGCCCAGGCGGCGGGCAGTGGCGCTGATGAGTCTGGTTCGGGTGGGGTCGGCCGTTCTGGTGTTGAGTGAGCGGGGAGTTGCGTGGGTGAGATGCGGGAGCCCGAGGCTGTGGCGTCCTCGGGTGGTTACTACACGATGCTGGAGTCGGCCCCGGAGGTCGACCCGGCGAGACGATCCGTGTCGGGGCCAGTGACGGGCTACGGGGCCTTCCCCGCCCCTGGGGCTCCAGGTGCGCCGGCCCCCGGGATTGTGCCTGCGCCGATGATGGCTCCGGCACCCGTCAAGGTACGTGCTCCATCCGGTGCTGAGGCGTGGAGTGCGGGGCTGTTCGGGTTGCTGGTGTTTGTGCCGGGCTTCAATGCGCTGCTGGCTGCGGTGGCGATGATCGTGATCGGCCTGTGGGACAAGAAGGATCTGCGTGAGCCGGCCCGGACGAATCGTCGTCGGGCGGCGAGCTGGGGGCTGACGCTGCTGCTGGTGGAGGTGGCTCTGATAGTGATCCAGATCGCCGTGGTCTCCGTTGCGAACGACTTCGATGAGTCGCCGTCTTTCATTCCGTGGGGCACCCCGATCATCATGGCGCTGGTCATGGTCGGGGTCCACGTGCTGGTGTGCTCCGTCCAAGCGATCCGGGCCTACCGCGGCAAAACCACCCGCTTCGGAGGCATCCCCTTCTTCCGCTGACCACAACCCACATCACTGGCGGTCCCCACGCTCCCACTGCACCTGGTCCCGGAAGCAGGAGCCACCAGGGACCTCGGCGTCACCCGCCGAAGCGGTATCTCAGCTCCCGAAGGGAGTCAGATTCGGAATCGGCAGCGCACCGGCGAAGGCCAGGATGAAGAACACGGCGCCAACACCCAGCATGCCCATCACCAGGTTCCTTCTGCCGCTGTCGCTGGGGGTGAACGAGTTGAGCATATGTGCGCCACCGCGTCGCGTCGCCGCCCCCCACGGCGCCAGCCACAGGATGAGAAGGTACGAGGCGATCTCGGTGAAATAGAGGATGTAGTAGCGGCTAGTGGGGGGGAACGATCCGAGAATCGGGGCGTCGTCGTTCACCGCACCCGCTGAGTAGAAGAACGTGAGAAGGACGGTCGCGGTCCCCAAGGCCAGGAGAAAAGCGAAGCCAACAGATATCAGCGAGCGCAACAGGTACCACGGGCTCATCGCCCACATGCGGGAGTTGTCCGACGGAGCGGTGCCGCCGCGCTGGAGCCGGTTCCAGCGCCGAGCGTCCTGGGCCCGGCCCACAGTGCCGGCGATCGCCGTCAGAATCGCCCCGACAATGGCCATCCAGCCCGGTCTGACGATCCCGATCGAGGACAGCATGAACCACAGGGACAGCATCGCCAGCGGGCGACGCACCGGCTCCTGCGCCCAATCAGGCAGCTCACCCGGGTGTCGGGGAGCGTTGAACCGGCGGACCTGTGCACCTGAGGAACCCGCCGCCATCGCACCGGTCATCGCCCCTGCCGGCGCAGCCGTCGGACCGGCGAGGGCCCGGGAGTAGCCGGGCTGATACGCCGTCGGATGCTGTCCCGAGTAGGGGAACATCGGCACCTGCCCGGACGGCGCCGGCCGTGGGTAAGCACCAGACGTGGCCGCAGGCGCAGGAGCACCCACGCCGTACTGCATTGACTGCGCCCCCATCGAGGGCATCGCCGAACCGCTCTGGTGCCACGAACGCGGCGGAATGGCCGGCGGGGGCTGCGCGGAAGCGCCGGAGGCGGCCGACGGCGTCGCGTAACCGTACCCGCCCTCCGCGCCGGAGGCCGCGGAGACGGGACTGCCGTATGCGGCCGGGGAGGCCGAGGTCGCGCTGCGAGCATCGCGAGGAGATCCCGGGGCCGATCCGTAGCCCGAGACGAAGGTGCTGGTGCTCCGCGCCAGCTCACTGGACTCCGGCTCCTCGTCCTCAGGCCCCAGGAGCCGGTCGACCGCCTCCTGCCCGGTCCCGCCCTCGGCGATCTCATCGAGCACCTCCAGCAGGCCGTCCGGGTCCAGCCGGTTGTCCGCCTCAGGGGCGAGCGCCGCCGTGAACGCCCGCGCCAGCGCCGGGCTCTCCTCCTCCAGGTTGCCCAGCTCCGGGGTGCCCGCGTAGACGCGCCGGAAGACCACCTGCCAGGCGCCAGAACCGAAGGGCGCCAGTCCGGTGACGGTGAACAGGAGCACGCCGGCACAGGCGTACCAGTCGACGTCGGAATTCGGCTCCCCGCCGTCGAGCATCTCCGGAGGGATGAATCCCGGTGTGCCCGTGACCTGCCCGGTCTGCGTGAGCCGGACGTCGTCGGCCACCTGGGCGATGCCGAAGTCGATGAGAACCGGCCCCTGCGCACTGAGCATGACGTTGGAGGGCTTGAGGTCGCGGTGGATGACGCCGGCGGCGTGCACCGCGCGCAGCGAGTCGACCAGCCCGTGGGCCAGGTCGGCTAGGTCGCGGGCGTCGGTGGTCAGGTCGTAGACGCCCTCGTGCTCCACCTCGTGCTGCAGGGTGGGGCCCTCAATGAGCTCGGTGATGACGAAGGTGATGCCCTGGGAGCCGTCCCCGGTCTCAATGTCCAGGATGCGCGCCACGCGCGTGTCCCTCACGCGGGCCAGGACGCTGGCCTCCCGCTCCAGGCGGCGCCGAGCCGTGGGGTCCGCGGCGATCTGCGGGTGGAGGATCTTCATGGCCACGTGGCGCCCACCCTCATCGGTGGCCTCCCACACCACGCCCATGCCCCCGGCGCCCAGGCGACGCAGAAGCCGGTATCCCCCCACCAGGGTGCCGGCGCGCAACTTGCTCAGGGTGACCGGCTCGCCCGCGTGCGCGTCGAAGTTCTGCGTCATGGCCCCCACAGTACCGGGCCGGATTCACTCGTGGGCGCCCCGAACCTGTGGGGCTCTTCGCCCGACTGTGGGCCATGTCGCGGGAGTAAAACCAGTGATGGAGCCACATCGCCGGTCCTGGGACAGGTGGTTTCCGACGGCGGGGATGGGGAGGTCTCCACCGGCCGCTGTCCGGGGGGCGGGTCGACCCGCCCGCGGCCCGTCATCGCCCCGTCCGCGGTCCGTCACCGACCCGCCACTGACCCGACGGCGGTCTTTCACCGCCATCGCCGTGGAAGACCACCCTGGCTGTTTGCTGGGAATCACTAGTCAAAGCGGGGAACCTGTGTCAAGATGAGCCCGTCCGCGGTCGAATGGCTGACCGCGGCACGTGTCAATGCGGACACGCATCGGCACCTTTCACGACGGATCGTCCGGCACGTACCTGCCGGTGAAGGGAAGCACCACTCATGGCAACTGTGACTTTCGAGAACGCCACGCGCATTTACCCGGGCAATGACCGCCCCAGCGTGGATGCTCTCAACCTCGAGATCGCCGATGGCGAGTTCCTCGTACTCGTTGGCCCCTCCGGCTGCGGTAAGTCCACCTCCCTGCGCATGCTCGCGGGCCTGGAGGACGTCAACGCCGGCCGTATCCTCATTGGTGACCGCGACGTCACCGACGTTCAGCCCAAGGACCGTGACATCGCCATGGTCTTCCAGAACTACGCGCTCTACCCGCACATGACCGTGCACGACAACATGGGCTTCGCCCTCAAGATCGCCGGCACCCCCAAGGCCGAGATCGACAAGCGCGTGCGCGAGGCCGCCAAGATCCTCGGCCTGACCGAGTACCTGGACCGCAAGCCCAAGGCGCTCTCCGGTGGTCAGCGTCAGCGTGTGGCCATGGGCCGTGCCATCGTGCGCAAGCCCAAGGTCTTCCTCATGGACGAGCCGCTGTCCAACCTGGACGCCAAGCTCCGTGTGCAGACCCGCACCCAGATCGCCTCGCTCCAGCGCTCGCTGGGCGTCACCACGGTCTACGTCACCCACGACCAGACCGAGGCCCTCACCATGGGTGACCGCATCGCGGTCCTCAAGGACGGCGTGCTCCAGCAGGTCGGCACCCCGCGCGAGATGTACGACCACCCCGCCAACGACTTCGTCGCCGGCTTCATCGGCTCACCGGCCATGAACCTGGGGCAGTTCACGGTCAAGGGTGACGTCGCCACCGTCGGCGCCGCCAAGATTCAGCTGTCCAAGGCGACCCTGGACGCCATCACCCCCGAGGACGGAGGCAAGGTGACCATCGGGTTCCGCCCCGAGTCGCTCGACGTCGTCTCCGCCCAGGACGAGCACTCCATCCCGGTGCGCCTGTCCTTCGTCGAGGAGCTGGGTTCCGACGCCTACATCTACGGTGAGCTCGTCGGCGCCGAGGACTCCGAGGCCAAGCTCGGCTCCGGTGAGGACTCGAGCCAGATCATCGTGCGCGTGCCCCCGCGTACCGCCCCCGAGCCGGGCGAGACCGTCTATGTGCGGATCCGCCCCGGTCAGGAGCACATCTTCTCCGCCTCCACCGGCAAGCGCCTGCCTGCCTGAGGATGCTGAGCACGACGGCGCCGTTCCCCAGCCCGGGGGCGGCGCCGTCGTCGCGCTCACCGAGGCGGGACCGGGCCGGTGCGGCCACCACCTGATGGGAGCCGCTCCGACGCCGACACTGTAAGAAGTGTGGTCGGCGGCTCATGTCTCGAAAAGCAAAATGGGTTCTGGCCTGAAAGAATGACCTCATGTCCCAGTCCATGAAGATCACGGCGGCAACGATTGACCCGGCGCTGCTCGACCTCCCCTGGGAGACGGCGTTGGAGGAGTGGCCCACCGAAGTCCTTGCCGCGCTGCCCCGTGGTCTGTCGCGCCATATCGTGCGCTTCGTCAACCTCTCCGAGCGCGTCATCGCGGTCAAGGAGATCGGCGAGTCCGTGGCGCATCGCGAGTACGAGCTCCTGCGCGACCTGTTGCGGCTGGGGGCGCCCTGCGTGCACCCGACGGCGGTCATCACCGGCCGCAGCAGCGTCACCGGTGAGGAGCTCAACTCGGTGCTCATCACCGAGCACCTGTCCTACTCCCTGCCCTACCGGGCTCTTTTCAGCCAGTACATGCGGCCCGAGACCGCCACCCGACTCATCGACGCGCTCGCCGTGCTGCTGGTGCGCCTGCACCTGCTGGGCTTCTACTGGGGGGACGTGTCCCTGTCCAACACGCTCTTCCGCCGCGACGCCGGGGCCTTCGCCGCCTACCTGGTGGATGCCGAGACCGGAGAGCTCTACCCCGAGGGGCTCACCGACGGCAAGCGCCTCTATGACATCGACGTGGCCCGCACCAACATCATCGGCGAGCTCATGGACCTTCAGGCCGGCGCCCTGCTGGAGCCGACCGTGGATACCATTGAGGTGGGGGATCGGATCGTCAGCCGCTACACCGAGCTGTGGGAGGTGCTCACCGCCGAGGAGTCCTTCTCCATGGATGAGCGCTGGCGCCTGCGCCGCCGGGTCGAGAAGCTCAACGAGATGGGCTACGACGTCGCCGAGCTCACCATGAACACCGACTCCCGGGGCGACCACATCACTATTCAGCCCAAGGTCGTCGACGCCGGCCACTACCACCGCCAGGTGATGCGACTGACCGGCCTGGACGTCCAGGAGCGCCAGGGTCAGCGCATGCTCAACGACCTGGAGGCCTACCGGGCCATCACTGGCCGCAGCGAGGACCCCATCGAGCTCGTGGCCCACTCCTGGCTGGCGGAGGTCTTCGAGCCCACCATTCACTCAGTCCCCGTCGAGCTGCGCCGTAAGCTGGAGCCCGCGGAGATCTTCCACGAGATCCTCGAGCACCGCTGGTACATGTCCGAGGCCCAGGACCGCTACGTCACCACCCAGGAGGCGGTGGAGGACTATGTGGCTACGGTACTGCCCCAGCACCGTGACGAGCGGGCCTACCTGGGGGTCGGGGACACCCAGGAGATGGAGGCGATCGTCGTCGACGATGACATCGACGAGCCGCTGCCCGAGGACGACGCCGAGTTCGCCGCCCGCGACGAGCAGACCCTGGCCGACTACGCCGCCAACCCCTACGGCTTCACCGCCGGCATGAAGTTCAAGGGGGAGTAGGGCGCGCTCCGCAGACCGGGCGGTGCGACGGCGTCGTCGGCGCTGGTGGTGACCGGCCGGTTGATAGCCTGATCTCGATCAGCTGAGGCGATGAGAAGGGCTGTGACGGAGACATGAGCGAGGACGCGCCCGCATTCCAGGCCCTGCCCGGGGCCACGCCGCAGAACAGCGCCTTCATCGACCTGTACTTCGACCCGTCCATCTCAATGCCGGGCAAGAGCACCGTGTCCGTCACGATCAACGGCTGGGCGATGCGCCTGTCCGCGGGCCAGTTCGTGAGGATCGCGGTGCCCCCGGGGTCGGCGAGCGTCGTCGTCGACCACTACGCGGCCTTCCTCAGTCCCAAGCCGCGCCTCCAGTTCGCCGTGCAGCCCGGACAGGTGGTCCCGGTGTTCTACCGCGCCTCGATCCTTCGAGGCGACCCGGGGGCGCTGAGCATAGGAAAGCATCGCGGCATGTCCCAAACCGAGAAGGGGTCGTTGATCTTCGCGCTGGTGGTGCTGCTGTCTATTCTCGTCGCTGGCGTGGTGCCGTTGCTGATCGTCTTGAGCTGGGGGATGCCTGAGTAGCCCGCCGGCGCACCTGCGGCTTGCGGGGGCGGCCTACGAGCGGGGACATTCCACGCGGCCGGGTGCATGTCGTCCCGGAGGGGGACATCTCACGCGTTCGGGGACGGGATTCCTGTCCCTGACGGCGTCGAAGGTCCCCGGACGTAGAGAAATGTCCCCGGACGCGTGGAAGGCCCCCGGTGGGTGGTGCCAGATGTCCCCGGTGGCGGGCTCTCAGGCGCCGAGCTCCTCGGCGACCAGGGCCATCTCCTCGTCGGCGCGGCGGCGCAGCTCGCGGTGACGCGTCCAGGAGGCCAGCGAGACCTCGGTGATGGCGTCCACCAGCAGGAAGGCCCCCACGGCCGCCACCCCGCCCGGGAGGTTCCCGGTCGAGCGACGACGGCGCACGGCGGCACCCACGAGTGCCCCGCCCAGACCCGCCTCGAGCAGCGCGGCGCCCCGCACCGCCCACGGCTTGTCCGTCACCGTGCGCACGTAGCCCTGCCAGAAGGCCGAGCCGGGGGTCGAGGGGTCGGCCAGCAGCAGGCCCACGCTGCGGCCCACGGCGTTGGACAGCCCGCGCGGCTCGTGCACGACGACGCCGGGAACCTCCACCGGCGCCAGGCGGCCGGTGAGGACCTCCAGCACCCAGTCGGGCAGGCCCAGGGCTTGAAGCATCGCGGCGAAACCGTCGATGCCGGGCTGGACGATGGCGGCGGCCGCGGCCTCCAGGTCGGCGCCCGGGACGGCGTCGACGATCCCTGACGCATCGGTCAGGTCCGCCAGGAGCTCGTCCACCAGGGACCTCAGGGCCGGGCCGGGCTCCTTGACCCCGCCCCACACGTAACGCGACGTCATGCCCCAGGAGAAGACGGCGTCATCCTCCGGGTCCCCGGTGGGGATGGCGCGGATGGACATGTCCTCGGAGTCGGAGGTCAGCACCAGGGCCGGCAGGGACTCCTCGTCCCAGCCGAAGGTGCCCAGCTCCGTGCCCTCACCGGAGTACATGACGATGCGGCGGTCCAGGCTCGGCGTCGAGGCCACCGCCAGGGGCCGTTCCAGCAGGGTGGCCTGCAGCGGCACCATGTAGGCGCTCATCGGGGAGATCACCACGGTGCGGGCGCTGGCCGAGCCGTGGTGGGAGATCCTGGGCAGCTCGACGTCGTCGGGCAGGGCGTTGAAGGCCGCCGGCCCCACGGCGACATCGGCCGTGAACTCCCGGGCCAGGGACTCCACGAGCTCACTGACTCTCGGTCCGGGCACAACGCCCCCGCGCGAGGGCGGCGTCACCGCGACCCGGCCCTCGACGTCGGTCATGAGGGTGAGGCTGAGCAGGTGGGTGGTGGCCGGGAACCACTCCAGGCGCACGACCACCCCGCGCTCGGCGAAGGCGTCGGCGACCGCCTCCGGCGTCGTGCCCGGCGCGATGAGCACGCCATCGGTGCGGTTCCAGCGCTGCGAAGCGTCCTGGGCCATGGGGACCTCCTGTGGATCGGATGCGGCCCATTGTGTCAGCAACGGGGCCGTCATGGAGAAGTGTAAACCGGGCGCTTTCGACCTGGTCGGCCGGATCGGCCGGCTCTGCCGGAGGCTGCCGGCCCTGAGCGGCGGTGCGGGTCAGCTGCCGCTGCCGGCGGCCCGGCGCCGCAGGCGGTCGACCTCGTAGAGGCTGATACCCGTGGCCACGGCCGCGTTGAGGGACTCCACGCTGCGGCTGATCGGCACCGAGGCCAGCACGTCGCAGGTCTCGCGCACCAGGCGGGACAGGCCCGCGCCCTCCGCGCCGGTCACCAGCACCAGGGGCGAGTCGGCCAGGGTGAGGTCCTCGACGTCAGTGCTGCCCGAGCCGTCCAGGCCGACGACGAAGCAGCCCTCCTTCTTCAGCTGCTCCAGGGTGCGCACGAGGTTCGTCTCGCGGGCCACGCGCACCCGGGCGGCGGCGCCGGCGGACACCTTCCACACGGTGGCGTTGACGCCCACCGAGCGGCGTTCGGGGATGATGACGCCGTCGGCCCCGAAGGCCCCGGCGCTGCGCAGGACCGCGCCGAGGTTGTGGGGGTCGGTCACCTGGTCCAGGGCCACGAGCAGTGGCGTGCGGCCCAGGGCTCGGGCGCGCTCCAGCAGGTCCAGGGCGGTGGTGTACTCGTAGGCGGGCACCTCGATGGCCACGCCCTGGTGGGCGGCGGAGTCGGTCAGGGCGTCCAGGTCCAGCTTGGTGGTCTCCAGCACCGGGGCGCCCAGCAGGGCGGCGCGGCGCACCACGGCGCCCAGGCGCTCGTCGGACTGGGCGGAGACCGCCATGAAGACCCGGGTGATGGGCACCGAGGCGTAGGCGGCCTCGGCCACGGCATTGCGCCCGCACAGGATCTCGTGACCCTCGGGCACGTCGAAGCGGCGCTTGATCTTCTCAAGCTGCTTGGCCCGGGTGGGCTGGGCGGCCCGGGCCTCGGCGCGGGCCTTCGCCCGGGCCTTGGGGTGGCCGACGCGGTTCTCCGCGCGCGGGGTGGGGCCCTTGCCCTCCAGGCCCTTGCGGCGCTGGCCGCCGGAGCCCTTCGTGGGGCCCTTCTTCGAGCCGGGGCGGCGCTTGGCGCCGGGGTACTGCTCGTTGCCGGGCATCCGGCCTCCTGTTCGTGACGGTGCGAATTGCTCAGTAGTGGATGGTGGGTGGGCCGCTCAGGCCAGGTGCCAGCGGGCGCCCGAGGGGGAGTCCTCGACGACGACGCCGGCCCCGGTCAGCTTGTCGCGCAGAGCGTCGGCGCGCGACCAGTCCTTGGCGGCGCGGGCCTGGGCCCGCTCCTCGAGGTCGTGGCGGATGAGCCGGTCGAGGGCCTCCATGGCGGCGCCGCCATGGGAGGAGCCGACGCCGTCGAGCACGCGGGCGCGCCAGGGCTCGGCCAGCGGGTCCAGGCCCAGGACGTCGAGCTGGGCGCGCAGGTCCAGGGCGAGGTCGACCACCGAGGCGCGCAGGTCGGCGTCGGCCCCCTGGCCGCCGCTCGGAGCAGCCTTGGTGAGGGCCACGTTGAGGGCCTTGAGGGTGGCGTGGACGACCGCCATGGCGCCGGCCAGGTTGAGGTCCTCATCCATGGCGGCCGTGAACTCGGCCGGCAGCGACCGGGCACGCACCTGCTCGGCGGGGGCGTCGACGGGGTTGGTGCCCCCGCCGTCGCAGAACTCGTATACCCGCAGGATCGCACCGGACAGGCGCTCCCACAGGGCGGCGGCGTCGGCGAGGGTCTCCTCGGAGAACTCCACGGTGGAGCGGTGGTGGACGGTGCCCAGGGCCAGGCGCAGCACGGCGGCGTCGTAGCGCTTGAGCAGCTCGGCCACCACCAGGGAGTTGCCCAGCGACTTGCTCATCTTCTCGCCCTTGATGGTCACCCAGGCGTTGTGGACCCAGTGGCGCGCGAAGCCCCAGCCGGCGCCGTGAGACTGGGCCTGCTCGTTCTCGTGGTGCGGGAAGCGCAGGTCGATGCCGCCGCCGTGGATGTCGAAGGTATCGCCCAGGTAGCGGCGAGACATGGCCGAGCACTCCAGGTGCCAGCCGGGCCGGCCCCGGCCCCAGGGGGCGTCCCAGGCGGCGTCGGCCGGCTCGGTGGGCTTGGCGGCCTTCCACAGGGCGAAGTCGCGCGGGTCGCGCTTGTCGGCCTCGACGTCGTCATCCAGTTGGGACTCGTCCTCGGTGGTGGCCAGGTCCTCCAGGCGCTGGTTGGTCAGCGAGCCGTAGTCGGGCAGCGAGCGCACGTCGTAGTAGACGTTGCCGGACTCGCCGACGTAGGCGTGACCGGCATCCAGCAGGCGCTGGACCAGGTCGATCATCTCGGGGATGTGGCCGGTGGCGCGCGGCTCATAGGTGGGGGCGGCAACGCCCAGGGCGCGGTATGCGGCGTCGAACTCCCGCTCGAAGCGCTGGGCCCAGGCCCACCACGGCACCGGAGGCTCGGCGGCGGCCGACTTGCTGAGAATCTTGTCGTCGATGTCCGTGACGTTGCGGATGAGGTGGACCTCCTGGCCGCTGCGCTCCAGCCAGCGGCGCAGGACGTCGAAGGCGATGCCGCTGCGCATGTGGCCGATGTGGGGCGAGCCCTGGACAGTGGCACCACACAGGTAGATCGTCACCAGGCCGGGGGTGGCCGTGGGGGCCAGCGGCACGATCGCGCGGGCGGCGGAGTCGTACAGACGCAGGGCCGGCGCGCCCGCGGAGGCGGGGGAGGCGGCAGGGCCCGTGGACTCAGGGGGCTCAGTGGGGGTGGTGCTCACGGGCACAGGCTACCTGGCCGCCCGCCACCGGTGTCCACTGGTTGCTTGTCGGCTTTTGGTCGTGTTCGTCGTCAACTGGGGCGCCATCAAAGTTGATTTTTCGTTAAACTCCTTTTGTTTTATCTTGTATCTGGTCGACTGGATTGTTTGCGCGTCTTTTCTCGACGGCTGATACTGCGATCCAGACGGCGCGTCGCCACGCACAGACTGGAGTTGCGACAACAGTGAGTGCGGCCATAGCAAGAAAGAATACAATAAGTTGGCGGTCTTCGCTGGCGTCAAAAACTTTGACATGAAATGCAATATTGTCGTCGATGCTTTTAATTGTTAGCGTAATGGTTAGCAGTGAAATAACCAAAATCCCCATCGGCGACAAATGTTCGTTAGGGTTCAGTAAACTTGAACGCCCTGCAATGACTGCCACCCCCTTCTCTTTTTCGCTGAGTTTCTCGAATCCCAGATTCTGTAGAATTTTGTTTACATTTTTTATCAGTAGTGTGTTGATGTCCGTCAATCCTCTTCTTGGTGTAGGTGGTCCTGCTGAGGAGGCTCCACCGAAGTTGATGGAGACGTGCTCGGCGGTGTCACCTCTTGTGTCTGCCATTGGTCTTCGGTGTATGAATGTCTTGATGTCTATGTAGTGGAAATAAATCAGATCCACTGTTGACGTAACCGGCGAAAAGGCAGTGAAATCCTGCGGTTCTCGCCGGTCGCCGATGTCGCGGTCGTACCTTGGGCCGCGGGTTCGAGGGTTAAGGGTGTTGTGCTGTCTCCTCGCTTCTGAGACGTGTGAGTGTCGTGGCTTCTGAGGCGCTAGCTCTGGGCGGGTTGGTGGTCTTGGGGTGGATGGTGGGTCGAGGGAGGAGATCTGGAGGGGCGTTGGTGTCCATGGCGCTGACATCAACTCCGCATCGACGCCGTACCCGGAAGACAAACCGCAGAATTTCAACGATCCTCGCTGGGCGCATTGACGTCGGGCTCGTTGATGTCAGCGCTGTGGACACTGAGTGGCGGGCCTGGTCGACTCCGCGGGGTCTAGGCGGCGGGACCGGGCGCCCTCACCCCGGGGCCGGACGCGCGCTCTACGGTACGACCGCGTGGACGGCGTCGGGCACCGGGTAGACCAGGGCGGTGGCGATGGCGAGTAGGCCCTCGGTGCGGCCCAGGAAGCCCAGGTGGTCGGTGGTGGTGGCGGTGAAGGAGACCCTGGCGGAGGCGGCCTCGGACAGTGCCCGGGAGGCCTCGGCGGAGCGTGCGGCCACGCGCGGGCGCTCGCCCACGAGCTGGACGGCGATGTTGCCGATCTCGAAGCCGGCCTCGCGCACCCGGCGGGCGGCCTCGCTCAGGAGCGTGGCTCCGGAGGCCCCCTTCCATCGGGGTTCGGCGGTGCCGAAGTTCGAGCCCAGGTCGCCCAGTCCGGCGGCCGAGAACAGGGCGTCGCAGCAGGCGTGGGCGACGACGTCGCCGTCGGAGTGGCCGGCCAGGCCCACCTCACCGGGCCACTCCAGGCAGGCCAGGTGCATGGGGGTGCCCGAGTCGGGGGCGGCGAAGGCGTGCACGTCGGTGCCGATGCCGGTGCGCGGCAGAAACTGGGCGATCTGGTTCAGGTCGATGGTGGCCGGGCCGGCGGCGTGGCGGGCCCGGGAGCGTGACGGGGGCTGAGAGCCGGAGGCGGTGTCGACGGCTGCGGCGTGAGCGGGCTGAGCGGAGTGTTCCGACTGGTCTGACTGGCGTTCGGACATGAGGCCGTGTCTACCAGACGGGGCCCGGGCGCGCAGATGGGGCTTGGGCGCGTTGCGACTGGGCGGGCCTGGGCGTCGTCGGCCCAGGTTGGTAGCGGACCGACAGAGCGAGCGCCGGCAGGGCCGGCCCCGACGCCGCCTCAGGGCAGGCGCCAGTCCACGGGGGCGGCCCCCATCTCGGTGAGGATCGTGTTGGCGCGGCTGAAGGGACGCGATCCGAAGAACCCGCGCGAGGCCGACAGAGGGGACGGGTGCGGTGAGGCGATGATGGGTGTCTGCCCCAGCATCGGGGTCAGCGACTGCGCCGGCCGCCCCCACAAGATCGCCACGAGCGGGCCGCCGCGCTCCACCAGGGCCTCGATCGCCCGCTGCGTCACCTTCTCCCAGCCCCAGCCCTTGTGCGAGGCCGGAGCCCCCGGGCGAACGGTGAGCACCCGGTTGAGCAGCATGACGCCCTGCTTGCACCACGGTGTCAGGTCCCCCGACGTCGGCCGGGGCACGCCCAGGTCGCTGACCAGTTCACGGAAGATGTTCTCCAGGCTGCGTGGGGGCTTGACGCCGGGCGCCACCGAGAAGCTCAGCCCCATGGGGTGCCCTGGGGTGGGGTAGGGGTCCTGGCCGACGATGAGGACGCGCACGTCGTCCATCGGGTACGTGAAGGCGCGCAGGACGTCTGTCCCCGCCGGGAGATACCCGACGCCGGAGGCCACCTCCTGACGCAGCCGCTCCCCAATCTCATGGACCGTGGGCTCCACGGGGGCCAGGGCGCGCGCCCAGGAGGGGTCGATGATCTCGGACAGGGGCTTGGCGGATGTCACGCCGCGAGCCTAACGGCCCATCGCCGGCACCTGCAGGATCTTGCCGGACCAGATGTCACGGTCGTGTGAGCCGGACGTGGTGAGCAATACCCGACGAACGGCGCTCGGACCGGTATCTTGTGAGCGTGAGCAACTATGACTACCCCGAGGACGAGTTCGACGTCGGCGATGATGACGGCCCGGTTCCCGTGGGCGTGCACCGGGCCCAGGTGCCCCGGTGGCGCAGCTGGGCCCCGCTGCTGGCGATCATCATCATTGTCCCGGCGCTCGCCTGGGGCGCGGTGACGCTGTTCCTCAACAGCTCGGGAGGCTCCGGCTCATCGGACGCTGTCTCCTCCACTCAGCCCGCCCAGGGCGGACAGGGTGGACAGGCCGCTGACAAGCAGGCTGCCGACAAGAAGGGCGCCGCCGCCTCGGCCAAGCCCAGCGCATCGGCCAGCGCCTCCGGCAACGTCGACTTCAACACCAAGGTCACGGTGTCCAACGGGACGTACACCGACGGTCTGGCCAAGGGGGCCAGTGAAAAGCTCACCAACGGCGGCTTCACCTCGGTGGAGGTCATCGCCGGGGTCTACGAGAACGCGGAACCGGCCGCGTCGACGGTCTACTTCAGCTCCCCGGAGGCCCGCCCCGCCGCCGAGGAGGTCGGCAAGCGCCTGGGGATCAGCAACGTGGCGGAGGGCACCGAGGAGAGCACTCAGGGCGCACCGATCGCGGTCATTCTGCGTGACGACTACAAGCCGCAGTAAAGGGGCATGAGGCCACTGGCGCTTCCCGGGCGTCGTCGGATCCTGACCCTCGCCGCGGCGGTCCCGCTCACCGCCGCCGCGGCCCTCTGGGGCGGCTCCCACCTGCTGGGCCGCGGCCGCCACGACCCGACCCTGCTCAGCAGCGGTCTCGTCATGGGTGGGGGAGGGGCCCTGTACCCCCTGGCCCCGGGTGATACGGTCACCTACGTCTCGGGGACCCGCCTGCCCGAGGCCCCTGAACCGTGGGGCCTGGCGACCGCGCAGCGGGACGCCCTGGCCCGTCAGGCGCTCGCCCGCCGCAAGGCGGCCCGCCTTCCTCAAGGCAGGTGGGCGGACCTGGCCGACGACGCCCTGACCGACCTGCTGGCCCTGACCGGGCCGGCACTCATGGCCGGCCCCGCCGGCCCCGACGGCCCGGCCGCCCGGCCGACGACGTCACCGACTCCCACCCCCGCCGACAGCGCTGCTCCTTCGACCGCGGGGCCTGCTGGCCTTGAGGGCCGCAACGCCCGCAACCCCCTCCCGCAGGGGGCGGAGATCTTCCCGTTGGGCGCGGTCGTGGCGGCGCCCGTAAGCATCTGGCGCTACGTCTGGCCCCGGGACGCGGCCTTCGCCGCGGCCGCATTCAGCGCGGTGAACCTGGCCGATGAGGCGCTCGGGGTCCTGGGCAACCTGGCCTCCTGGCAGCGGGCCGACGGCGGCTTTGAGGCCCGCTACACCAGCAGCGGCCGGGTGCCCGACAGCCGCCCCGCCCAGGTCGACGGCGCCGGATGGTTCCTGTGGGCCGCGGGCCGGCTCCTGGCTGACGGCGTGCCCGCCGCCAACCTGCGTGACCGCCTGGGAGCGCCCCTGGCGCGCTCCACCTCCCGGCTCCTGGGGGTCACGGATACGCCCTCGTACCTGCCCGCGGTCTCACCCGACTACTGGGAGGTCGCCGAGACGGTCCTCACCCTGGGGGCGGCCGCCCCGGTGCTCCTGGGGCTCGAGGCGGCGACGGCGCTGACCCGGGCCGGAGTCGACCTCGGCACCCCCGTGGAGGGCCTGGCCGACCGGGTGGCGGCGGTGCGCAGCGCCATAGAGCGCAACTTCGCCCCCACCTGGGGCCGCCACCTGCGGCGCGACGACGTCGACGCCGCCATCAC
>NZ_JASPEP010000011.1:0-68520 GCF_031292835.1 Actinomyces stomatis
TCGCGACGAGGAGGCCGCCGAGCGCCTGGCGGTGCGCCTCGTCCTGCCGCTGGGCGCCTGCCACCTGCCGGCCTTCGTCATCCTGGGGATCGCTCCGGTTGTCGCCTCAGTCGGCATGAGCATGCTCGCCGGGTGAACGCACCCCGCTCTGCCGGTGCCCTGCCCCCGGAGGCGCTCCCGCCCGCCCAGCGGCCCGAACACTCCCGGCTGATGGTGGAGAACCGGGGACTCCTGGCCCTTCGGGTGCGCGAACCCCCGGCGGCCTGGCACGATGGGGGCATGGCACTGTCGAAGAAGCTCCTGAGCCGCGACGAGGTCGTGGTGCGGCACATGCACACCCACATCAAGGTCCTCCTGTGGCGGTTCGTCGTCGAGATCCTCCTGCTCGTGGTCGGCGTCGTCGCCTCGGTCATGGCCCCCGCCACCTGGCAGCCCTGGGGCGTCCTGGCGATCTGGGTGGTGATCCTCGTCGTGAGCGTCCCCCTGCTGATTCTGCCGTGGCTGCAGTGGTACATGCGCACGTACACGGTCACCACCAAGCGCATCATCACCCGCTCCGGCATCATCAGCCGTGTCGGCCACGACCTGCCCCTGACCCGGATCTCCGACATCCAGCTGGACAAGGATGTCAGCGACCGCTTCTTCGGCTGCGGCACGCTGGCCCTGCAGACCTCCGCCGATGACCCGCTCCTCCTGCACGACGTCCCTCAGGTGGAGATGGTCCAGGTCGAGATCTCCAACCTGATCTTCGACGACACCCAGGGCGCCATCGACGCCGATCCCCGCAGCTGAGCGGTACTGGCTCCTAGACATCTAGACAGACGGCGGCCGCCGGCTCCTCCTGGGGAACCGGCGGCCGCCGTCGTTATTGTGGTGATCGTGTCGGGGCCGGGTCAGTCGAGGGTCTCGACGACGCCGACCGCCTGGGCCACGCCGGTCAGGGTGGCGGCGATGCGCACGGCCTCCCAGACCTGCTCGGTGCTCAGGCCCTCGCCACGCACGGTGGCCTCGTGGGCGGTCACGCACTTCTCGCAGCCGTTGATGGTGGACACGGCCAGGCTCCACAGCTCGAAGTCGACCTTCTCCACACCGCCGGAGGTGCCGATGATGTTCATGCGCAGGCCCATGCGCTCGTTCTCGTAGGCCGAGCCCAGGAAGTGGCGCGTGCGGTAGGCGACGTTGTTCATCGCCATGATGGAGGCCGCGCCCAGGGCGGCGCCGATGGCCTCCTCGGACAGGTGGGTGCGGGCGTCCTCCATGACCTGGACCAGGACGGACTCGTTGCGGGTCGCGGCGGCCGCGGCCACGAAGGTGCCCCACTGCTGCTGCTCGGTCAGTGAGGAGGAGCGGGACAGGGTGGACAGGTTCAGGGAGAGGTCCTTGGCCCACTCGGGCAGGGCGGAGCGCAGGTTGTCGATGCTCATGTGTTCTCGTTTCGTCGTTCAGGTGGTGGAGGTCAGGGGGCTGGGGCGGGGCCCGTCAGCTCATCTCGCCCAGGGCGTCGATGGTGGCGGCGCCGGCCTGCCAGTTGCAGGCGCACAGCTCGTCGGACTGGAGGGCGTCGAGCTGGCGCAGGACCTCCTCGGTGTTGCGGCCCACGGAGTCGGCGGTCACGGAGACCGACTGGATGACGTTGTGGGGGTCGATGATGAAAGTGGCGCGGTCGGCCTCACCGGTGGCGCGCTTGATGCCCAGGGCCTCGGTGAGCTCGCGGTTCAGGTCGCTGGCCATGGGGAAGGGCAGGTCCTGGAGCTTGTCGTGGCTGCGGCGCCAGGCGTAGTGGGTGTACTCGTTGTCCACCGAGACGCCCACGATCTCGCAATCGCGGTCCTTGAAGTCCTGGTAGAGGTCGCCGAAGGCGGCGATCTCGGTGGGGCACACGAAGGTGAAGTCCTTGGGCCAGAAGAAGACGACGCGCCAGGTGCCGGCGGGAACCTGCGAGGAGACGGTGGTGAAGTAGTCCTCGGGCTTGCTGGCCTCAACCTCCTTGAGGTTGCCGGGAACGACGGCGGTGAGCTCGTAGGCGGGGAACTGGTCTCCGATGGTGAGAACGGCCATGGGTGCCTCCTGAATGATGCGAATCGCGGTGCGAGTTGGTGCGGGCCTGCGCCGGCCTGTGCCGGCCCAGGTGGGGCCGGTGCGGGGCGGCTCCGTCGGTCCAACCGTAAGGCGCCAACGCCATAGGTGCAACTAAAAGTTGTCCTATCTTTAAGAAGGTATACCTTATCTGGTGACGCTGCGGTGACACACCCCAGGGGGCTCGTTCGCGTCCGCTGCGCGGGGGCTTCCACCCGCCGGTCCGCTCAGTCGGAATGAGCCGCCGTCCCGCGGTGTTGCCCCACTACCGTCGCACACCAGGTCAGGAGAAGTCATGAGTCCTCGTCTCAGCCGGATCAGCGTCCTCGAGCAGGTCCCACTCTTTGAGGGGGGAGAGGTTCGCCGGACTCTGGAGGACCTCGTCCGCCTGGGGCGCGGCCTGGAGGAGTCCGGCTACCACCGCTTCTGGCTGGCTGAGCACCACAGCACCGGATCCTTCCTGTCGTCGGCGCCCGACCTGCTCATGATGCACATCCTGGACGCCACGAACAGCATCCATGTGGGCTCGGGCGGCGTCATGGCCATGCACTACGGCTCGCTCCAGATGGCCGAGCGCTTCGCCACCCTGGCCGCCCTCCACCCCGGCCGCGTCGATATGGGGCTGGGCCGCGCCCCCGGCGGGGACATGCGCGCGGCCGGAGCCCTCAACCAGGGCCGCGTCATCGATCCCGACGCCATCAACACCCTCATTGAGGAGACGGTCGCCCTCCTGCGCGACGACCTGCCGGCCACGCATCCCTACGCCTCCGTCGAGGTCCAGCCCCGCCCGACCCAGCTGCCGGAGGTCTGGCTCCTGGGCTCCTCAGGGCAGTCGGCCGCCTGGGCCGGAGTCCACGACCTCAACTACGCCTACGCCCAGTTCTTCACCGGCCGCCAACAGGTCGAGATCATGAACCACTACCGCGCCCACCTCCCCGAGAGCCAGGGGACCCGGACCGACGGCGCACCCCACCGCGGCGGCTACGGCTCCATCCACGGGGGCCAGACCCTCTCCGCCCTGTGCGTCAGCGCCGCCGCCACCCGCGAGGAGGCCCGTGAGCAGGCACTCGTGGCCGCCGACGCCCGCTTCAGCCTGCGCACCGGCCGCCCCATGCGCTTCCGCGACCCGGCCACCCTCGACGCCGCCTACCGCGCCGAGGTCGAGCGCTACCTTGAGCGCGACACCGCCATCATCGTGGGCACCTATGACGAGGTCGCCCGGGCCCTGTCCTCCTTCGCCGAGAATCACGGCACCGAGGAGGTCATGCTCATCAGCTACATCGATGACGTCGAGGTCAAGATCCGCCAGTACACCGAGCTCGCCTCCCGGCTCCTGTGAGCCGGCGGTCTTTTGTCTCCGCACGTCTGAGGTGTGCTCGGGAGGGATCCCGGGCAGGGCGGTCGCCCTGGAGCCGACGGCGGGCCGAGGGGAGAGGGCTGCTGGGCCACTGGTGTCCATGGTGCTGACATCACCCCCGCACCGACGCCGCACGCCGAAGATGAACCGCAGCATTCCAGGGATCCTCTGTGGCCGCTTCGACGGTGGGCCGGTTGATGTCAGCGCTGTGGACACTGGGCCGAGCAGGAGTGAGTGGGTGGTAGAGCCCGGTGCCTTCGTCACAGGTCCTGCCCCCGCCCGACCCCTCTGTCTGACCCCTTCTGGCTCCCGTGCGAAGGCCCGGAGGCCATGACTCGACGTCGGTTCCACCCTGAGTCTCACCTCGGGCTGGTCTACTGCACGCGGGTTGGGATCTAGTGGTCAAGGGTTGTGCGTACTGCACGAAGGCCCTGCCTACCCGAAGTGCACCCGACCCTCCTCCAGGAGCACCCCACCCTCGTGCAGTACACGCCCCGCACCACCCGAACGAGTGTGAGCAGCCGAACCAGCCCCGACATCAGGGCATTCGATCCTCGTCGAGGCCAGGAGCCAACACACCTGTGAGCCGGCGGGCGCCCCTGCGGCGGGGCGCCCGATGCGAGCGGCGCCCCGCGTTACGGTCGGTTTCATGAACCCTGCGAGCGCCCGGTCCGCGTCCGAACCGTCGTCGTCCTTCCCGCCTCCGACGCTCACGCCCGAGCAGGCGGTGAGCCTGCGGGCGGACCTGGCCGAGTCCGGCTGGGGAGTGGAGGCGGTGGCCGCGCTCCTGGGCGAGGTCGCCGACGCCGCCCTGCGCCGGGAGATTCGTCTGCCCGCTTTGCGAGCCGTGCGCACCGCCCTGGCCGCCGGGCCGGCCCCCTCGCCCGTGGCCGTCCTGACCGCCCTGTTCATGCTCGGCGAGCCGGTCCCCGCCACCGCTCTCGACGCCGCCCTGCCCCGCACTGCAGCGGCGGGCGCGGCCGCCATCGGCCTGGTCGGCGAGCCCGATGAGACCGGATGCGTCCGTGCCCGCCTCGACCTGCGCCCCCATGAGGCCGTCGACGACGCCGGCGAGGTCCGCTGGTGGGTAGCCTCCGACCTGGGTGAGCTCGTCACCGGCCGGGCCCTGGCCCCCGACCACGTCCTGGGTGTCGGTGGCGCCGGCCTCACCCTGGCGGGCCTGACCCCGCGCACCCCCGTGCGCACCGCCCTGGACCTGGGCTGCGGCTGCGGCATCCAGACCCTCTACCTGCTGCGTCACGCCGAGCGCGTCGTCGCCACCGACATCTCCGCTCGCGCCCTGGCCTTCACCGCCTTCAACGCGGCCCTGGCCGGCGTGAGCGTCATCGGTGCCCCCAACGCCGACACCGGCTCCGGTTCTGAGGCCGGCTCCGACTCCGGTGCCGGCCGACTGGAGCTCCTGCGCGGCTCCCTCCTGGAGCCGGTGACCGGCCGTCGCTTCGACCTCATCGTCTCCAACCCTCCCTTCGTCCTCACCCCGCCGGCGGTGCGCGAGGCCGGTCTGCCCCTCATGGAGTACCGCGACGCCGGCGGCCCCGTCCTGCCGGCGCTCGTCGCCGGGCTCGGCGAACACCTCGAGCCCGGCGCGGTCGCCGTCATGCTGGGCAACTGGGAGCACCGTGGCGTCGGCGCGTGGAGTGACGCCGTGGCCGCCTGGATCCCCGAGGAGCTCGACGCCTGGGTCATTGAGCGCGAGGTCCAGGACCCGGTGGAGTACGCCACCATGTGGCTGCGCGACGGCGGCCTGACCCTCGAGCGTGACGCCGGGGGCTTCGAGACCGCCCTGGAGGCATGGATCGACGACTTCGAGGACCGCGGAGTCCGGGGCATCGGCTTCGGCTACCTCATCGTCCACCGTCCCCGGCGCCCCCGCGAGCCCTGGCGCCTCCTGGAGGAGGTGACCACCTCCGGCCAGGGGGTCCTGGGCCCTCATGTCGCCCAGGTGCTGGAGGTGCGCGAGCTGCTCGCCGGTCTCGACGACGAGGCCGTCGCCGACCTGCGCCCGGTACTGGCCCCCGACGTCACCGAGGAGCGTCACCTCATCCCGGGGGCCGCCGAACCCACGGTCATCCTGCTGCGTCAGGGCGCAGGGCTGGGACGGACCCTGCAGGCCTCGACGGCGGTGGCCGCCCTGGCCGGGGTGGCCGACGGCGAGCTGAGCATCGGGCAGGTCGCCTCCGCGGTCGCCGCGCTCAGTGAGCTGAATCGTGCGGATGCGGCCGCGCTGCGCGCGGAGATGGTCGAGGCGACCCGGCGCCTTGTGACCATGGGCTTCCTCACTGTCGACTGAGAATTACGCGCCGAAAAAAATTCAAAAAGGCGCCTGCTTTCAGTGAGCATGCGGTAGGTAATCTCTCTTTTTTGAGACTGGCGATTTATGTTCGCCGCCTGCCCTTAATTATCGTGACCTCCCCACCATGAACGATGCACAACTGTGACGTAGGGCGATCTGCGGTATCTCTGGGGAAAGTGGTTGTGTCGCGCAAAGATGCGCGATTGTTGTTCTCTGAGGGGGCTCTCGAGTATCGGGATGCTTGTGGGAGTTCTACATTTCTTGGCAGCCAAGTTTGTGGCGCACCTCAGCGCTACCGTCTCTCATGATCGGAATCACATCGGCATGCCCCGCATATCAAGGTGCTCGCGAAGCGGGCACGACGGAATTCTGTGCAAATTCTTTGCCGCGTTCAGCTCTGTTGCCATTGTTTCGGTAATGATGGTGGCTTTTCCGTGGCTGGTGCCGTCTGTGGATGCGGCCACGAGCGACCTCAGCGTCCCCCTGGGGGAGACCGAGGTGCAGATCGCGTACGTGCGCAACACCGAGGGGAGTGACGTCATTGCCGATTGGGCGGACGGCTACTACTACTCGGCGCTCCCGTGGCAATGGGCCGCCACTCGGGCCTGCATCCGCTACTCGCCCGCCGGCGGCGACTACTCCACCGGTGTGGTCAAGGGGAGCAGCGGATCCTACGCCACCGTTGGCTACGGGCGCCGGGAGCTCGGTGGGAGCTGCCCGGGCTTCGAGGGGGACCCCTCCTGGGGCAGTCAGTCCTCCCTGGGGTTCCAGCCATCCAACACCACATCCGTCAAGGCCGGTCAGGTTTTTCTTGTCGGAATGATGAGGCACGTCAACCGTCCCATCTACTCCGATACCAGCGCGGTCACCAACCCGGCCAGGCCGGAGACGGCCTACTACGGGAGCTTCACTGTCCGGACGGCCGGAACGATCGAGGCGAACTTCCCCTGGGTGGAAAAAGACACGATTAACACCTGTACTGGAAAGATCGATTCCGACGGCAGGCTGATCGTTGGAGACTACGGCAGGGAGGGGGAGGTGATCCCGACTTCTTATGCCTATGACTCCAGGGGAAATGTTGGACGTTATGGGCGCAACTACGTGTATATGTACCAGAATAACCGTCTGGTGCGATTCGATGGATATATGTCCCAGGACTACACGGACAAAAATGGGCGCAGCTGCTCGGACGACATCCTCGATATCAAGTCCGACCGCTCGGACACGGCCTGGACCGACCCGAGCACCGGCATCAGGTACAAGCTGAAGCTCTGGGGATTCGTCAACAACGGGAGCTCCGACAACTGTCAGGCCCAGCTGTCCAAGGCTGAGTCCGCGGGCCTTGAGGAGCGCTTCATCACCCGAGAGCAGTCCATCTCCTACGGGTGCCTCTACGGCTCCCTGGAGCAGGAGCGCCCCGTCACCTTCGCCAAGGACATCAAGGCCGACCCATCCGTCCACGGGTCGTTGACGATTCCTCAGTTCACCTACCTCAACGCCTCACCCGAGGGCACCTACGGTCACGAGAACTGGGGTACCCCCTCCGGACTCACCCCCACCTGGAGTGGCGAGGCCGTGGACCCGCGGACCTACACCCTGCTGGCCCCCAACGACGCCGCCACGGTTCAGGAGGCGCAGGCCGACCCGCAGGCCGTTGTCGACCGCAACACCGGCGATGTCCGGACATCCGGTTGGTTCCTCCGCAACGTCACCTGTACGGCGGGGACTCGGGGAGCGCCGCTGCTGCGCCGTGACGGAACCACCCGCCTGGACCAGTCCGACTCGGTGGACCTCGACAAGCGCACGATCCGCCTCGATGAGACCCAGCTCGCTGAGCGTCAGGACGAGGTCGCCGTCAAGTGCGTCTGGCACAACGAGTACGTCGTCGGCCGCGGGCGCGTCACCCTCGTGGCCGTCGTCGACGCCGGTCACGCCAGGCCCGAGCAGTGGACCCTGACCGCCAAGCCCGCCACCGAGGGTCTCTTCGGGCAGAAGACCATCACCGGCGCCAGCGGCACACCCGCCGTCAGCAAGGTCTACACCGCCGGCGGCACCTACGTCCTCTCCGCAGGCAAGGGCCCCGAGGACTACTCGCAGAACGGCCCCTGGGTCTGCACCGATGACGACGGCAGTGACGCGCCCGTCAGCAGCGACAACACGTTCGTGCTGGGCGAGGGCAGGAACGTCACTTGCGTCGTGCACCAGAAGCCCCAGCAGACTCCCGTCAGCGCGGTCAAGACCGTCGACGGAGCCTCCGACGCCGCCACGGCCGGCTCCTACTCCCTGAGCTACACCTGCACCCCGGGTCCCGGCGGCAAGGCCATCTCCGCCGGCAAGATCACGGTGGACGCCAAGGGCAACGCCGCGGACCTGCCCGCCCAGCGCGTGGGCGCCACCTGCACCGTCACCGAGGACGCCCGTGACGCCAGGGGGCTCAAGCAGCCGGGCTCTCCGGCCGGTGGAAGCCTCAGCTGGAAGGACCCGGCCGCCTTCAAGGTGGTCACCAGCCCGGGCGACCATGAGAAGGAGGTCGCCTCCACCGCCGTGGCCCCGACGAGGGGCAACGCGGGTGGCGTCACCTTCACCGTCCCCGACTCCACGCAGGGCGCCGTGAGGATCAAGGTCGTCAACTCCGTCCTCCCGCACGCCGGTATCGCCAAGACCTTCACCAAGGTCGCCAAGAGCGCCGAGAAGGTCAATGGCCGCACCACCTTCGACCAGACCTACACCATCACGGTGACCAACCCCTCCGCCAAGGCGGGCCTCACCTACGACCTCAACGACGCCTGGCAGGCTCCCCGCGGGGTCACCGTCCACAAGGTCAGCATCTCCGGCGGTGCCATCACCGGCACGGAGACGCCTCAGGCCGGGGTCGCCTACACCAAGACCGGCATCACCCTGCCCGCGGGCCAGAAGCACATCTACACGGTGGTGCTCAACGTCTCCGGTCCCGACGCCGGACTGCCCGGTGTCCAGGGGACCTGCACCCCCGGAGCCGTCAGCCAGGGCAAGGCCGTCTACAACAAGGCCTCGGTGACCACGAAGGGCGACGGGCAGCCCAAGGAGGCCGCAGCCTGCGGCACTCTGCCCATCAGCCCCCGGTTCAAGGCCTCCAAGACCCCGCTCGACGTGGTCCGTAACGGCGACGGCACCTTCACCTCCGGCTACACGGTGACGGTCACCAACACCTCCCTGGCTGCCAGCCCGGTGGTCGCCGACCTCACCGACACCCCGCAGATGCCCGCCGGCACCTACCTGCGCAAGGTGCGGATCCTGGAGAAGGGCGTCGACGCCCGGGGTGTCGCCCTTCCCACCATCAACCCCACCACCGGAACCCTCAACGGTTCGATCACCCTCATCAAGGCGGGCACCGGAGAGAGCCTCGCCGCCGCTCCCCGGACCGGGGCCGACGGCGGCAGCCGAACCTTCACGGTGCAGATGACCTTCACGGTTCGCGAGAGCACCCCGGGCTACAACGAGTCCGACTTCCAGTGCGGTCACCAGCGCGCCGACGGCAAGCCCTCCGGCCTGGTCAACACCATCGCCATGGAAGGCGACACCGACGGCGGGGGGAACAACCACGGCTGCCTGTCCACCTCCGGCAGGCTGAGGTTCTCCAAGGAGGTCACGACTCAGCCGGGCAACGGCTCGACCTTCGACGTCGTCTACACCGCGAGCGTGACCAACGAGGGATCGCTGACCGCGTCCACCGGGCCGATCGACGACAAGCCCTCCTTCGCCCCCGGGATCAACCCGACCCTGGTCAAGGTGCAGCGCGAGACGGGGCCGGCCCGGACGGTCTCCGCCCAGCCCGACGGCTCCTACCGCCTGTCCGACAACGAGCAGCTGTACTCGGGCCTGACGATCCGCTACACCGTCACCTTCACGGTGAAGATCGACCCGTCGGCCTCCGGATACCGCGATGACCTGCTGTCCTGCACCACGGAGAAGGCACGCCTCGTTCCCGGCCACGGCCTGTACAACAAGGTCGTTCCTCAGGCGGGCAAGGACTCCGACACCCGGCCCGACCACGACGTGGCCTGCGCCAATGTCTCGCCCCATGCCGGCAAGCGCGTCCTGTCGATCGTCAAGACCGGTAGTCAGGGCCCCCTGGATGACGCGGCCTTCGACATCTACCCGATGGACCCCTCCACCCCGGGTGCCAAGCCCCTGACCAACGGTGTGACCTTCACCGGCGGCAAGGGAACCGGAACCTTCACCACCACGGGACTGGCCATCAACCGCGAGTACTGGCTGGTGGAGACCAAGGCTCCCGCCGGGCACCAGCTCATGGCCAAGCCGGCCCGCTTCAAGGTGACCGACACGGGCATCGAGATCATCACCGCGACTCCAGACGGCTCGGCACTGACGGTCTCGCGCAGCGGGGCCAGCAAGTCCGAGGACACGATCACCGTCCGAGACCTCCAGGTCGGCACCCTTCCGCTGTCCGGCGGACGCGGCATCGGAATGAACATCGCCGTCGGGATCGCGGCCATTACCGGCGCCGGCCTGCTGGCGCTACGTCAACGAAAGACTTCCTCGTTCGGGCGCTCGGCCTGATCGCGAGAAGAACCCACGACTCCGCTCCGTCGCGCGCGGGTCACCCCATTCATCCCTCATCCATCCCAACAACACAGGAGAGAACAGAAATGCACTCCCTCACCACGCGCCGGGGCCTCGGCCTCGCCGCTGCGATGACGCTCGCCGCTGGCGCGCTCGTCGCCCCGACCGGCGCGGCGGCACCCGCTGACCCGAACGGCTCCACCATCGACCCCGACGCGGCCACGACGCTGACCATCCACAAGTGCGAGCAGACCGACACCAACGGCGTCAAGGAGGGTGACGGTAACGAGGACCCTGCAGCCGAGTGCAAGCCCGTCTCCGGCGTCGAGTTCACCATCACCAAGCTGAGCGTGGACCTGACCACGTCCGAGGGCTGGGAGACCCTGGCCAAGCTCAAGGGCGACGTCTCCCAGACCAAGGATTTCAAGTCCGGTACCGTCCAGAAGATCACCACCGGTGGTGATGGCCTGGCCGCCTTCACCGACGCTCAGACCGAGGTCGGCGCCTACCTCGTCAGCGAGACCAGGACCCCGGACAAGGTCATCCCCGCCGAGGACTTCGTCGTCACCCTGCCGATGACCAATCCGCAGGACACCACCGCGTGGAACTACAACGTCCACGTCTACCCCAAGAACACCATCTCCGGTGTGGACAAGCAGGTGACGGACAAGCCGGCCCCCGGCTCCGGTCACGACATCACCTACACCATCACCACCTCCATCCCGAAGGTGGACTACCCGGGCGGTGCGCGCATCAAGCGCTACGAGGTCGTTGACCAGCTCGACAAGCGCATCAAGAAGGACGCCCTCACCCCGGTCGTCAAGATCGTCGGTCAGAACGGGATGACCCTGGCGAACACCACCGACTACACCCTCATCACCGCCGATGGCGCCGACCACAACTGGGCCACCATCCAGCTCACCGAGGAGGGCCGCCGCAAGGCCTCCGAGGCTCGTTACAACGGCAACGGCGAGACCAAGATCCAGGTGACCCTGACCGCCACGTTCGACGCCAACGTCGACCTGGAGGGAGACCTGTCCAACACCGCGGGCCTCATCCCCAACGACAGCCCCAACTTCACCTGGGACCCGAACCGCCCCGGCACGAAGGTCCCCGGCATCCCCACCACCCCCGCGCTGTCCAAGTACGGCAAGGTGGTCGTCACCAAGACCGGTACGGACGACCTGGCCGACAAGACCACGTACAACGGCGCCCAGTTCCAGGTCTACGAGTGCACCAAGACCGCGAGCGGCGCCACACTGCGTGACGCCGACCCCAGCACCTCGACCGTCGACCCGCTGACCATCGGTGGGCAGAAGACCTTCACCACCTCCGGCCAGGGCGTCGTGGAGATCAACTACCTGCGCGCCAACGACTACGTCAACGGTGTGGCGAAGTCCCAGGACCAGCTGACCGCCGAGGACCACTACTGCCTCGTTGAGACCAAGGCGCCCGAGGGCTACAACCTCCAGGCCGACCCGATCCCCTTCCGCGTCATGGCTGAGAAGGCCACGGCCAAGGCCGCGACCGCGGTGACCGTCACCGACGTGCCGAAGAACGCCGGCTTCCGCCTGCCGCTCACCGGTGCCAACGGCGTCATCTTCCTGACGGTCGCGGGCGCCCTCCTGGTGATCGGTGGCGCGGTGTCCGCCTACGCCAACAAGCGCCGTCACGCCGCCAGGCACTGACCGCTCCTGACGGCCACGGGGCGACGAGCCCCATCCGGTCGTCATCCTGCTGACTGCTCACTGCGGGGGAGGCGGGAGAACCCGTCTCCCCCACGGGGCGTTGCAGGGATCCTCCCTCCCCATCGGTAACCCGCCACCGATCCCCATCCGCCCCTCACAGCGAGCTCCGCAGACAACCCGACGAAGGAAGGCACGGTTCTCCGTGACAGCGCTACCCCCATTACTTCGCGACCGCATTACCCGGCCCTGCATGAGCCGGGCCGAGAAGGGGCCCGACGGCGCGGCTCCGCGGCCCGGCCCGGGCGAACCGGTCTCCCCTGGGACCGGCCCGGACGAGGCGGCCCGCCGCAAGGTCCTGCGCGAGCACTTTCTGACCTGGCTCCCACTGGCCCTGGTCCTGCTCGGCGTCGCCGTTCTCCTGTACCCGGTCATGGCGACTCGGCACAACAACGATGAGCAGCAGCGCCTGGCCACGATGTACACCGCCTCCGTGAACGCGGCCGGGCCGGAGGCCATCGCCGCGGAGCGCGCCTCCGCCGAGACCTACAACAACAACCTGGAGAGCGCGCCGATCCTCGACCCCTGGCTCGAGCTGCAGCGTCCCGACACCCCCCAGTACCAGGCCTACCTCCATGAGATGGACATCGACCCGGTCATGGCCCGGATCGTCATCCCCTCCATCCACGTGAGCCTGCCCGTCTACCACGGCACCGACAGCCGTACCCTGGCGGAGGGGGTCGGGCACCTGTTCGGCACGAGCCTGCCGATCGGCGGCCCCTCCACCCACGCAGTCCTCACCGGTCACACCGGGCTGTCCACCGCGACCATGTTCGACAACCTCAGCCAGGTCAAGAAGGGCGACGCCTTCTACATCTCCTCCCTGGGGCAGACCCTCAAGTACGAGATCACCGACATCACCGTCGTCAAGCCCGATGAGACCGACTCCCTGCGCAAGGTCCCCGGACGCGACCTGGTCACCCTCATCACCTGCACGCCCTACGGCGTCAACTCCCACCGTCTCCTGGTCACCGGTGAGCGCGTCCCCATGGACCCCACGGCCGCCGCGGCCGAGGAGGCCAAGGCCCTGCCTGCCCCCATGCAGACCTGGATGAAGGCCATCATCGCCGCCGTCGTCGTCATTCTGACGATCGTCACCGGCATCCTCGTGCGCCTGTGGTGGATGCGTCGTCGCCGGCGCTCCCGGGGCGCCGGTGGACGGGCCGCCAAGGACTCGGCCGCCGCGGCTCGGAGGGACCGGCAGCCGGCCCCCGGGGGCGCAGCCCCCTGACGGGCCGATCACCGAGGCCGCCGGCGCACCGGTCGATGACCCGCTCAGCGACGTGGAGGCACACGAGCCGTGAGCAGTCCCGCACAGGAATCGCTGCTGACTTCCTATTGGATGGTGCGGGCGAGAACCTACGATCGGCCGGTGGCCTCCTTCCAGACGCAGACCTCCCGCTCCCTGGGACAGCTGCGTCTGCGCGGAGGTCTGCTGTCCCTGTCCTGCCTGGCGGCGACGCTCGGCCTGTGGCGACTGTTCGTATTCACCCACACCGGCCAGGTTCTTGACGCCATGGCCCTGGAGGGCTCGGAGATCGGCTCGCACTACGTGAGCGCCCACGCCCGCACCCTGCTGTCCGTGGTGTCCATGCCGGCGGCGGTCGTCCTCGTGGTGACGATCCTCGTCATCGGTCTGCTGCGGCGCAGCCACCGGCGCGCCGTGTGGGCCGTCGTCGCCGTGGCCGGGGCCAACCTGACCACCCAGATCCTCAAGTACCAGTTCCTGTGGCGGCCCGACTTCAACATCACCGAGCGCTGGGACAACGCCAACACCCTCCCCTCGGGGCACACGACCATGGCGGCCTCCGCCGCGGTCGCCCTCATCCTGCTGTCCGGGCGGCGCTGGCGGCCGCTGTCGGCCTGGGCGGGGGCGCTGTTCACCATCGCCATGGGCTACTCCACCCTCGTGTGCCAGTGGCACCGCCCCTCCGACGTCCTGGCCGGGATCTTCGTGCCCGTGGCCTGGGGGGCCTTCGCCGTGGCCGGCGGGGCCTGGCGCGCCCCCTGGTCCCTGCGCGAGGGAACCGGGGAGGAGGGCTCCGGTGAGGTGCCCGAGCTGACCACCGTGGGGACGATCCCGGTGACGGCCGCCGGGCCGCGTCTGTGGCACCAGTTCGTCGGCAACATTCTGTTGGCCGTTACCGGCATCGTGTGCACCCTGGGGGCGCTCGGTCTGGGGGCCTGGGTGTGGCGGCACCTGGACGGTCCGGACTCGCGCTGGCAGCTCTTCGGTGCCTACGCCACCGGGTCTGTGGCCGTCGTCGGCGTCACCTGCCTGTCCCTGTCCGCGCTCGTCTCACTCACCGACTGGGGCCGCACCCGCCGCAAGCACGACCCCCGCCATCGCGACTGACGGGCACTCGACGCCGTCGAGCACGTGAGCCCTCGCCGAGGGGCGTTCGTTGTCCGCTCCACGAAGGTCGGGACCTACTGGCCACGGGTTGTGCGTACTGCACGAAGGCCCGACCTGCGTGGAGTACAGCCGACCCTCTTTTAGTGGCTCCCGGCCCTCGTGCAGTGGCCGGCCCTGAGGGGTGGGTTCTGGCTCCTAATCCTCGACGGTGGCGGCCGGGAGCCTGACGGTGAAGGTGGTCCCGTGGTCCTCGGGAGCGGTGGAGGAGTCGACGTCGATGCGGCCGCCGTGGGACTGGATGATCGCCAGCGCGATCGACATGCCCAGGCCCGTCGAGCCGGTGCGCCGCTCACGTGAGGAGTCCCCCCGGGCGAAGCGCTCGAAGAGGCGCTCGCGCACGTCCGGAGCGATCCCCGGGCCGTCGTCGTGGATGCGCACGATGAGCGTGCCGCCCTCGCGCGCCAGTGTCGTGGTCACGTGGCTGCCGGCGGGGGTGTGGACCCGGGCGTTGGCCAGGAGGTTGACGATGACCTGACGCAGGCGGGCCTCATCGCCGATGACCAGTGGGGGCTCGGGCAGGAAGTCCTCGGCCTCCTCGGCAGTGGCGTCGGCCGGCGGCTCCAGGACGGCCAGGTCCAGCTGCCAGTCGTGGTCGGGGCCGGCCGCACGGGCGTCGGCCACCGTGTCCACCAGGAGGCCGACCAGGTCCACCTCCTCGCGGCGCAGCTCGCGCCCGGCGTCCAGGCGGGCCAGCAGCAGCAGGTCCTCGACGAGGGCCGTCATCCGCACCGACTCGGAGTGCACGCGCTCCAGGGCGTAGGTGGCCTCCTCCGGCAGGTCGGCATCGGCCCCCTCCCGGCGGATGAGCTCGGTGTAGCCGCGGATCGAGGCCAGTGGTGTGCGCAGCTCGTGGGAGGCGTCGGCCACGAACTGGCGTACCTGCGTCTCTGAGCGCTGGCGCGCGGCCAGGGCGGACTCCACGTGCCCCAGCAGCGTGTTGAGGGCGCCGCCGACCTGCCCGACCTCGGCCGAGGAGTCCAGGTCCGCCTTCTCCACGCGGTCCTCGATGCTCACCTCGCCGCGCTCCAGCGGCTGAGAGGCCACGCGGTGCGCGGTGCGGGCCACCCGCTCCAGGGGCGCCAAGGAGGAACGCACCATGGTCCGCCCGGCCAGGGCCACCACGAGGGCTCCCACCAGCGCCACCGCCAACTCGATGAGCAGCTGGGTGCGGATGAGCGCCTTGTCGCCCTCCAGGGAGAGCCCGGTGATGACCGTGCTGCCCGAGGCCTCGTCACGCGTGGCCACCACCCGGTAGCTGCCCAGGTGGTGCAGGTGGACGGTGACGGGGTGGTCCTCGGTGGCCTCGGACAGCAGCAGCCGGCAGTCCTCCTTGGAGATGGCCGCGTAGTGGCCGTTCTTGTCGATGTAGGCGGCGGCCTCGCTGCCGGAGGCCGATGTCTGCGCGGTGATGAGCGTCAGCGTGCCGGTGGACTGCCCGGCGGCGTCGAGGCCGGGAGGGACCCCCTGCTTGTCGGGGTCGCCGTCGGTCCCGCCCGTCCCGTCGGGCTGGCCGTCGGGTTTCTCCGCGCCCTCCTGGGCCGCCTCCTCGGAGGCCTTCCTGGCCTCCTGCGTCAGGTCGTGGCGCTTGTCGGCGGCGCGCTGGGCGGCCGCCATCAGCTGACTGTCCGTCCGCGTCATGAGGGTGTGGCGCAGGCTGACGGTGGAGAAGGCGCTCATGACCGCCGCCATGACCAGGACCAGCCCGAGCACCCCGACCACCAGCCGGGTGCGCAGACTGCGAGGAGGCGTGAGCAATGAGCCGGGCCGCCACGAGCGCAGGCTCATCCGCCGCCTGGTCGGTGCTGGCTGCTGGGACATCTGCGGGTGCTCAGGCGCGCTCGTCCGTGCCGGCGACCGGCTTGAGGACGTATCCGACGCCGCGCATCGTGTGGATCATGGGCTCACGGCCCTTGTCGATCTTGCGGCGCAGGTAGGAGATGTAGAGCTCGACGATATTGGCCTGGCCGCCGAAGTCGTAGTTCCACACCCGGTCCAGGATCTGCGGCTTGGACAGGACCCGGCGGGGGTTGCGCATGAGGTAGCGCAGCAGCTCGAACTCGGTGGCGGTCAGCTGGATCTCGTCGTCACCGCGCCAGACCTCGTGGGAGTCCTCATCCATGCGCAGGTCCCCGACCTCCAGCAGGGATGCGGGCTTCTCCTCACTGGCCCCGGAGCGGCGCAGCAGGGCGCGCAGCCGGGCCACGACCTCCTCCAGGGAGAAGGGCTTGGTGACGTAGTCGTCGCCGCCGGCGGTCAGCCCGGCCACCCGGTCCTCGACGGCGTCCTTGGCCGTCAGGAACAGGACCGGTACATTCGGGTGGTGGCCACGCACCCGACGCATGACCTCCAGGCCGTCGAAGTCGGGCAGCATGATGTCCAGGACGATGACGTCCGGGTCGATCTCCTGGGCGGAGCGGACGGCTGCGATCCCGGTCCCGGCGGTCGTGACCTCCCAACCCTCGTAACGCAGGGCGGAGGCGAGCAGGTCGGCGAGCATCTGCTCGTCGTCGACGACCAGGACGCGTAAGGGGGAGCCATCGGCGCGGGTGAGGTTCTCGGTGGGGGCGTTAGTCACGTCGTCTATTCAACAGGAAGGCGCTGTGCTCGACCACAGCGCAACCTGTGTCTCGACTGTGTTACCGATCTGAGACCGAACGGTGACGCAGTGACGCGAGTGCTGTGACATGCTTATGCGGTCATGCGTCTTGGTTGTTGATCTCCACATTCGTGTGCACCAGAACGTTACTCCGTAGCGTAGCCCCATAGAGAGCGGCCCAGTGGTATCTCAGCCGTCTCCTCATCCAGTGTGTCGCCGCCGGTGAGCCGGCGCCGACCTCATTTCCCTCATACAGCAACAGCAGGAGAGTCATGGAATACGTCGATGGCAACGAGCGCCGCTTCGGTGCCGAGGACCTGTTCTTCTCAACGACGGATACCAAGGGCGTCATTCGCAGAACGAACCGGGTCTTCGATTCGCTGTCCCGTCATAGCGCCGAGGAGCTCGTCGGCTCTCCGCACAACATCATTCGGCATGATGATATGCCCGCTGGAGCCTTCAAGCTCATGTGGGATGAGCTCGAGCAGGGGCGCTCCTCCTGCGTCTACGTGCTCAATCGGGCCAAGGACGGGTTGGACTACTGGGTCTTCGCCACGATCGCCCCGCTGACCGACGGCTACCTGTCCGTGCGTGTGCGCCCGACCAACCACGCCATGTTCACCCCCGTCAAGGAGATCTACGCCCGCGTCCGGGCCGCCGAGCGCGCCTACGCCGAGGAGGGCCACGGACGCCGGGAGGTCGCCGAGCACGGGGCGTCGCTGCTGACTGAGGAGCTGGCGAGGCTCCAGTACCACGACCTGCACAACTTCGCCCGGGCCGCCCTCCCGCGCGAGCTGGCGCTGCTGGTCGTCGAGGGCGTCCGAGTGCCGCCGCGCGCCGAGTCGGACGATCCCATGTTCGCCGTCCTTCAGGCCGTCGGGGCGATCGAGCGGGACACCGACGAGCTCATCTACCAGCTCGGCGAGTACCAGGAGCTCATCAACGGCCTGGGCTCCTGGGCCGGCGGAGTGCGCTCGGTCATTGACCGGGCCAACCGTGTGGGCTCCCTCATGGAGGAGGTGACCAGTCCCGACGGCGAGTCCTCCGTCCCCACTGTCTCCGAGCGCGTCAAGGAGCGCGGGGCTCAGGCCGTCGAGGTGCTCCGTCAGCTCAACTCCTCCCTGGTGGCGCTCTACGAGGCGGCCTCCGAGGTGCGCTTCCGCAGCTCGATGATGCGTCTGCACACCCTCATGGCCGGCATCTTCGCCGCCGCCGTCCTGGACGGTCAGGAGGGGGAGTCCGCTGACGCCATCGGCGACCTCGCCGAGGCGATGCTCTCCGACCTGGAGGAGCTCGTGCCCTCCTGCCAGGAGGCGGCGAACCTGGCCGAGCGCCTGGAGGGCGATCTTCGCTCCGTGGTCAGCAACCTCGACCGTGTCAAGCGGCCCTTCCAGCGCTGGATCCGCGCGCTTCAGGATGAGGGGGCCCAGGCTCTCGTCGAGGGTGTCGACGCCGAGGCCGCCCTGCAGGAGGCCATCGCCGTGGGTGAGCAGGGCTTCCCGGAGACGGCCTCGCTGGCCGAGCTGGCCGCCAAGGCTCGCGGCGTCGTCGTGACCCTGGACGAGTCCGTCATCCGTGAGCGGGTGGCGACGGTCCGCGAGAGTCTGAGCCGCCTGGGGGAGTAGTTGGTGATAATCCACAATATAGATTCCACCTCATTGGTGACAATGTCATAAATAGTCTTCCGCGGGCCCGCGCGTGTCATTAAGGTTTTTCCGGCACTGTGCGAGGAGCTAAGGAAATGGTCCTCGACGAGGTGCTCCCGCGAACCATCTACCATGAAGGAGAGCACCCATGGAATCGCAGGTCGGGTACGAGCGCTTGTTCGATCCACAGGACATCTTCTTTTCCACCACGGACCTCAAAGGTGTTATTAAGAACACCAACCGGACATTCGATACGCTCTCGCGCTACTCGCGTGAACGTCTCATCGGGGCTCCGCACAACATCATTCGTCACCTGGACATGCCGGCCGGCCTCTTCCGCCTCATCTGGGACGATCTGCAGTCCCAGCGTCCGGCCTGCGGCTACATCACCAACCGCGCGGTGGACGGTCTGGACTACCGGGTCTTCGCCACGATCGTGCCGCTGCGTCAGGGGTACCTCTCAGTGCGGATCAAACCGATGGACGCCGTGACCCGGGACAAGGTCGAGGAGGCCTACCGCCGGGTGCGTGCCAAGGAGCGCGATCTCGAGGCCCGGGGCGCCTCGCGCCACCAGCTCGGCGAGTTCGGTGGTCGCGAGCTGGCCGCGGAGCTGACGGCCCTGGGCTTCTCCTCGTTGCACGACATGACGCTGGCGACCCTGCCGCGTGAGGTGGCCGCCCTGGTCAACTCCGGGGTGCGCGTGCCGGCGGTCGCTCCCGAGAGCCTGGGCGCCGTGGCCCGGATCCTCAACACGGTGGCCGCCATGGAGAAGGACACCAACGCCCTGGTCTTCGAGCTCGACGAGTACCTGCGCCTCATCACCACCATGGAGGCCACTCACGACTCCGCTCGGATGGTGGAGGCGCGGGTGGGTCGTATCGGTCAGCTGGTCTCCCACGACGTCGGCAACAGCACCCAGACCAAGACGCAGATGCTCGCCGAGCGGATCGCCGAGCTCACAGGGGCCGCGGGATCGGAGCTGACCGGACTGCCTTCGCGGCTCAAGGTCCTGCACCAGTCGGTCACCGAGCTGCGCTTCTCCGTGGCCCTCATGCGCCTGCTCACCCTCATGGTGGGGCGCTTCGCCCAGTCCATCCTTGACGGCAGCGAGGTGGATGCCGTGCACTCCCTGACGGACCTGTGCGAGGCGCTCGAGTCCGGCTTCCGCGGACTGGACCCCGTGCTGCGGGCCGTGAGCGGTCAGGTCGCTCAGCTCAACGACGCCCTGCACACGGTCACCTCCAGCCTGGACCGCGCGGCTAGGCGCCTGGGTCAGTGGGTCGACCTGCGTGGTGGTGGGGCCGGCTCCTCGGGCTCGCCGGTTGTTGATGAGGTCGCCCAGCTCGCCTCGCGCGGCTTCCCCGAGGTCCGCTCCTTGGCCGAGCTGGCCGCTGAGTGCCGCGGACTGCACCTGCCCTACGACGAGAACATCGCCGCTCAGCGCCTGGCCGCCGTACGCGGTGCCCTGGCCGAGCTCATCTGAGACGAAAGTCGTTTTTCCGAACACTGCCTGGTTGGAAAAGGTGGGTGGTGCGTTACAGTCGGCTGAGAGCCGGCACAGTCCGACTCCCCACCGTCCCCCTTCGTCGGGGCCCGGATCGCCTGGATCGTCATGATCACGCGGAGGTCGCAGGGGCCCGCCGACGTCGTGAACCAGCCGCGGCCAGCCGCGCACCACCCGTGAGGAAGGCTTTACGTGTCCACCAAGCTCGTCATCGTGGAGTCCCCCAACAAGGTGCGCTCCATCGCCGGCTACCTGGGTCCGGAGTTCGACGTCGAGGCCTCCGTGGGGCACATCCGCGACCTGCCACAGCCCTCCGAGCTGCCCGCCACCATGAAGAAGGGGCCCTACGGGAAGTTCGCGGTCGACGTCGAGGACGACTTCACCCCCTACTACGTCGTCAACCCTGACAAGAAGAAGACGGTCGCCCAGCTCAAGAAGGCCCTCAAGGATGCCGACGAGCTCTACCTGGCCACTGACGACGACCGTGAGGGCGAGGCCATCGCCTGGCACCTTCAGCAGGTCCTCAAGCCCAAGGTCCCGGTGCGCCGCATGGTCTTCACCGAGATCACCCGCGAGGCCGTCACCCGGGCCCTGGACAACACCCGCGACCTGGACATCCACCTTGTCGACGCCCAGGAGACCCGCCGCATCCTGGACCGCCTCGTGGGCTACGAGGTCAGCCCGGTCCTGTGGCGCAAGGTCCGCGCCGGTCTGTCCGCCGGGCGCGTCCAGTCGGTGGCCACCCGCCTCGTCGTCGAGCGGGAGCGCGAGCGCATGGCCTTTCGCTCCGCCTCCTACTGGGGAGTGGAGGCCACCTTCTCCACCGTCCTGTCCGCAGTGGACGTCGCCGCCCGCCAGGACGCCTCCTTCACCGCCCGGCTCGTCACCCTCGACGGGCGGCGCGTGGCCACCGGCCGCGACTTCAACGACGACGGCCAGCTGCGTCCCGCCGCGCTCAAGGCCTCCGCCGTCCACCTCCACCAGGTGGGGGCCACCGCGGTGGCCGAGGCCATCGGTCGGGGAGAGCCGCGCGTGGCCGGTGTGGAGGACAAGCCCTACAAGCGCCGCCCGGCGGCACCCTTCACCACCTCCACCCTCCAGCAGGAGGCCTCCCGCAAGCTGCGCATGAACCCGCGCGAGACCATGCGCGTGGCGCAGGGCCTCTACGAGAACGGCTTCATCACCTACATGCGTACCGACTCCACGGTCCTGTCCGGTCAGGCCGTGGCCGCGGCCCGCTCGCAGGTGGCCGAGCTCTACGGGGCCGAGTACGTCCCCGAGCGCCCCCGCGTCTACGCCTCCAAGTCCAAGGGCGCCCAGGAGGCCCACGAGGCGATCCGCCCCGCCGGCGACCACTTCCGCACCCCGGCCCAGGTCTCCGGCGAGCTGACCGGTGCCCAGTTCCGTCTCTACGAGCTCATCTGGAAGCGGACCGTGGCCTCGCAGATGGCCGACGCCGTCGGCTCCACCGCCACCGTGACCGTCGAGGTGCCGCTGACGCCGGCGGCCGGCGAGTCGCGCGACTCGGGCCCCACCTTCTCCACCGCCGGTCTGACGGCGTCGGGCACCGTCATCACCTTCCGCGGCTTCCTGGCCGCCTACGAGGAGGGACGCGACGCCGAGCGCTACCAGGACGACTCCGGCGCCGCCGCCAAGGACTCCAAGGACGTGCGCCTGCCCGCGATGATCTCCGGCCAGGAGCTGGCCCCCCTGGCCGCCGAGGCCGCCGGCCACGAGACCACGCCGCCGCCGCGCTACACCGAGGCATCCCTGGTCAAGGCTCTCGAGGAGCGCGAGATCGGCCGCCCCTCGACCTACGCGGCCACCATGTCCACGATCTCCGACCGCGGCTACGTCGACCACCGCGGCCAGGCCCTGGTGCCCACCTGGCTCGCCTTCGCCGTCACCCGGCTGCTCGAGGAGAACTTCGCCGAGCTCGTCGACTACGACTTCACCGCCTCCATGGAGCGCGACCTGGACCGGATCGCCGCCGGTGAGGAGGACCGGGTCGCCTGGCTGCGGCGCTTCTACAACGGTCAGGGCGGCGCCGTCGCACAGGAGGTCGCCCAGGCCGCCGCCTCGGGTGATCTCGACGCCGCGGCCGCCGCGCTGCGCGCCCACGGTCTCAAGGGCCTGGTGGACAACCTCGGTGAGATCGACGCCCGCGCCGTCAATTCCATCGAGATCGGTGAGGGCATCACCCTGCGGGTGGGGCGTTACGGCCCCTACCTGGAGGACGCCGAGGGCAAGCGCGCCAACGTGCCGGCCGACCTCGCCCCCGACGAGCTGACCGTGGACAAGGCCCGCGAGCTCTTCACCCGTGCCGCCGACGATGGCCGCGAGCTCGGCGTCGACCCGGTCAGCGGACACGTCATCATCGCCAAGGACGGCCGATACGGTCCCTACGTCACCGAGGTCCTGCCAGACCCGGAGGAGACGGCCGGGGCTGAGGCCTCCGCAGCCGCCCAGGCCGGGGAGGCGGCGACCAAGACGGCGAAGGCGGCGAAGTCCACGAAGACGAAGAAGGCGGCCAAACCCAAGCCCCGCACCGCCAGCCTCCTGCGCTCCATGGATCTGTCGACCGTGACGCTGGAGCAGGCCCTGGACCTGCTGAGCCTGCCGCGCGTCGTCGGGCAGGATCCTGAGTCGGGCGAGGACATCACTGCCCAGAACGGCCGCTACGGGCCCTACCTCAAGAAGGGCACGGACTCGCGCTCCCTGGAGACCGAGGAGCAGATCTTCGCCGTGACCCTGGAGCAGGCCCTGGAGATCTTCGCCCAGCCCAAGCGGCGTCGAGGGCAGGCGGCCGCCCGCGGGCCGCTGCGTGAGCTGGGTCAGGACCCGGCCACTGACAAGCCGGTGGTCATCAAGGACGGTCGTTTCGGCCCCTACATCACTGACGGGCAGACCAACGTGACCGTGCCCCGCAGTGAGGACCCGGCCACCATCACCGCCGAGCGGGCCTTCGAGCTGCTCGCGGACAAGCGCGCCAAGGGCCCGGCCAAGAAGCGCACCACGCGCAAGACCACGACGCGCAAGACCGCCGCCAAGAAGACGACGGCGAAGAAGACCACCGCCACCAAGAAGACCGCCGCGAAGACGGCGACGAGCAAGGCGGCTGCTTCGAAGGAGGAGTAAAAGGGGCCGCGGCGGTGGGGCGGACCACCGCCGCCGGTCTCAGCCGGGGACATTCTGCGCGCCGGGGTGCGTCTTCCTCCGGTCGGGGACAGTCCGCGCGTCCGGGGACCGGATTCCTGTCCCCGACGGCGTCGAATGTCCCCGACCGTACGTAAGGGTCCTCGTTGGCGCAGAATGTCCCCACACGCGCAAGCTGGGTGCCCCGTGATCATCGTCGCGGCCTGTGTCGCAGTTCTGCGACAGTACTGCGACGAGGAGGGGACAATCGGCCGGTATTGTATTTTTTGTACAACTCCCCACACGTTTCCTGAGAGGATCCCATCATGCGTCTGCCCAAGATTGTTCTCGCCGGCACTGCTGCTTTGGCCCTGTCCCTGAGTCTGGGCGCCTGCTCCCTGTCCGTCAACGGTTCCGGCTCCGGGGACTCCGGTACGCCGGCCGCCCAGGCCGAGCAGAAGGACTCTCAGGGCGCCGGCTCCAAGGACTCGTCCAAGACCGATGCCAAGGAGGCTGCGACGGCCGACTCCCAGACCTCCTCCGGCGGCTCGGCTCAGGCCCCCGCCGCCTCCAGCAGCAAGGACGGCGATCACGACGACGACAAGGACGGTGACGACGCCCCCATCACGGACGCCACCTGGAAGGACATCCAGAGCAATGGGCAGCGCACCGAGGTCTCCGGCACTTACTCCGTCCAGGGATCCGGAACGACGCTCAACCTGGTCGGCGACCTCGAGAAGCTGACGGTTCAGGGCTCTGACGTCAAGATCGCTGCCGAGGACATCGACGACCTCACCGTCCAGGGCTCCAACGTCACCGTCTACGCCCGCGACATCGACCACCTCAACATCATGGGCTCGGGCGTCACCGTCCACTGGCTGGGCGACGACCCGACGATCCAGGACACCGGTGCCAACAACACCACCGGGAAGCTCAGCCAGTGAGACTGCCGTGACCCAGCCCGCTGCACCGGCTCCGTCCGCCACCGTCCTGCTCGTCGACGACGAGGCCCCCATCCGCCGCTCGCTGGGCCCCTACCTGGAGCGCGGCGGGTGCCGGGTCCTGCTCGCCTCGGACGGGGTGGAGGCCCTGGACCTCCTGGCCTCCTACCAGGTGGACATCATCGTCTCCGACGTCCTCATGCCCAGGATGGACGGGCGGGAGCTGGTGCGGCGGGTCAGGGCCGGTGGGGCCTGGACCCCCATCATCCTGCTCACCCAGGTGGACGCCTCCTATGAGCGGGTCTCGGCCCTGGACGACGGCGCCGACGACTACCTGTCCAAGCCCTTCGACCCCGCCGAGCTCGCCTCCCGGATCCGCGCGGTGCTGCGTCGCACCCGTGGCGTGGCCCAGCCGCTGACCTCCGCCTCCCGGCTCATGGCCGGAGAGCTGCTCCTGGAGCGGACCTCGCGGCGAGTGACCCTGTCGGGGCGCGAGGTGACGCTCACCCCGAAGGCGACGATGCTCCTGGACTACCTCATGAGCCATCCCGGTGAGCTCCACACCCGTGACGACCTGCTGGCCTCCCTGTGGGGCATCGACTTCGCCACCTCGACGCGCGCCGTCGACCACCGTATCCGCGAGATCCGCCAGGCTCTGGGCGACGACGCCGCCCACCCCATCTACATCGAGACGGTTCCCTCCGTCGGCTACCGATTCCGGGCCGAGGTCCGGGCATGAGCCTGTCGCCGATACCACCGTCGCCGCAGCTGCCACCCTCGGTTCCACCGCGCGCGGCGCCCGTGCAGGACGGCCGCACCCGTTACCTGGAGCCGGCGGTGGACACGGGTGGGCCGCGCACCATGCCGGTCACCCGGCCCGCAGCGCAGGGCGCGCCGCCGGTCGGCTACTCGATGGCGGGGGATCCGGTGGGCCGCCAGCAGGCTGCGGCCGAGCCCCAACCCGTCGAGCCCTTGGCCGGAGTCGTCGCCGAAGCCGCCCCGACCCACCTGGACCCCGCGACGAAGAAGCCCCGGCGGATCGCCTGGATCGGATGGGTGCTGGCGGTGGTGGCCGTTGCCGTTGCGGCGGTGGTCTCCTATGCGATCCTCGGACTGGACCCGCTGGTCGTCTCGACGGCGATGCCACTGGTGGTGGCGGAGATCGGGGTCGTTCTGCTGCTGGTTGCCCTGACTGTGACCGTGATTCGCCGCAGGCTGCGCCTGGCGGTGCAGCAGGGGCGACGTCAGGCCCAGGAGGAGGCGTGGTCCCGTCACCAGCAGTTCCTGCGTCGACTGGACCATGAGCTGAAGAATCCGCTGACGGCGGTGCGGGCCGCCGTCGCCGACCTGCCACAGGCCCGGCCCCAGGAGCTGCAGGCCCGGGTCGACGTCGTCGACGCCCAGGCCCGCCGTATGGGGCGCTTGGTGACGGACCTGCGCAAGCTGGCCGACCTGGAGACGGCCGCACTCTCACTGGAGGACGTCGATATCGCCGAGACCGTCCACGACGCCGCCCAGGCGGTCGGTGAGGAGGGGGTGGCGCGTGGCGGCGCACCCAAGATCCGCCTGGATCTGCCCCAGGTGCCGTGGCCGCTGTCGCATGTGCGCGGTGACGGCGACCTGCTGTACTCGGCCGTCTACAACGTCATCTCCAACGCCTCGAAGTACACCCGGCCCGGCGGGACCGTGGAGGTGCGCGGTCGGGAGGAGTCCGGAACCGTCACCATCGAGGTGGCCGACACCGGGATCGGGGTGCCGCAGGCGGACCTGCCGGCGGTGTGGAGCGAGCTGGCCCGGGCCGGCAACGCCCGGGGCCTGCCGGGCTCGGGGCTGGGCCTGGCGCTGGTCTCCACGATCGTGCGCCGCCACGGCGGCAGCGTGCGCATGGCCTCCCGTGAGGGTGTGGGAACCCGCGTCTGGCTGAGCCTGCCCGTGGCGGGCCCATCGGATGCGCCGTGAGCGCATGGCTTGCCGGCGGTCGAGACTGAGGACGCCCCTGTCACCCCACTGGGGCCTGTCGCAGGACTGCGACAGGGTGGGAACCGCGCGGCGACAACGATTCAGTAACGTTCGGGGCATGACGAAAGCACTCATCTCCCTGCCCTCCCTCTCCCTGATCGCCGCCCTCGCGCTGAGCGGGTGCTCCCTGTCCGTCGGAGGCGGTTCATCGTCGCAGGCTCAGAAGTCGCAGACCCAGGTCACCTCGGACTCCGAGGGCTCCGCCGGAACCACGGACGGGGCCGCCGCCTCGGCGACGGGAACGGCGGGCTCCTCGGGGCAGGCCGTTGCCGGCTACGAGCCCGGACAGATCCCCCCGATCCCCATGATCTCGCTGCCCGACCTCAGTCTGCTCACCCAGTCCACCGGAGTCTTCACCCCGGACCTCACGCGCTCCATCACCTCCCAGCCCGGCGTTACCGTCAGGCCCGCCCGCTGCGACGCGAGCGGATCGCTCGTCTCCGGCTCGACGGTCCTGGGCGGCGACGGCTCGATGACCACGAGCTCGGGATCCACCTCGGTCACCAACAACGGTGACGGCTCGGGAACCTTCAGCGACGGCAAGGTCTCCATCACCAACAACGGTGACGGCTCAGGGACCTACTCCGACGGCAAGGTCTCCATCACTGTCAACGGTGACGGCTCGGGCACCTACAGCGACGGTCACGTCTCGGTCACTGTCAACGGTGACGGCTCAGGGACCTACAGCGACTCCTCCACCGGTGAGTCCATCACCCTCAACGGTGACGGCTCAGGGACCTACAGCAACGGCAAGGTCTCCATCACCAACAACGGTGACGGCTCGGGAACCTACTCCGATGGCAAGGTCTCCATCACCAACCTCGGTGACGGCAGCGCCATCGTCGACGGCTCCTCGATCTCCGCCAAGCCGGTCCCCAAGGCCGGCAAGGTCGGTACCTTCCCCTCCATCGACGCCGCCAAGCCGGTGCAGTCCTGCGGCACCGTCATCACCCTGGAGGACAGCGTCCTGTTCGACTTCGGCTCATCCGACCTGCGCTCCGACGCCTCGACCACCCTGACCAACCTGGCCACCGTCCTCAAGGACTCCAAGGCCCCCAAGGTCCAGGTGCAGGGCCACACCGACTCCGTCTCCGACGACGCCTCCAACCAGACCCTCTCCGAGCAGCGGGCGCAGGCCGTCTCAAGCGCCCTGAAGTCCGACGGCGTCACCGCCTCGATCGAATCCGTCGGCTTCGGCGAGACCAAGCCGGTAGCCCCCAACGAGAACCCCGACGGCTCCGACAACCCCGGCGGTCGCCGCCTCAACCGCCGCGTCGAGGTCTTCGTCCCGACCTTCTGAACCGTCCGACCACCAGGTCGGCTCGTCATATCGCCCGCTCACCCACACCGCATCTGAATACCGGAGAAGAACCATGTCCCCGACCACTCATCCCCTCCGTCCCCGTCGTACGGCCGCCGTCATCCTCGTGGCCCTGTCCCTGGCCGGCATCAGCGCCTGCTCCATCTCCGTCGGCGGAGGCTCGTCCGACCAGGAGACCGCCGCAGCAGCGGGCCAGGAGGAATCGGCCCCGAAGCAGTCGGCGGCCGCCTCCCAGGCTACGACGGCGACAACCGACTCCCAGGCCACGACGGCGACAACCGACTCCCAGGCGCCCCGATCGGAGACCGCTGCGCCGAGTGCCCAGGAACAAACCTCGCCTACCACCGTCGGTTCCAGCGCCCCCGCGGCCAGCGCCCAGCCCGCAAGCGGTGACCGTCCCGGTGCTCGGGCGACCCTCACCGACAGCGACTGGCTGAGCGACCTCGAGTTCGTGGACCGGACCGTCTCGGCGAACCCGTCCATGCTCCTGGACAAGTCCAACGACGACGTCCGCGTCGAGGGTGACGTGGATAGCCTCAGTGTCACCGCCAGCAACACGAAGGTCTTCGTCGACTACGTCGGCCTGCTGACCGTCTCCGGCAGCAACGTGACTGTCTACGTCAAGGACGTCGATCGCGTCGTCATCAAGGGAAGCGGCGCGGAGGTGGTCTGGGCCGGCAACACCCCGAAGGTGGAGGATTTCGGGACCAACACCGAGACCCGTCTCCAGGGAAGCGGGGACTGATCCCGGCCCCGTCCCGCCTTCCCCGTCCGGTGCCGTGGCGGCAGTCCACAGCGAGTAGTGGTGGCGTCTGAAGGGCGCGGTGACCGGACCTGCTTCTGAACCCGGCGACTGGGCCTGCTTCTGGGGCCAGTCGCCGGGGCCGTCTCTGATCCGAGGCGACCTCTGGCCGCCGGTGTCCCATGCCGTATGCGGGCGAACAGCACTTGACTCCGTAGTGCACCTACTGTCTATAGTGTGCATGTACGGAAGGAGTTGCTATGCCGCTCTCGGTCGTCCTGTCCAACACGGCGGGAGTTCCCATCTACGAGCAGATCGCCCAGCAGGTCAGGGACGCGATCCTGACGGGCCAGGTGGAGGCCGACGAGATGCTGCCCTCAATCCGGGCTCTGGCCCGGGACCTGCGTGTCAGCGTCATCACCACCACCCGCGCCTACTCCGACCTCGTCACTGACGGCTTCCTGGCCAACGTTCCCGGCAAGGGCTACTTCGTCCTGCCCCGGGACTCCGAGCTGGTGCGCGAGCAGGTGCTGCGGGAGGTCGAGGAGCACCTCGACCGCGCTGTGGAGCGCGCGCGCCTGGCCCAGCTCAGTGACGAGGAGCTCCACACCATGCTTCAGACCATCATCACCACCTCCACCACCTCCAAGGACAAGAAGTGAACCCTGTCGAGATCTCCCACCTGACGAAGCACTACCCGGACTTCAGCCTCAGTGATGTCACCTTCTCCGTTCCCGCCGGCTACGTGACAGGTTTCGTCGGGGCCAACGGCTCGGGGAAGACCACCACCATCAAGGCCGCCCTGGGCATGATCCACCCCGATGCCGGCTCGGCCACCACCCTGGGCCATGAGCGCATCGGCGTCGTCTTCGATGCCCCGCCCTACAACCCCGAATGGCGCCTGAAGGACCTGGGCCGTGGCATCGGGCGCTTCTACCCCACCTGGTCCCAGGAGCGCTACGACGCCGAGCTCCAGGCCGCGGGCCTCAACCCCGCCAAGAAGGTCAAGGAGCTCAGCCGGGGCATGGGCATGCGCCTGCAGATGGCGGTGGCCCTGGCCCACAATCCTGAGCTGCTCATCCTCGACGAGCCCACTGGCGGACTGGACCCCCTGGCCCGAGCCGAGATAGTGGACATGCTCGCCCAGTTCATGGTGGAGGAGGGTCACACCATCCTGTTCTCCACCCACATCACCTCCGACCTCGATCGGCTGGCCGACTACCTGGTCATCCTCAGCCGGGGCAGGGTCGTGGCCAATGGCACCGCCGAGGAGATCATCGGCTCCTTCCGACTCGTGCGCGGCACCCCCGAGCACCTGACCGACGCCGTGCGCCAGGCCAGCCTTGGGCTGCGCAGCACCTCGCTGGGCTGGGAGGCCATGATGCCGGCCGACACCGCCGAGGCACTGGCTGACCGCATCGTCGTCGAGGCTCCCACCATCGAGGACCTCGCCGTGCACATCGCCAAGGAGGCGGGCCGTGAATGACCTCATGACCGCGGATCGACGCGAGCACCCCGCCGAGGCAGCCGCGGTGGCCGAGGTGCCGGCCGGCCCGATGACGAGGGGTGCCGCGACCGGGCCCGGGCGGGGCGGTCGGGTGCTCTCGCTGGTGCGGTTGCACCTTCTGAGCCTGCGAGGTCCTCTGCCCTCCCTCCTCGGCCTTCTCCTCATTATGGGCGCCGTCAGCATCGTCTCCGGAAGTATCGTCCCGGTCAGCGGATTCCTCACGGGGACCGCCCTGGCCGGGGGCCTAACGGGAGTGATCGCCGAGCGCTCCGGCATCAACCGTCTGCTGGCCTCTCTGCCCGTCTCCCGGGCCGAGGTCATCGATTCCTACTGGGCGGTCGCGGCGCTGTCCGTCCTGGCCGCCTCGGCCCTCTACGCGGCCATAGGCCTCCCCCTGGGTGTGCTCCCGGGTGAGCTGCTCGACGTTCCCCTTGTCCTCATCACGGGGCAGGCCCTGGGAATTCCCGTGTTCCTGCACTTCGGGCGTGGGCGTGGCCTGCACGTCTGGGTGATCGCGATCCACGTCTGGGTGATCGCGATCGGGGTCCTGGCGGGGTTGGGTGCGCTGGTGCTCAGCTTCAGGCCGATCCGGGACCTTGCACTGCGGACGACGACGGGCCACTGCCTGCTCCTGGCCCTGGGCGCCTGCGCCCTCGTCGGCCTGTGGGCGCTGAGCCGCCGCCTCTACCTCGGGCAGGACCAGTGAGCGTCATGATGATGGGGACGACGAGGGCGGTGTCGGTGAGAGGGTGGCGTATCGGAGAGACTGCGCCGACTGGGCAGTCCGACCCCGGAAGCGGCAGCGGCGAGATGGCGCGCGCCAGGGTGGAGGCGGTGCTGCGACTCGACCTCATCGTGCTGCGCCGTCGTGGTCCGCTGCTCCTCCTGCCCCTGTCGCTCGCGCTGTTCATCACTATGGACGTCCTGGTCGGCCGTCTGCAGACGACGGTGATGATGGGGGTCGCCCTGGGACTGTGCGCCCAGTACGCCCAGAGTGCCGTCGAGGCGGCTCACCGCATGGAGCGCCTCTACGGAGCACTGCCGCTGCGGCGCAGCGAGATGGTCGCTGCCCGCTGGGTCGAAGGGCTCGCCCTGGCGCTCCTCTCCTGCCTGGTCTGCGTACCGGTGGCCGCTCTCACCGGTGACTGGGGTGGCCTCATGGCCGGCCTGGTCGTCATCTGCCTGTCCGTGGCCCTCGGGCTGCCCCTGTTCCTGTGCCTGGCCCCGGAGAGGGCCCTGTGGGTGTGGGGGCTGTGCCTGGGGGTGGGAGCCGGCGCCCTCTACGGCGGCACTCCGCTGCTGGCAGGACCTGTGACTGAGGTGCTGCGCGAGCCGGTACCCGCGGTACTGGCTGCCCTGTCCTGCCCCGCCCTCCTGGGCGCCTCCCTGGTGGTGGCCCTCCGCTGGTACGGGCGCCAGGACCACTGAGGCCCGGCCGAGGAAGAAGCAAGAAGAAGTAAGGAGACCGACCATGCCCGAGTCCACGCCCATGTCCGTGTCCGTTGTGCCTGCCGCACGGGCTGTATCCACCGTGCCCGCTGCCCCCGAGTCATCCGGCGCTCGCGTTCCCGGCGCGTCTGCGGCGGTACGGGGGGCGGGAGCCCTGACCCGGTGGGAGGCGATGCGCGCCGTGATGCGCCTGGAGCTGATCAGCTGGAATCAGGTGTACCTGACGACGATGATAGGGCTGATCCTCATCGCGCAGGCCGGTATTACCGCGCACCGCTGGCTGGGGGTAGTGCTCCCGCTTCCGCTGGTGCTCGTCCTGGCGATCTTCCCACCCTTCCTCCTCCTGACCCTGTGCGGGTTGGTGTGCCTGACCCTGTGGGATCCCTCGCGCTCCTCAGGGGCCCTACGGCTCTACGGGGCATTGCCCGTGACCCGCTCGGAGGTGCTTGCCGGCCACTACCTGCTCAGCCTGGCCTACGGAGGTGTCTCAGTCCTCCTGGCCGCCATCCATCTCCTCGGGGCCCTCGGCGCCGCCGATCCCCTGGTCTGGGCGATCGTGCTGGCGTGGGTGGTGGCAGTGCTGGGGATCTGCGCAGTGATGTTCCCGGTGCTCGCCAGGTACCGCAGCCCCCTCACGGGGATCGTGGTCATGATGCTGGTGATCGCAGTCCTGGGCCTGCTCGGCGGGTTCGTCAAGGGCTCCGAGGCGGTATCCCTGACCGCCGCCTCCCAGTCCGGGATGCTCCTGGCCCTGACGGCCCTGCTCCTCGTGCTCGTTCCAGCGGGACTGGGCGTCTCCTGGATGATCTGCCGCCGCATCTACACCCGGCAGGACCACTGAGGATCTGGCGATGTGGGTGGGACGCGCTGTTGACGGTTGATCAGGAACATAGAGTCACGAAGAAGGACATGATCATGAGTGAGTCCACTGCCGTGCGCCCAGCCGACGCGCCTGCGGCGTCGGGGAGTCGTGGGGCCGGCGCCCTGACCCGGTGGGAGACGGTGCGCGCCGTCATGCGTCTGGAGCTGCTCTTCACCTGGAGGCGACGGGATACCGTGGCGCTGCTGGGGCTGTGCGCGCTCGGTGCCCTGGGGGCGGCCGTGCCCGGAGTGAGGGGGTGGCTGGGGCCCTTCTCCCCGGACAAGCTGGTGTACTACCTGCTAGCCGCGGTGTTGATGGTGGGCCTGATGCTATGGCGGCCCTCTCGTGAGGCCCGGATGCGCCAGCTCTACGGGGCACTGCCCGTTACCCGTCTTGATGTCCTGGCTGCCCGCTACCTCCTGCTCGCGGTCGGCTGGGCGATCATGCTCCTCGGGGAAACAGCAGTGGTCCTGGCAATGGGTGGGTTATCGAACGACACCGTGGGCCGGCACCTCACGTATCTGTTCCTCATCGGGCTGATCGCCGCGGTGGGGCCTGTCCTGCTCGTCGCGTATGGCGTAATCACCTCCCTGCCCGCGCTCATCATGTGGGGCCTGGCTGTTTGCCTCCTTGTTGCAGGGCCCGCGGTCATCGGGGTGCTGATCGCACTGGAGGCCATGCCCCAGCAGGTGGTGCTGGCCGGCGGGCTCGGGCTCATCGCCGCGCTCTCCGCAGTGGGGCTGGGCGCCTCCTGGTGGGGCTGCCGCTACATCTACCTCAGGCAGGATCACTGAGGGAGCCGCCTGAGAGCGTCAGAGGTGGCGGGCGGCAATGACGTCGTCTCGCGGAAAGGGCGTCGCCTCGCCCAGTGCGCTCGCCGGCGACCAGTCAACGCTCCCGGGGCCTTCCCCATGGACCGTTACCCTGGGCCCGTGACCACCGCTGCCCCGCCCGCTGCTCCCGGCGCCCCCGTTCCGCCTACGCCCAGCCCCGGTCTGTTCATCTCCTTCGAGGGAGGCGACGGCGTCGGCAAGACGACGCAGATCCGCATCCTCGCCGACCTCCTGGCCGCAGCGGATGTCGACCACATCCTCACCCGTGAGCCGGGCGGCACGGAGCTCGGCGTCGAGATCCGCCGCCTCCTCCTGCACGGCGGGCACGTCGCCCCGCGCGCCGAGGCCCTCCTGTACGCCGCCGACCGCGCCCACCACATCGCCACCCGCGTGAGGCCCGCCCTCGAGCGCGGCGCCGTCGTCCTGGCCGACCGCTACCTCGACTCCTCGGTCGCCTACCAAGGGGCAGCCCGTTCGCTCGGCCCCCAGGAGGTCCGCGACCTCTCCCTGTGGGCCACCGAGGGCCTCCTGCCGGACCTGACCATCCTGCTCGACGGCGACCCCGCCCTGGCCGAGCGGCGCACCGCCGGTCGCGGCGCCAAGGACCGCCTCGAGCAGGAGGGGGACGCCTTCCGCACCTCCCTGCGCCGGCAGTTCCTCACCCTGGCCCAGGCCGAGCCCGAACGCTTCGTCGTCGTCGACGCCGATCGGCCCGTCGACCAGGTGGCCGACGACGTCATTGAGGCCGTTGTCGCCGTGGTGCGCCGTCACGGTGTTCACCTCGCCCACGGCGGGGCCCACCAGGGCGTGCTCCTCGGCCTGGAGGCCTTCGTGGAGGCCGCCGCCCGCCGCAGTGCCGCAGAGCCGGACGAGGAGGCGCGCTCATGAGTGTGTGGGAGGACGTCGTCGGCCAGGAGAGCGCTGTGGCAGCCTTCACCGCCGCTGCCCAGGCCGCCCGCCAGGCCGCTGAGCAGCGCGAGGCGCAGGCCGCCGCCGGAGACGCCCCCGAGGCCGTGCGAGGCGGGGGAGCGGGCTCAGGAGCGACATCGCCGGTCGGGCTCGCCATGACCCACGCCTGGCTGGTGACCGGCCCGCCCGGCTCGGGCCGCTCGAATGCCGCCCGAGCCTTCGCCGCCGCCCTGCAGTGCACCGGTCCCGTGCCCGGCTGTGGGCAGTGCAAGCCCTGCCGTGACGTCATGGCCGGATCCCACCCCGACGTCGTGCGCCTGACCACCGAGAAGCTCATCATCACCATGGAGGAGGTCAAGACCCTCATCGGCGAGGCTCAGCGCCGCCCCTGGACCGGACGCTGGCGCGTCATCCTCGTCGAGGACGCCGACCGCATGGCCGAGCGCACCACCAATGTCCTGCTCAAGTCCATCGAGGAGCCCCCGCCCCAGACCGTCTGGCTGCTGTGCACCCCCAGCGCCGACGACGTCCTGCCCACCATCCGCTCCCGCTGCCGCCTGGTGACGCTGCGGATCCCGCCGGCCGACGCCGTCGCCGAGCTCCTCGTGCGCCGAGACGGCGCCGACCCCGAGCTGGCCGCCCGAGCCGCCCGGGCCAGCCAGTCGCATATCGGGCTCGCCCGCCATCTGGCCACCGACGCCGGCGCCTGGGACCGCCGCCGCCGTCTCCTGCTCGCCCCGGTCTCGCTGCGCAGCGTCGGTGACGCCGTCCTGGCCGCCGCCTCCCTGGTCGATGCCGCCGAGTCCGAGGCCAAGGAGGCCACCGCCGAGCGCGACGCCCGCGAGAAGGCCGAGCTCACCCGCGCCCTCGGCCTGGAGAGCGACGGGAAGATCCCGGCGGCCCTGCGAGCCCAGATCCGTCAGCTCGAGGAGGACCAGAAGCGCCGCGCCAAGCGCGCCCGCACCGACGTCCTGGACCGGGCCATGATCGACCTGCTGTCCTTCTACCGCGACGTCCTGACCACCCAGATGGGCAGCGACGTCGAGCGCGTCAACCTCGACCTGGCCGACGCCGTCGACCAGGCCGCCCGCACGACCAGCCCCGAGCAGTCCCTGGCCCGCATCGGGGCCATCGAGGAGTGCCGCAGCCGCCTGCGCTCCAACGCCGCCCCCCTGCTGGCCGTCGAGGCGCTCATGGTGCAGCTGCGCCCCCAGGCCGAAGGACGGTGAGCCCCCCCCTGCCCCATCCGACCTGTGATGTGGCGTGAGGTGTCCTCCGTAGGGCCGGAGCACCGGCCGACGCAACCTCCAAAACCAAGACGGCCACGGCCGGGTGTGCAAGAGTCGTGACATGACCGTGACACAGTCAGGGGCCGAAAGCGGTGGCCGCGCCGCTCGGTTCGAGCCGATCATCCGTAGGTCGAGCCCGCAGGAGCGAGTCATCGCCTGGGGGCTCATCGCCGTCGGCGCCCTGGGCGTGGCCATCGGGGCGGCGATCATGACCTACGCGCAGTACCGGGGGATGCTCGCCTGCTTCGCCGCGGCGGCACTGTGCCTCCTCATGGGGTACCTGACCCTGCGGCCGCGGACCGTCTTCGACCGAACCGGTATCCACAGCAGGACGCTGCTGCGCTCCTACGACGTCGCCTGGCCCGGCTCCCGGGACGACTTCGTCATCGCTCGAGACCCCCGAACTGCTCGTCCCATCCGCGGCGCAGGCCCGAGCGTGCAGGCGACAGTGCGCAGCGAGGCAGGCACGGTGGCGCTGGGAGGAATGAGTACTCGGGCGCTCACCGAGGCCCGGGCTCACTACCTCATGGAGGAGGAGCTCGATCGGATATGGGCCTGGGCCGTGTCCTGGGGGCTCGTGCATTGCGAGGATCCGCAGGACGATGGGGCTCGCGGGGGAGAGAGCAACGGTCCATCTCATCCCTGAGAGGGATCACACACTGACCGATCGGTTCATACCATCTTCGGTATGGAAACGATAACGAGAACGAAGCATCATCCAAGGAATTGCTCCGATCGGTCCTTGCTCCCGGTTGTGGACAAAGGGGGACGATCCGGAGGCCTCCGGCATCGTCGGGTGTCTGCTGGGGCGCTGGCTGCTGTGGCGGGTGTGTGCCTGGCGGTGGGGGCCGGCGTGGTTCCTGCGGCTGCGGTGCCTGCTGCGGGGCCGGCTCCGGCAGCCTCTTCCAATTCCAAGGCTGCGGTGCCCAAGGGGCTGGAGTCCTTCTATGGTCAGAAGGTCGAGTGGTATGACTGCGTGGCCACTGCCGGGGTGGAGAAGTCGGCTGATAAGACTGGTTTTCAGTGCGCCAAGGTCACAGTGCCGTTGGACTACTCCCAGCCGGATGGGCAGACCATTGAGATCGCGATGAAGAAGCACCTGGCCACCGGCTCGACGCGCCAGGGCACCCTCTTCATGAACCCCGGCGGCCCCGGTGGGTCCGGGGTGGACAGCGTTGGCGTCATGGCGACGACGACCTTCGCCGGCGTGCAGAGCGCCTACGACATCATCGGCTTCGACCCCCGCGGCGTCGGTGCCTCCACCGCCATCACCTGCACCTCCGACACCGAGGTGAAGGCCATGGCGGGGGCCGCTCCAGTCAACGCCGCAGCCAGCGCCACGACATTCGAGCAGCGGGCCGCCGCCATCTCCACGCAGTTCAAGCAGTTGGAGGCCAGTTGTGCGGCGAACACCAAGCCGGCCGGGCTGCTCGACCATGTGGACACCGTCTCGGTGGCCCGAGACCTTGATGTTCTGCGGGCGCTGTCCGGGGACCAGAAGCTCAACTACGCGGGCTTCTCCTACGGCACCTACCTGGGGGCTCACTACGCCGAGCTCTTCCCCGCCAACACCGGCCGCATGTTCCTCGACGGCGCCATGGACCCCAGCCTGACCTACAGCGAACGCAGGCAGGGGCAGGCCCTGGGCTTCGAACGGGCGCTGCGCAACTACGTCGCCTGGTGCCAGTCGGGGCAGAGCTGCCCCCTGTCCGGTGATGTCGACGCGGGCGTCCAGCAGATCGGGGACATCTTCACCTCGGCCAACCAGTCGCCCGTGCCCTCCTCGGACCCGAACCGTCCGGTCACGGGCGAGGAGATGAAGCAGGTCGTGGGGCTCCTGCTCTATTCTCCGGAAGCTGCTTGGGGCACCGTGAATGAAGCCCTGGGACAGGTCATCAACCAGCACGACGCCTCGACCTTCAGGACCATCGTGGACCAGCTCACCGCTCACCCGCTGGTCAACATGGGTGCGACGGTCGGCATCAACTGCCTGGACTATCGGGTCGAGGGCGACATGGCCGCCTGGACGGCGCAGAGCAAGGAGCTGGAGAGAATCGCTCCCCGCTTCGCCACCATCTCGGAGGCCGGTGACCTCGGCTGCCAGGCCTGGGGGCATACCGGCACCCAGCCGCCCAAGGCGCTCCACGCCAAGGGAGCCGCACCGATCCTCGTGATCGGGACGACCGGCGACCCGGCCACTCCGCACGAGTGGGCCGTGGCCCTGTCCGATCAGCTGGAGTCCGGCCAGCTCCTCACCTGGGAGGGCAACGGGCACGCGGCCTACTCGAATCCCGGGCATGGCCCCTGCGTCACCCAGGCGGTCGACACCTACCTGCTCACCGGCACCATGCCCAAGAAGGGGCTGACGTGCCACGGCACGGAGTGAGCCCTCGAGGAACCGCCGCCCTCTTGCAGGTTCCGCACTGAGGATCGTCAAGGAGTGCTGCGGATGCTCATCACCGTGGTTGGGACGCTGGAGTCAAGCGCCCCAACCACGGTTCTTTTTCGTCCCTCAGATGCCTGCCGATGACACGGGCATGTTCCGTTTAGCATTTGTAATATGGCGACCATGAAAAATGACGTGAAACACTCCTCCTGTTCGGGTCGAACCGCTTCAGGTCGTCGGGTGGGTGCCGGGGTGCTGGCGGCTGTGGCGGGTGTGTGCCTGGGGGTGGGGGCCGGTGTGGTTCCTGCGGCTGCGGTGCCTGCCGCGGGTCCGGCTCCGGCAGCCTCTTCCAATTCCAAGGCTGCGGTGCCCAAGGGGCTGGAGTCCTTCTATGGTCAGAAGGTCGACTGGTATGACTGCGTGGCCACTGCCGGGGTGGAGAAGTCGGCTGATAAGACTGGTTTTCAGTGCGCCAAGGTCAAGGTGCCGTTGGACTACTCCCAGCCGGATGGGCAGACCATTGAGATCGCGATGAAGAAGCACCTGGCCGCCGGCTCGACGCGCCAGGGCACCCTCTTCATGAACCCCGGCGGCCCCGGTGAATCCGGGGTGAACGACATCGGCGAGTCGGTGACCTCGACCTTCGCCGGCGTGCAGAAGGCCTACGACATCATCGGCTTCGACCCCCGCGGTGTCGGCTCCTCCACCGCCGTGAACTGCACCTCCGACACCGAGCTGGAGGCGGCGTCGGAAGGTACTCCGGTCAATGCCGGAGAAGGCGGCATGACGTTCGAGCAGCGTGCCGCCGTCATCTCCGCACAGTTCAAGCAGTTCGAGGCCAGTTGCGCGGCGAACACCAAGCCGACTGAGCTGCTCGACCATGTGGACACCGTCTCGGTGGCTCGGGATCTCGACGTGCTGCGGGCGCTGTCCGGGGACCAGAAGCTCAACTACGCGGGCTTCTCCTACGGCACCTACCTGGGGGCTCACTACGCCGAGCTCTTCCCCGCCAACACCGGCCGCATGTTCCTCGACGGCGCCCAGGACCCCAGTCTCAGCTTCACCGAGCTCATTAAGGGACAGGCTCGGGGCTTCGAGCGGGCGCTGCGCAACTATGTCGCCTGGTGCCAGTCGGGGCAGAGCTGCCCCCTGTCCGGTGATGTCGACGCGGGCGTCCAGCAGATCGGGGACATCTTCACCTCGGCCGACCAGTCGCCCGTGCCCTCCTCGGACGTGACCCGTCCGGTGACGGGCGACGACATGAAGCAGGTCGTGTCGGTCATGCTCTATTCTCCGGAAACCGCGTGGGACACCCTGAATGAGGCATTTGGGGAGGTCGTCAACGAGAATAACGCCTGGGCCTTCAGGTCTATCGCGGACCAGCTTGACGCTCAGCCCCTGGCCAGCACCGGTGCGTTGATCAGCGTCAACTGCCTGGACTACCGGGTCGAGGGCGACATGGCCACCTGGAAGGCGCAGAGTGAGGAGCTGCAGAAGATCTCACCTCGGTTCGCATCCACTTTCGATGGAGTCGAACTGGGGTGCCAGGCCTGGGGGCACACCGGCACCCAACCGCCCAAGGCGCTCCACGCCAAGGGAGCCGCGCCGATCCTCGTGATCGGGACGACCGGCGACCCGGCCACTCCGTACGAGGATGCCGTGGCCCTGGCCGATCAGCTGGACTCCGGCCAGCTCCTCACCTGGGAGGGCAACGGGCATACGGCTTACGCCAGCTCCGGGAGCGGCCCCTGTGTCACCAAGGCGGTCGACACCTACCTGCTCACCGGCACCATGCCCAAGAAGGGGCTGACGTGCCACGGCACGGAGTGAGCCCTCGAGGAACCGCCGCTCTCCTACCGGCTCTCCACTGAGGATCGTCAAGGAGCGTCGTGGGTACTCGTCACCGTGGTTGGGACGCTGGAGTCAAGCGCCCCAACCACGCTTCTTTTTCGTCCCTCAGATGCCTGCACATGACGCGGGCATGTTCCGTTTACTGTTTGTAATATAACGTTCATGAAAAATGGCGTGAATGAATTCTCCGGTCCGCGACGAGTCGCTTCAAGGCGCCGTCGGGTGTCTGCTGGGGCGCTGGCTGCTGTGGCGGGTGTGTGCCTGGGGGCGGGGGCCGTGGTTCCTGCCGCGGCGGTGCCTGCTGCGGGGCCGGCTCCGGTTGCCAAGGCGGCGGTCCCCCAGGGGCTGGAGTCCTTCTACGGTCAGAAGGTCGACTGGTATGACTGCGCAGCCACCGGTGGGATGGAGAAGTCGGCTGACAAGACCGGTTTTCAGTGCGCCAAGGTCACAGTGCCGTTGGACTACTCCCAGCCGGATGGGCAGACCATTGAGATCGCGATGAAGAAGCACCTGGCCACCGGCTCGACGCGCCAGGGCACCCTCTTCGCCAATCCCGGCGGTCCCGGCTACTCCGGGGTGGACATGGTGGAGAACAACGAGACCCAGTTCTCGCCCACCGTCAACCAGGCCCACGACATCATCGGCTTCGACCCCCGCGGCGTCGGCTCCTCCACCGCCATCACCTGCGACGACGGCGCAGGTCAGCAGCCCGCCGGAGCCGCCCAGGGGGGCATGGGAGTCGACGACCCCCTGCCCGGTTCCCTCATCGCCGACGCCGTCGGAGACGACCCCACCCCCTTCCGGGACGCCCAGGATCCTGCCGCCGACGGCGGTGCGGAGGGCAACATCAGCTTCCCGACCCTGATCGACGAGATCACCAAGGACTTCAAGCAGGAGGAGGCCAACTGCGCCGCCCACACCAAGCCGGCCGGGCTGCTCGACCATGTGGACACCGTCTCGGTGGCCCGGGACCTCGATGTTCTGCGGGCGCTGTCCGGGGACCAGAAGCTCAACTACCTGGGCTTCTCCTACGGTACCTACCTGGGGGCCATCTACGCCGACCTGTTCCCGGCCAACACCGGCCGCATGTTCCTCGACGGCGCCGTCGACCCCACCCTGTCACTGGGTGGCCGGGCCGCCGGGCAGGCCAAGGGCTTCGAGACCTCGCTGCGCACCTACGTCGAGCAGTGCCAGTCCGGTCAGGCCGTCCAGGAGGGCCAAGGATGTCCGCTGACGGGTGACGCCGATGCCGGGGTGCAGCAGATCCGGGCTCTCATCACCTCGGCCGACCAGACGCCGCTGAAGACCGCGGACCCGAATGTCACCGTGGACGGCCGCACGATCCGCAGCGTTGTCCGCCGCTTCCTGTACTCCTCCGAGTACTGGCCCCTCCTCACCTACGCGCTCGACCAGGCCATCACCCAGAAGGACGGCTCCTACGTCCAGGTGCTCTACGGGAGGGCGACGGCCGGAAGCAGCACACCGACCTTCTACGCCGTCAACTGCCAGGACATCCCCGTCCAGGGCGACGTGACCAGCTGGGAGAAGGAGTACCGGCAGAACCTCCAGAGCTCGCCGACCTTCGGCGCCGCCTTGAGCAACCAGGATGCGCGATGCCGGGCCTGGGGGCACAACGGGACCCGCAAGCCCGCACCCATCCACGCCAAGGGGGCGGCCCCCATCCTGGTGGTGGGCACCACCGGTGACCCGGCCACGCCCTACGCCTGGTCCCAGGCGCTGGCCGATCAGCTCGAGTCCGGTCGGCTCCTCACCTGGGAGGGCAACGGCCACACCGCCTACGGGCGCTCGGGTCCATGCATTCACAACGCCGTTGACGCCTACCTCATCAGCGGGACCGTGCCCGAGCCGGGTCTGACCTGCAAGAACGGTCAGTGAGGCCGGCCCGTCCATGGCCCGGGCGCCTCGACGGGAACTTGTCCCCATTCCGCCTTCAGGAGGAGGCCCCCAGTGGTTCGGCAACATAGGGTTCACGTCGTGACTACTGCGACTTCTCATCAGCCTCGTACCAAGCGTCTGGTCTCGGCGCTCGCTGCGCTTCTTGCGTGCGCGGGCCTGACCGCCTGCCAGGACGAAACCGACATCAAGGCCTCGCCGGCAACGGCGTCGGCCTCGGCAGCGGTCCCGGCCGGGCTGGAGAGCTTCTACAACCAGAAGGTCTCCTGGTACGCCTGTGCCAAGACGGGGATGGCTAAGGCGAAGTCGGGGCAGGACACCGGCTTCACCTGCGCCAAGGTCAAGGTGCCGTTGGACTACGACAACCCCGGCGGCAAGACGATTGAGATCGCAGTGAAGAAGCGGGCCGCCAGCGAGGACTCGGTCGGGTCGCTGTTCGTCAACCCGGGCGGGCCGGGAGGGTCGGGCATCGAGCTGGTCGACGGCGTCGGTTCCTACTTCTCCAAGAACCTCACCAACTCCTACGACGTCGTCGGCTTCGACCCGCGGGGTGTGGGCGCCTCCACGGCCGTCGACTGCCTGACCGACGCCGAGCTCGACGCCGAACGGGCCGGGGCGAACGACCCGGCGATCCCTTCGGCCACGGCCACCCAGGAGCGGGCTCAGAAGATGAACGCCTCGTGCGAGTCGAAAACCAGCACCTCGGGACTCCTGGACCACATCGACACCATCAGTGCCGCCAAGGATCTCGACATCCTGCGTGCGGTCGACGGCCAGCAGGCGCTCACCTACCTGGGCTTCTCCTACGGCACCTACCTGGGGGCCACCTACGCCGAGCTGTTCCCGGCCAACACGGGGCGGCTGGTCCTCGACGGCGCCGTCGACCCCACCCTGGGTGCTGAGGAGCTGGCCATGGGCCAGGCCAAGGGCTTCGAGGCGTCTTTGCGGGCCTACGTGCAGAGCTGTCAGAGCTCCAAGGTGGGTTGCCCCCTGAGCGGGGACGTCGACTCCGGCGTCTCCCAGATCCGCGAGTTCCTCGAGTCCACGAAGACGGCGCCGCTCCCGACCTCCGACGACAAGCGGCCGTTGACCTACGACCTGGCTGTGTACGGGGTACTGGGATCGATGTACCAGACCCAGCTGTGGCCCACCCTCAACCTGGGACTGTCCCAGGCGATGGGCAAGATGGGGAAGCCGGACGGAAGCACGCTGCTGACCATCGCCGACACCATCTCCTCCCGCAAGGGCGACGGCAGCTACTCCAACAACGGAACTGAGGCCCTCATGGCGGTCAACTGCCTGGACTACCCGGTCCAGGGGGACAACGCCTCCTGGGAGGAGAATGCCAAGGCCGTCAAGGAGGCCTCACCCACCTTCAGCTCCCAGCTGCTCTACCCCAACGCCTACTGCCAGGGCTGGGGCCACACGTCGAGCCGCAAGCGCGAGAAGATCACGGCTTCCGGTGCCGCACCGATCCTCGTGGTGGGCACCACCGGTGACCCGGCCACGCCCTACGCCTGGTCCCAGGCGCTGGCCGATCAGCTCGAGTCCGGCCAGCTCCTGACCTGGAAGGGTGACGGCCACACCGCCTACGGGCGCTCCAACGACTGCGTCAAGAAGGCCGTGGACACCTACCTGCTCAACGGGACGATGCCGGACAAGGGACTCACCTGCTGACCATCGCGGGGGTGTCCGGCAGGCCCGGCTCCCGGAGGTCGTGAGAATCGGTCCCGGACGACGTTCAGGTCATCCGGGACCGATTCTTCAGCGGGGCGGTGGAGCCGCCGGAGCTGCGGGGCTTCTGGCCCCTTCGGCTCACTCGCTCAGCTCGCCGGCGATGGAGCGTCCCATCCACCTGGCCAGATCGTCACCTGCCAGTCCCTGCGAGAGCAGGAACTGGACCTTGGCGTAGGTGGCCTCCAGGGTCATGTCGCGGCTGCCGACGGCGCCACTGCGAGCCAGCGCGTCACCGGCTTCATAGTGCCCCAGGAGGACCTCGGCCTCGTGGCACTGGGACGTGACGATGACGGCCGTCCCGGCGGCGATCACCCGTTCGACGACGTCGGTCAGCCCCGGCTCGAGGGACGGTACGTTGCCGACTCCGAAGGCCCGCAGGATCACGGCCTCGGGCAGCGGCGTCAGCAGTGCCTCCAGACGCGCCGCAGTGATGCCCGGGACCAGGTCGACCACAACGACGTCGTGGCGGGAGTAGGGAGCGGCATCCCCCCAACCGGCCCCCGCCCGCGCGGTCTGAGCCCACTGCCATGGGGCGCCGGTGGTGGCCACAGGGGCCGCATTGGGGGACTCGAAGCCGGCGAAGGCCCACGAGGAGGACTTCGTCGCCCGATTGCCGGCCAGGAGCCGATTGCCGAAGAACAGTGTCACCCCGCCGATGCGCCCGGAGGTGGCGGCCTTGAGCGCCCCGGTGACATTCGCCGAGGCGTCGCTTCCCACCTCTCCGAGCGGGAGCTGGGAACCGGTGAGGACGACGGGAACGCACAGGTCCGTCAGCGCATAGGACAGGGCGGCGCTGGTGTAGGCCATCGTGTCGGTCCCATGCAGGACCACGAAGGCGGCCTGTGGGTCGGCAGCGGCGTGGGCGCGCAGGTCATCCACGATCGCCTGCCAGGACAGAGGGGTGGCGTTCGAGGAGTCGATGAGCGGGTCCAGCGAGGTCACTGTCACCGAGTCCGCCAGGGGCGTGCCCGCCAGCAGCGAGTCGAGCCACCCCTCCAGATCCGCGCCGGGTACGAGGCCGTGAGGGGAGTCCACCATCCCGATGGTTCCTCCGGTGTAGGTGATGTGGACGTGCATGGGCTCAGCCTCCTGTCGGTCAGGCCTCGTGCGCCGGGGCGGACGCGGCCCCGTCCACCTCGGCGGCGAGGACCTCATCGAGCAGGTCGCCCCGGATGCGTCCTCGCACCGCGTACCAGCCCGCCACCATCATGACAACGACAATGGTGAACAGGCCCAGGGTCCAACGTCCCGCCGGGTCGGCCACGTTCGAGGCGACGACGACGGTGAAGAAGGCCAGGGCCGCGTAGTTGCTCCAGGGGGCGAAGGGCATCCGGTAGGCCGGTCGTACCTCCTTGCCCTCCTGCACCCGGCGCAGGAAGGCGAGGTGGGTGACGAGGATGGCTCCCCAGGTTCCGGCGATGCCGATTCCGGCCAGGTTCATGACGATGTCGAAGGCGTCACCGGGCAGGTAGGCGTTGAGGATGACGCCGAGCAGCCCCAGGGAGGAGGTGATGATGATGCCTCCGGCGGGAACCTGGTGCTTGTTGAGTCCCGCCGCCACCCGAGGTGCTTCGCCGGCCACGGCCATGGAGCGCAGAGTGCGCCCGGTGGCGTACAGGCCGGCGTTGAGAGAGGACAGCGCGGCGGTGAGGACCACGACCTGGATGATGTCGCCGGCATAGGGCACGCCGATCCCGGAGAAGAAGGTGACGAAGGGCGACTCGGTCTTCGAATAGGACGTGTAGGGAAGGACCAGCGCCAGCAGCATGACCGAGCCGACGTAGAAGACGAAGATACGCAGGATCATTGAGTTGATCGCCTTGGGAAGGATTTTCTCCGCGTCCTTCGCCTCTCCGGCGGCCACTCCTACCATCTCCGTGCCGCCGAAGGCGAAGACCACACCGAGGGTCAGGGCGAAGACGATCGGGAATCCCTCCGGGAAGAAGCCCCCGTTTCCGAGGATGTTATGAGCCCCTGCGGTGATCGCCCCTCCATCTGAGTCTGTTCCGGTGTGAAGCCCGAGGAAAATAGCGACGATGGCCGCCACCATGAAGGACACGATGGCGGCGACCTTGATGAGTGCGAACCAGAACTCAGCCTCCCCGAACATCTTGACGTTAAGCATGTTGAGGATGAAGACCAGGATGAGTGCGATGAGCGCGAAGGCCCACTGCGGGACAACCTTCAGCACCGTCCAGTAGTGGAGGTAGAGGGCCACGGCCGTGATGTCGGCCATGACGGTGACCGACCAGTCCAGGAAGAAGAACCAGCCGGTGATGTAGGCGCCCTTCTCACCGAGGAACTCACGGGCGTAGGAGACGAATGCGCCGGAGGAGGGTCTGCGGATGGCGAGCTCGCCCAGAGCGCGCACCATGAGGAAGGCGAAGACTCCGCAGACGGCATAGGCGAACATCAGTCCCGCCCCGCCGTCCTTGAGCCGGCCGCCGGCACCCATGAAAAGGCCCGTGCCGATGGAGCCGCCAATGGCGATCATCTGGAGATGGCGATTCTTCAGAGCCTTGTTGTATCCGGCGTCGCCACGGTCCTGGATCTGGTCGTGCCGGGAAGTGCTGGAGGGCGAAGGTGAAGCACCCGCTTGTGGCGATGAAGAGGTGGGGGAGTGACTGGACGGAGACTCGCTCATGGGGATCCTTACGGAGAGGGAGACTGGTGAATGTGATGTGCGGAGAATACCGGGACCGGTCGGTTCGGATGGTACGAGGCGGCTTCTGAGACCGACCGCGCATCCTCTCCAGGATGCGCCCGGCCGCTGTCATGTTCCACTGCCGAGCCGGGGGAAACCGGGGATTTCTGGGGCTAGGGAGGAGCCTCTGTCTCCGGACGCGGCTGTGATGCGGCAAGGAGGACGGTTGACTGTGTCGAGGAACACGGCTCTCCTTGTGGCGCTGGATTGCGGTGGCGGCCGTAGGGCCGGTATGTTCGGCTCTGCTGCTTGTGCCAGCGCCGCCTTAGCTCAGTCGGCAGAGCGATTCACTCGTAATGAATAGGTCGTGGGTTCGATTCCCACAGGCGGCTCGTTCAGCCCCGGGAGGTAATGCCTCCCGGGGCTTTTGTGTCCCCTGCTCCTCACCTGTGGCCCCTCGATGTGCCTTCCGGCACATTCGGTGGCTCCGGCGGTTGTTCCGTGTGCGCGCTTTCCGGGATGGTCGTGTGGCTGAAATCCTTCGCCGTCGAGTGTTGGAGGTGGGTGATGGTTCGGTCCGGGGTGGATTCTCCCGGCTTCACATGAGGCGTCCGCAGAGCAAGAACCGCGGTGACATGGACATTCTCTTCCGGCTGAGAGAATCCCCTACTGCTGTCTGAGAGTCATCTGGGAGATGTGACGTCTCGGATTGACTGATCGTTGGATACCTCTAGCGGGTCGGGGGAGAGTGCGTGTCGTGTCCGGATTGTTCGACTGGGTCTCGTGAGGATCTCCAAAGGGTGCCTCAGTGCTTTCACAGTTTTCTTCTCGACCATCAAGGCGTCCGGGGTGGTATGACGCCACGCATCACCGTGTGATTAGCGGGCGGGTGGCCGGTAATGCGGGCGGCGAAAACTGTGTTGCATTGAGGGCGACTATTGTTTAATCTAACGTTGTCCGCAGCGGGATACATCCTTCCGACCCGCTCCCCCCAGTCAGAATGAGGAATCATGGCACAGAAGACTCAGGTCATCCTCGTCGACGATGTCGACGGGTCCGAGGCCAATCAGACCGTCACCTTCGCCCTTGATGGTGTCTCCTACGAGATCGACCTGAACGACGAGCACGCAGCCGCTCTTCGTGAGTCCCTTGAGGAATGGGTCGGAAAGGCGCGTCGCACCGGCGGTCGTCGTAGTTCCGGTCGTCGCCGTTCCAGCGGTCCTTCTGACACTCAGAAGATTCGCGAGTGGGCCCGTGAGCAGGGCCTTGAGGTTTCTGACCGCGGTCGCGTCTCCGCTGAGGTGCGCAAGGCCTACTACGAGGTCAACCCCGGCAACTGAGGGAACAAGGAGGCGCCGGGTTCACTTGAGCCGGCACCCCGCGTCGAGTCATTCTCGAGCTGATTGCCACCTCGCACCTCGACTCTGGTCATGCGCTCAGGCGCATCGCCAGAGCCGTTGTGTTTTCAATACGTGAATTCATCCCGTGACTGGGCGGTATCGCTGTGAGTGGTGCCGCCGAGCCGATGCGCCGGTACCCTTGACAGTCCGCATAGTGAATCCGGCGGGCTACCTGATGAGCTCAATGAGTGCGGGAGCGGGTGGCGCTGCGCTCTCACCCACCGAGGTCGGCCTTCAGGGCCTCGCGCCATGCCTGTGATCCTGGCAGGATAGGCCCATGGCTTACACCCTCGTACTGCTCCGCCACGGCGAGAGCGAATGGAACGCGAAGAACCTCTTCACCGGCTGGGTCGATGTCCCGCTGTCAGACAAGGGCCGCGCCGAGGCCGTCCACGGCGGCGAGCTCCTCAAGGAGGCCGGTGTCCTCCCCGAGAAGCTCTTCACCTCGATGCTGCGCCGCGCCATCATGACCGCCAACCTCTCCCTGGACGCCGCCGACCGCCACTGGATCCCGGTGGAGCGAGACTGGCGCCTCAACGAGCGCCACTACGGCGCCCTGCAGGGCAAGAACAAGAAGGAGATCCGCGACGAGTACGGGGAGGAGCAGTTCATGCAGTGGCGCCGCTCCTACGACGTGCCGCCGCCGGCCATCGAGCCCGGCTCCGAGTTCTCCCAGGACACCGACCCCCGCTACGCCGGTGAGCCCATCCCCGCCACCGAGTGCCTCAAGGACGTCCTCGAGCGCCTCCTGCCCTACTGGGAGGGCACCATTGTCCCCGAGATCAAGACCGGCAAGACCGTCATGATCGCCGCCCACGGCAACTCGCTGCGCGCCATCGTCAAGCACCTCGACGACATCTCCGACGACGACATCGCCGGCGTCAACATCCCCACCGGGATCCCGCTGGTCTACGAGCTCGACGAGGAGACCCTCAAGCCGCTCAAGAAGGGCGGCCGCTACCTCGACCCCGAGGCCGAGGCCAAGATCGCGGCAGTGGCCAACCAGGGCAAGTGAGCCCCGGCGGCCTGTCGCATTCTGAATGACTCGGGCGGCGTCGAACCTGCAGGAAGGTCCGACGCCGCCCGTCTCGTCAGTCTCGGGTGCTCAGTGGAGCGCGTCGGCATCCTCGGCGTCGTGCGTCTCCGGCATGGAGGCGCCCGAGACGAGGTAGGCCACGCGGCTGGCCACCGACGTCGAGTGGTCGCCGAAGCGCTCCAGGAACCGGCCCATGAGGACGGCGTCGATGACCTGCTGGCGGCTCAGGTCGTGAGCCGGATCCAGGATCATCTGGAAGGAGCGGCGGTGCAGGGCGTCGAGCTCGGCGTCGTTGGTCTGAATGACGGAGGCCAGCTCCAGGTCCCGCGTCGAGATGAGGCGGGCGACGTCCTTGCCCGCGCGCACCGCCAGGTCCGCCATCTCAAGGATGAGGCCCAGGACCGGCTCGGGCAGCGGCGGCTCGGGGTAACGGCCGCGGGCGATGGCCGCCACATGGCGAGCCAGGTCGCCCTGGCGCTCCAGGGTCTGGGCCATGCGCAGTGCGGACAGCACGTTACGCAGGTCCCCGGCCACCGGCTGCTGACGGGCCAGCAGCATGACGCACAGGTCGTCGATGTCGCGCTGGAGGTCGTTGATGCGCTCGTCGGCGTCGATCACCTGCTCCGCGATGACGATGTCCCCCTGGCGCAGGGACTCCGCGGCCCGCTCGATCGCGGTGGCGACCTGGTTGGCCATGGACTCGAGGTCGGAGCCCAGCTGCTTGAGCTCCTGGTTGAAGATGGCGCGCATGAGGTTGCTCCTGTTCCGGGCGAGGGCCGATGGATCGGGCCGGTCGGCGATGTGGCTCGACGGCGCTGCTCGACGATCCCGCCGAGGCCGCCGCCAAGGATGTTGTCCCTAAGCACAGCAGCCCCACGACGCCGCCGCAAGCGGCACGCCCAGGGCCGGAGCCGGCCGGTAGGCGCCGTGGGGACTCAACTACCCTAGAAGCGTGGGCCTGACCGTCACCGTTCTCCTCCTCGCCGCCGCCGGCCTCATGTGCCTGGGGGTGGTGATCGGCATCGCGCTGTCCCGGCGTGAGCGCAGGGCGGCCACGAGCGCCGCCGACCTGGCCGGCCTGGCCGGGACCGACACGGCCGTCCCGGTGCTGGCGGCGCTGCGCTCGACAGTCGTCGTCCTCGATGACGACGACGAGGTCCTGCGCGCCTCGGCGTCGGCCTACACCTTCAACATCGTGCGCGACGACGCCGTCATCGAGCCGACCGTGGTGGCGATGGTGAGCCGCGTGCGCGCCTCGGGCCAGGCGCAGGACGCGGCCGTCACCGTGGCTCGGGGGCGGGTGCCGGGCGCGGGCCAGTTCCACCTGCAGGTGCGCGTGGCCGGCATCGGCCAGGGGCGTGTCCTCATCCTCATCGAGGACCACACCGCCGCCCGCCGGGTGGAGGCCATGCGCCGCGACTTCGTCGCCAACGTCTCCCATGAGCTCAAGACCCCGGTCGGCGCGATCCAGCTGCTCGCCGAGACCGTTGAGGCCGGTGCCGACGACCCCGACTTCGTGCGCGACTACTCCGGGCGCATGCGCAAGGAGGCCCGGCGCCTGGGCGTCCTGGTCCAGGAGATCATCGAGCTCACCCGCCTCCAGGAGGGCGACGCCCTGGCAGAGCCCGAGGCCGTCGACATCGACGACGTCGTCACCGAGGCCGTGGACCGGGTGCGCGTCGAGGCCGACGGCCGCCAGATCACCCTCGTGGCCGGGGGGACCAAGGGGCTGCGGGTGCGCGGCGACGCCGCCCTCATCACCACCGCCGTGCGCAACCTGCTGGACAACGCCATCCGCTACTCCGAGCCGCGCACCCGGGTCTCGGTGGGCGTCTCGCTGGACGCGGAGGACCCCGACATCGTGCGCATCGCCGTGGTCGACCAGGGCATCGGCATCCCCAAGGAGGAGCAGGAGCGCGTCTTCGAACGCTTCTACCGGGTCGACAAGGCCCGCTCGCGGGCCACCGGCGGCACCGGCCTGGGCCTGAGTATCGTCAAGCACGTGGCCGCCGACCACGGTGGCACCGTCGAGCTGTGGTCCGCCCCGGGGCGCGGCTCCACCTTCACCCTCGTGCTGCCGCGCCTGCCCGAGGGCGAGCCCGCCGACGCCGCAGCGGGTGACTCCTCGGGGAGCGGGTCATGAGCCCGGCCGGGCACTCCGCAGCGTCGGGCACTGGGGCGGGTGCAGGGCCGGTCGCACCCTCCGGTGCGTCGGCCACGTCGCCGATGATGCCGGTGAGCGGTCCGATTCGAATCCTCCTGGTCGAGGATGAGGAGAACTTCCGCGACCCGCTCGCCTTCGGCCTGCGGCGCGACGGCTTCGAGGTGGTCGAGGCCGAGGACGGTCAGCGCGCCGTCGAGATCTTCGAGGCCTCCCGGCGCCCCGGTGGTGTCGGCCCCATCGACCTGGTCCTGCTGGACCTCATGCTGCCGCGGTTGGACGGGACCGAGGTGTGCACGCGCATCCGGCGCACCTCCTCCGTGCCGGTCATCATGCTCACTGCTAAGGACACCGAGCTGGACAAGATCGTCGGCCTGGAGATCGGGGCCGACGACTACGTCACCAAGCCCTACTCCTACCGGGAGCTCCTGGCCAGGCTCAAGGCGGTTCTGCGCCGTAGCCGCGCCGCCACCCCCGAGTCCGAACCGGTTCTGGGCGCCGGCCCGGTGCGGATGGACGTCGAACGGCACGAGGTCAGAGTCGACGGCGAGGTGGTCGCCATGCCGCTGCGGGAGTTCGAGCTCCTGGAGCTGTTTCTGCGAAACCCCGGCCGCGTGCTCACCCGCAGCCAGATCATTGAGCGTCTGTGGGGGCCCGATTACGGGGGCGACACGAAAACTCTGGACGTCCATGTCAAACGACTCCGGGGCAGGATTGAGTCGGACGCCTCCAAACCGGTTCTTATCACCACGGTCAGGGGACTCGGCTATCGCCTGGATGGGGACTCGGAGCACTGATCTGCGTGTGCGGGTGACACCGGAGTTTTCGACCCCGGTCCCAGGCCTCACCCGACGTGACCTCTGTGAGATACGTCCCCGATCTTTGCGCGGAATGACCTGATAAACTAGAGGTCCGCAAACCAGTCTGGAGAGTCATCCTTATGACCTATGAAGTCGGTGAGACTGTCGTCTACCCGCACCACGGAGCCGCCCGGATCATTGATATCCGGCAGCGCAAGGTACGCGGTGAGGAGAAGACGTATCTGCAGCTCGAGGTGGCCCAGGGTGACCTGACCATCTTGGTTCCCGCCGAAAGCGTTGAGCTCATCGGTGTCCGTGACGTGGTTGACGAGACCGGTTTGGAAAAGGTCTTCGAGGTGCTGCGAGCGCCGCTGACCGAGGAGCCCACGAACTGGTCTCGCCGTTTCAAGGCCAATCAGGAGAAGATCGCCTCCGGGGATGTCATCAAGGTCGCGGAGGTCGTGCGCGACCTCTCCCGTCGTGACACGGACCGCGGTCTGTCCGCAGGCGAGAAGCGCATGCTCGCCAAGGCCCGCCAGATTCTCGTCTCCGAGCTGGCTTTGGCCCAGAAGACTCCCGAGGAGGAGGCAGAGTCCCGCCTGGACGAGGTCCTCGCCTCCTAGGTCGCGCAGCGCTCGTGCTCAGGCCGTCGGGTACGCGGTAGCGTCCTGCTCGTGAGCACCAGCCCTTCATCGCAATCATCCGCCCCGCCCGATTCCGCTCCGGGTGGGGCGGTCGCTGTTCTCACTGCGGCGGGCTCCGGTTCTCGTCTGGGAGCCGGGGTCCCCAAGGCCCTCGTCCCGGTGGGTGGCGTCAGCCTTCTGCGGCGGGCGGCGGCAGGACTCATGGCCTCGGGCGTCGTCAGCCACATCGTCGTCACCGCCCCCGCCGAGGAGGCCGACCGTTTCCGCGTCGAGCTCGAGGGCCTGTCGGACGAATCAGCCGGGCCTGAGGCGGGCCGGTGCGGCGGTATCGAGGTCGTCGCCGGGTCGCCCCGTTCCAGGCAGGCCTCCGTGGCCCTGGGGCTCGCGGCGGCCCTGGCCGCCGTGCCGCAGGCCGACGTCGTCGTCGTCCACGACGCCGCGCGGGCGCTGACGCCGCCGGAGGTGACGCAGCGGGTGATCGCCGCCGTGCGAGCCGGACACGAGGCCGTGGTTCCGGCGCTGCCCGTGACCGACACCGTCAAGGAGGTCGAGGCCCGCCAGGAGGGGGAGCCCGAGCCCGTCGTCGGCACCCCCCGGCGGGACCGGCTCCGGGCGGTCCAGACCCCCCAGGCCTTCGCGACCTCCGTGCTCGTCGCGGCCCATCGTGCCGGGGCAGCGCGGGCCGGAGACGAGGCGCTCGCCGCCTCCGACGACGCGGGCCTCGTTGAGGCCAGTGGCGGCAGCGTCGTCGTCGTTCCCGGCGACGAGCGCGCCATGAAGGTGACCACGCCGATGGATCTGGCGCTGGCCGAGCTGCTCCTGGAGCAGCGGCCCGCTCAGAGGAGTCGCCCCGCCGAGGGGAACGGGGAGAACTGACTATCAGGTCTGTTCCCCTTTCGGTACCTTCACCGGCCCGGATGGTTCTATCGTCTCTTCCATGAGCACGACAGTGACTGCTCCGACGCAGGCCGGCTCCAGCACCCGGCTCCTGTCCTGGCCCGTCATCGCCTGGGGCCTGTGGGACTGGGGGTCGGCGGCCTTCAACGCGGTCATCACCACCTTCGTCTTCACCGTCTACCTGGTCAGTGACTCCTTCGGGGCCAAGGCGGACAACGAGTCGGCGCTGTCCATCGGCCTGGCCATCGCCGGTCTGTTCATCGCCCTGCTGGCGCCGGTGACCGGGCAGCGCTCTGACAGAGGCGGGCGAACCGTCTTCTGGCTCGGGGGCTACACCGCGGTGGTGGTAGTGGTCTCGGCTGCTCTGTTCCTGGTGCGACCTGAGCCCGGCTACCTGTGGCTCGGCATCGTCCTGCTGGGACTCGGCAACATCTTCTTCGAGCTGGCCTCGGTCAACTACAACGCCATCCTCAACCACCTGGCCTCCAAGGACCGCATCGGTGCCGTCAGTGGCCTGGGGTGGGGGATGGGCTACCTCGGCGGCATCGTCCTGCTGCTCATCCTCTACGTCGCCCTCGTGGGGCCGAGCCCCCTGATCTCCTTCGCCGCTGGAAGCGGGATGGGGGTGCGTGTCGCCATGCTGGTGGCGGCGGCCTGGTTCGGTGTGTCCGCCCTTCCCGTCCTCATCAACCGCTCCCGCAGCCTTGGGCGTTCCAGCGCCGAGGACGTCGCGGAGGTCGGTGAGGGGATGGTGACTGCTGAACCGGGACGAGACCGGGCCGCCATGGAGGCTGAGCCGGAGGAGGCCGTCTCCCATCAGGGCAGGCACAAGGAATCGATCCTGACGTCCTACAAGCTGCTGTGGCGCACCCTGCTCCAGCTGCACCGCCTCCAGCCGCGCCTGCTGTGGTTCCTGCTGGCCGCCGCCGTCTTCCGGGACGGGCTGGCAGGGGTCTTCACCTACGGCGGCATCATCGCCCAGAACACCTTCGGCTTCTCATCGGGCGACGTCATCATCTTCGCCATCGTGGCCAACATCGTGGCCGGCATCGCCACCATCTGGGCCGGGCGGCTCGATGACCGCTTCGGCCCGCGCAACGTCATCATGGCCAGCCTCATCATCCTGGTGGTGGCCGGACTGCTGGTGTTCTTCCTGCACACCGCCGGGACCGTGGCCTTCTGGGTGCTGGGCCTGCTCCTGTCGGCCTGCGTGGGGCCGGCCCAGTCGGCCGCCCGGTCCTTCCTGGCCCGCCTCATCCCGGAGGGGCAGGAAGGAGAGATCTTCGGCCTCTACGCGACGACCGGGCGCGCGGTCTCCTTCATGGCGCCCGCGATGTACGGCATCTTCATCTACCTGGGGACGCGCATCGTCGGTCCGGGCGCGAACTACTGGGGGATCCTCGGGATCGTCGCCGTGCTGGCCACCGGTCTGCTCCTCATGCTGCGCGTGGGCAACCCCGTCGCCGACGAGGAGACGGCCGCGTAGGCAGCCGCCGTCGGGGTCGTACCTGAGGGCTCGCGTTCGAGGGTTATAGGGTGCGAACGCGCGACCTGCCCTACGAACGCGCGATGCCTCATCAGGATGAGGCCTGGCGGGCCTCGCGCTCGGCACGCATGCGTTCCAGATCCTCCGGAGTCAGCGGCCCCTGGGTGGTGCCCGGGGTCCCGTCCTGACGGATCCAGCTCACGACGAGGCCCTCCTTGGCGCCGAAACGGGCCAGGTGGATTCCGGTGACCTGCTCGAGGCGCTCGAGGTGCTCGTCGTCGGCGGCCAGGTCGAGTTGGAGGACGCCCTCATGACAGGAGAGCCCGACGACGCCGGTGGTCGTCCCCTCGCGGTCGAAGGTCAGGGAACCGGCCTGGGCGGCCTCATCCCACGAGCTGGTGATCTTGCGGCCCATGTGAGCGGCCAGCTGCTTGCCGTAGCGCGAAGGGCGGTCCGTGCTCACGCGAGCGGTGGAGCGGCGGGAGAAGACGGGCTGTGCTGAGTCGGTCATGCGTCCTATCCTGGCGTACCTCGTCCGCCGCGGTCTCTACGAATTCTCTGATAGCGCGAGGGTGGGACAGGAGAAGCCAGGGAGGGCGTGTCAGCGGGGCTGAGAAAGGACTCGGCCCGCGGTTCGGAAGTCCGAACCGCGGGCCCAAGCCTCGCGAGGTCCCACCTGCAACCCGGGGTCCCATGCACCCGAGGAGGAGGTTCCTCCTTCGCCGGAGCGGCGACGCCGGGCTCCCTATGACCCGACACCATCTCAGAGTCGCGATCTGTCACTGGGCTCCCCAACCCTCGAGACCGTCCCTGTCCGGCGGTGATGACTATGTAACGCCCTTACCCTGTGAAGACGAGGGACAGAATCCTGGGAAAAATCTGGGAAAATCGCGGTCGGGTCGTTTCAGTGAGTCAAGAGTCTTCCTAGTGGAGTGGGGCGCTCATCATCGCTCAGAAGTCATGAGACGCCACTGTGGTCAGATCGACGTGATGACGTCAGAGAAGGTCGGTCGGAACATTGAATGCTCTGGCAACCGCGCGCAGTTCATCGGTGGTAACCCCCTCACCGAGACCTCCCGTCATGAGGTTGCGGACCTCGTACATGGCGCCGGTCTCGGCATACTCCACCTTGTCGACGGCGGCCAAGGGGTCGGTATCGGAGCGCACCATGACCCCGTGCTTGGACCACATGACCATGACGTGATCGCGCAAGGCCTTCACAGTGCTTTCCATCAGCATCTGAGAGCCGGGGACCATGAAGTCGAGCACCTCAATGCCAGACGGCAGCTGAACGATCGTCTCCGGCTCCCACCGCAGGATGCGGCGGTTGAGCTCCTTGGTGCTACGGATATCTCTCATGTGGGACAGCTGGACCAGGTAAGGGGGCTGGGCGTGGATGACGGATTGAAAGCCCACGGCGCGCCGCTCAACCTGATCGTTATGGACGGACAGATGGGAGTTGAACTCGCTCGTCGGCCTCAGGTACTCCCGTTTCGGGTGGGTGTACCAGGTACCGGTGGCTCCGCCATCGTCGATTACGAAAGCGGACACATTCGCCTCGGGCGCGCCGGCAATGTCGCGTAGGCGGCATCCTGAGCCGGTGACGAAGACTGTCCGGCCGGCTAGCGCCGGAGCCGGCAGTGGCAGCTTCGTACCAGGATGTGCTTGCGGAAGGTGCTCGGCCAGACCCAGTTCGTCGGCGTCTGCGGTGACCGACACCGAGATATTGCCAGCACCTGCCTCAACGGCGTTCATATGATCCAGCCGGAGTCCAGCGGCTCCTATTCGCGCAAGGATCTTATCCAGAGTCAGGTGAGTGGTCTTCTGAGTAGTCATGGTTCTGTTGTCTCCAGTCGTGTGTTTTCTCGTGCGGAGGGAGGCTGGTCGGGCGCGGATCAGCCGAAGAGATGACGTTCTACGTCATCCCAGTCGGAGGAGGCGTCGAGGTTGGGCGTGTACCGCGTCAGCCGACTTGAGCTACGGATCAGGCGCCGTAGGTCGCTCAGATTTCCGTCGATCACACCGGCTCCTCGAGCGGCGATGACAATGTTTCCCAGGGCCGTGCCCTCTGCAGGGCCGGCTAGCACGGGGAGCCCGGTTGCGTCGGCGGCAAGCTGACACAGAAGCCGGTTGCGGATACCACCGCCGACGATGTGCAGCACCTTCACCTCTCGCCCCGAGAGCTCCACCGCCTGGCGCACCGCGCGGCGGTAGGCCAGGGCGAGGGAGTCATTGATGCAGCGGATGTACTCCCCGATATCTCGAGGACACAGCTGTCCGGTGGCGTGTGCGGCTTCATCAATGCGCGCCGCCATGTCGCCGGGACTGTAGAAGGAGGCATCATTGATATCGACGACGGTTCGTAACGGCTCGGCGTCTGCCGCGGCGGCGTCGGCCTCAGGCAGGGCGATCTCCATGCCCTGGTCGTGCCAGGTGCGAACGGCCTCGTTGAGAACCCAGAGCCCCATAATGTTCTTGAGATAGCGAACGGTGTGGTCGACACCGAGCTCATTGGTGAAGTTGGCGGCCCGAGAGGCCTCAGTGAGCACCGGCTCGTCAAGCTCCAGGCCGACCAACGACCAGGTTCCACAGGAGATGTAGGCGAAGTCGGAATCCGTGGCCGGCACGGAGACGACTGCTGAGGCCGTGTCGTGGCTGCCGACAGCGATGACGGGAGTGGGCCTCCCGTCAGGGCCGACGATATCCGCCGCCTCGGGCCGAACTGTTCCGATGACGGTTCCCGGCTCGATGATGTCAGGAAGGAGATCATCCAGGTCGAGACCGATCTCCGTGCGCAGGCGCTTCAGCAGGGGAAGGGACCAGGTCCTGCGGCATGCATCAACCAGTCCGGTGGTCGATGCATTGGTCACCTCGGCGATCCGCTTGCCGGTGAGGAAGCAGGCGAGAAGATCCGGCAGGAGCAGCAAGGTGTGGGTGTTGGTGCCGTCAGGCTCTCGAGGTAAGCCGTCGTCTCGTTCCTGGGCCATGAGCTGGAACAATGTGTTGAAGTCCTGCACCTGCAACCCGTTGATGGCGTAGACCTCCTGCGCGGGGATCCTGGCGAAGACCTGTTCGGGAACCCCCTGGGTGCGTGCTGAGCGGTAGGCGTGGACCTGGGTGGACAAGGCGCCGGAGGAATTGACCAGCCCGTAGTCCACCGCCCAGGTGTCGATGCCGATCGCGGAAAGAGGGCCGACACTGCGAACAGCGGTGAGCAGCCCCTGGCGTACCTCGTTCCACAGGTGGAGCACGTCCCAGAACAGACGCTCGCCGTCACTGGTAGGTACAGGGACGACGCTGTTTGAGAAACGGCGGATCTCGGTGAGGGAGAGGTGTCCGTCGGCGATGGTGCCGACCATGACGCGTCCGGAGGAGGCGCCGAGGTCCACCGCACCGATGTGGACGGGAGTGGCGTCGGACATGAGAGAACCTTTCGGAGGTTGGTGTCAGGAGTGGATCCGGGAGGGATCTGGGACCGGTCGGGCGGGGCAGGGGCTCCGCCTGCCTGCCCCGCTCCGGATCCGTCAGGGACTCAGGCCCCCCAACCTGCGGCGTTGCCTCCGACGCGCTCCGAGCGGATGCGTTCGAGGTACCCGGAATCGAGGAAGGCCCGCATCGGATCGGGGGCCAGTCCCTGGGACTCTCGCAGCTCGGCGAGCATCGGTCGCACGTCGGTGTTGAAGGCATCGATGAAGATGTCGTTGGCCGCCAGGACGTTGCCGGCCAGCTGAGCCGCCTTCAGGGCCTCCCGGTCCACCAGCAGCGCCTTGGCAGTGGCCTCCTGGACATTGGTCGCCGAACGGATCTCTCCGGGAATCTTCTCCTCCAGGTTGTGGCACTGATCGAGCATGAAGTTGACACCGGAGTCAGGTGCCAGCGCCCCGGCGGCGACGATCTCGTTCATGATGCGGAAGAGCTGATAGGGGTCGGCCGCCCCAACAATGAGGTCGTCGTCGGCGTAGAAGCGTGAGTTGAAGTCGAAGGCTCCCAGACGTCCCAGGCGGACCAGTTGGGCGACGATGAACTCGATATTCGTTCCCGGGGCGTGGTGCCCGGTGTCCAGCACCACCTTGGCTCGCTCGCCGAGGGAAAGGCAGTGGACGAGGCTGGTGCCCCAGTCCGGTACGTCAGTGTGGTAGAAGGCGGGCTCGAAGAACTTGTACTCCAGGACAAGAAACTGGTCGTCGTCGAGCGCCGCGTAGATCTGGGACAGGGAGTCGGCAAGTCGGTCCTGGCGCTCGCGGATGGAGTCCTGGCCGGGGTAGTTCGTTCCGTCCGGTAACCAGATCTTCAGTGCCGGGGCGCCGGTGGCCCGCATGATGTCAATGCACTCCAGGTGATGGGCGATCGCCTTGGCGCGAACCCGCTCATCAGGATTGGTCAGACTGCCGAGCTTGTAGTCCTCGTCCTGGAACACGTTGGAGTTGATCGTTCCGATCCGAATGCCTCGGTCCTCGGCGTGTCGGCGAAGGGTGTCGTAGTCGTCGGTCTTGTCCCACGGGATGTGAAGGGAGACTCGAGGGGTGATGCCGGTGAAGGCGTTGACCTGAGCGACGTCGTCGATCTTCTCGTACGGGTCACGGGGGACGCCTGCGGTGGTGAAGACGCGGAAACGAGTGCCTGAGTTGCCGAAGGCCCAGCTGGGCAGCTCGATTGTCTGGGTCTTCAGCAGGTTGAGTGTCTCCGGGGATAGGTCGGACAGGGTTGGGCTGGGCATAGCGGTTCTCCGTTCCTGTGGGTCTGATTCGGTGGGTTGTCAATGGTTTGGGGCGAGAGTGCGTGGTTCTGAAGGCGGGTTCGTCCCAGGTGCAGCGGGGTGGCCGAGGCCCGGCTCTCATAAGGCCCGGCCTCGACCGGTCGGCGATCACGCGTTGATCACGCGTTCTCCATAACGTTCGATCTCGATCTCCTCCAGGCTCTTTCCCTGGGTCCTGGGGGCGCCGATCGTTCCGACGGCGGTGGCGACCACCAGGAATCCGATGAGGATGACGCCGTCGATCAGCAGTCCGCCCGGGCGGGCGAGGATGACGGGGAAGATCAGGGAGATGAGACCGGAGGCCAGACGCACGACGAAGAAGACGATGCCCTGGGCCGCCGAGCGGTACGGGGTCGCGAACAGCTCGGGAGACCACACGGAGTAGAAGGCCTGCGCTGACGGACCTGCTGAGAGGCCCCAGATGATCGTGTAGCCGAAAGCGGTCCAGGCGGCGTCGGACGGGCCGAAGACCAGGATGATCCAGGACGCGATGGCGAGCAGTCCGCCCGCCAGATAGTGCCAGCGGTAGGGCATCCGGTCGACCAGACCCATGAAGATGAACGTGGAGACGATGACGAAGCCCCAGGAGAGCATGGAGAACAGGTCGGTCTGCAAAGTCTCGTAACCCATGGAGCTGAGGATCGTGGGCAGGAAGATCCCGTTCTGTGAGGCCGCCTGGTTCCAGCATGTGTAGATGACCGCGAGGAACACCAGGGCGGTGATGTTGACGCGACGGTTGAACAGCTTGCGGAAGGATGCCCACATCGAAGGGGGTTTGGCGTCCGCTCCACCCTTGGCGGCCTCCCAGGTCTCGGACTCCTCAAGGCCGCGCCGGATGTACCAGGTGGCCAGGGCGATGACGACAAGGTGGGCGAAGATGATGCGGCTGCCGAGCAGGCCCAACGGAGTCAGCGCCGCCGCCAGGCCGAAGCCGATGAACGGGCCGAAGGACCAGGCGAGCTGGGTGGCGCCGATGTGCCTGCCGCGCTGATTGGTGGGAGCGAACTCCGCGATATAGGTCCAGCCCGCGGGAACGGAGGCTCCCACTGCCAGTCCGATGATGATGAAGCCGGCGAAGAGCATGGCCAGGTTGGTCGTGAAGACGACGACGAGACCACCGAGGGCGTAGAGGAGCAGGTCGTAGGTGTAGATGAACTTACGTCCGTACTTGTCGCACAGAGGCCCGCCGATGAGGGCGCCGATGGCGGCGCCGAAGGCGTTGGCGCTGAAGGCAGCCAGAAGGCCGGCAATGGTGCCGTCGTCGTCGGGGAAGTACGCCTTGCCCCAGAAGCCGAGTGATGTTGCGATCGCGATGATGGAACCGGAGTCGATGTAGTTCGACATGGAGACGGCGGCAGTCGCCTTCCAACCGGTTAGAGGGGTGCGAGCCATTCTCTCCTCCTTGAGAGATCTGTAGGTGGGCGGAACAGGGCCTTATGCGAGGTAGAAGTACTGGGCGAGGATCTCGGGCGTACCGCCGCTGGGCTGGACGAAGTACTGGGCCATCTCCGTCTGCCAGCGTGTATTGACGTCCTCGTCCTCCATCGCCCTCATTGCGGCGGCGGTGTCATCGGACTCGAAGTAGCCGACGACGAGGCCGTCCTCGGGTCGCAGGAACAAGGAGTACCGGCGCCAACCGGCGTTGCTCAGAGCGTCGCGCATGTCCTGCCAGACGTGCTGGTGAACCTCGATGTACTCGGTCAGACGTTCGGGACGTACCCGGAGCAGGAAGCAGCAGCGCTGCTGCGAGCGCTGTGCCGTGTGATCGAGAAGCGTCGTGAGCTGATCCCGGTCGGCTGATGCGGAGAGTGAGGTGGTCGTGGTCATCGAACATCCTTGTCCGTGAGGGGGAGCAGTAGGTGTGGGGCCGATTGAAATGAATCGTTTCAATCAATGTAGCATCGCTCACTTTAAGTGGCAACCTCTGTTGAGGCGGGTGTGCTTGATGGCCTCGGCACGTCGGTGCTGCGCGACCCAGGCCGATTTTCATGGGATGATGTCGCCCGGCTCCCGTAGTGCCGGGCGGCAGGGGGCGATGCCAAATGACTCAGAGCGCTGTCGCCATCGAGAGATGGGGTGGCTGTGCTCGCGCTTCCGCTCAACCTAAGGGGTGCTGTGGGTACAGGTGTGTCAGTGCGTCCTTCCGTGCGAGACGTCGCTGTCCGCGCAGGTGTGTCTGTGGGCACCGTCTCCCACGTGCTCAATCATCCTGAACGCGTCTCTGAGGTGACTCGCAAGCGTGTGGAGGGGGCTATCGCGTCTCTGGGGTTTGTGCGTTCAGAGACTGCGCGCCGCCTGCGTGATCGGGGGTCGAGCGTTGTGGGAGTTGTCGTCCATGATGTGTCCAACCCTTTTTTCACTGAAGCAGCCCGTGGAATTGAAGATCGCTTGCACGAGTCGGGGTGCGTACCGATGCTGTGCTCGTCGGATGCCGACTCTGCCCGCGAGCAGGAGATCCTGTCGCTACTGGTCGGCATGAGCTTACGAGGCGTCATCATCATGCCCTCGGCCACGACGCTGGACAGACTTGGAATGCTCGTGGAGCGCAGTATTCGGGTAGTTCTCATGGACCATCCACCCATTCCTGAAATGTCCACCGTTGTCGGAGATGATGTCGCGGGCGCTCGAGCTGCTATCTCTCACCTGCTGGAGATCGGCCATCGCAGAATCGGCTTCGTCAACGGTCCCCTCGTTATACGACAGGCGAAGGACCGGCACGACGGTGTCCTCAAGGAGCTCACGGCGAGAGGGCTCGATCCTGTAGAGGTTCTTCAGGATGTCGAGTCCAAGGTCGGCTCGAGAAGTTTCGACGCGGCTTCCGGGGCGGCGGGAGCGGCCAGGCTCCTGGATGCTCCGCTCCCGCCGTCGGCGATCTTCTGTGCCAATGACCAGATGGCGATCGGTGCCATGCGGGAGATACGTCGTCGCGGTCTATCGATTCCCGGCGACGTGGCCGTTGTCGGTTATGACGATATCTCGTTCGCAGCTGAGCTCATCACACCGCTGACCAGCGTGCATCAGCCGATGCGTGAAATGGGTGCCGCGGCCGCCGAACTGCTTCTCGCCGAGGATGGGCGGGCGTGCAGCGAGACCTTCATTCCGACGCTGGTGGTCCGGGAGTCAACGCTCGGGTGACTGGTCTGTTTCGTCACAGACGGGGCGTCCATTGCGCAGACTGATGCCGCTTAATCGTGCGAGGAGTGTGCTCAGGAAGCGGGAGAGAATCGTACGGCGGTACCTGAGGCGGTCACCATGAGCATGCCGTTGTCCGAGCCCAGCGTCTCGTAGTCGATGTCGACGCCGACGACGCCTTCGGCGCCGAGCTCCTGTGCGCGCTGCACCATTTCGGCTAAAGCGCTCTCTCGGGCCTGAACAAGCTCGGCCTCATAGGTCTGGGACCGACCGCCCACAAGGTTTCGGAACCCGGCCGCCATGTCCTTGAGGGCGTTGACTCCGGCGATGGTTTCGCCGCAGACGATTCGCAGGTACTGGGTCACGGGGTATCCCTCAACGGTGGGAGTGGTGGTGACGATCATGGGCTACTCCTCCTCTGGGATGTCTGGTGATGGTAGTGGGCAAGACGATAGCGTCCCGGAGGGGTCCGTGGACTCCTCCGCTGGTCGGATTCGAGCCAGTCTCAGCAGGCGGCTGTAGCGCTCGCTGATCCGCTCATGGGGGACGGGTTCTCCGTCGAGACTCCAGCACAGGAGGTGCTCCAGGCTGAATCGAGGGGCACAGCGCGAGCAGGAGACGGGTGAGGCCGGGCGGCGCATGCGGTCCACCTCATGACCTGCCGGGCACCTGCCCACCCAGCGGCCCCGGATCCTCGGAGCCTGGGCGTCAATGAGTCGTCGGCCCGTCGCCCCCAGCCGGGTCGCCTCGGCCGCCCAGACGGCATCGTGCCCGTGGTGGGGGCCTACGCGGGCGTGGGCGATCTCGTGCAGGATCGTCTCGCGGACCTGCGTCTCGTCGTACAGGCTCATGAGGTGCCGGCTGAGCGTGAGCCGCCGTCGCGCATGATCCGTCTGGCCGGCTCGACGACGAGCCCGGTCGAAGGCCAGGTCCCAGTCGCCGATGTCGGCCTTCTCCATGAGGGAACGCGCCAGGCTCAGGACATCGGGAAGATTCACGGACCCACGGTATTCGCCGGTGGTCGTACCCGGCCGACGACGGCCCTGTGGGGCGCATCGCCTCCCGACGGCTCCTGGTCTGCTGGTCGTCTCGGGAAGTCCGGGTCTCTTCGGGCGGTGCATCCTGTCGTGATGTGACACGATGTCGCCGATGTCCCACCATCCCTCCGGCCGACGTCCGCGGCCCCAACGAAGCACCGCCGGGTCCGGCTCGCCTCAGCCTGCACGAGCTCCGCGCAGCGCCCGCCCGACCGTGCAGCGTGGCGCCGACCGCGCTCGGCGGGACGGTGCGAGTCACCGTCCCGGGCAGGGGAAGGGGCGTCGAGGGGGTGGCGAGCGCTTCGGTCTCCGCCGTGCCGGCATCAGGCGGAGACGACGGCGCAAGGGCGGTTCTGCTCTCTCCTTCTTGAAGAGCCCGATCAGCGTCGTCCTCGCAGCCTTCCTGGTCACGCTCCTGGTGGGGGTGATCTCGCTGCGCGCGACCGGCTCCTCCCTCGGCGGGCTCACTCTGGGGTGGGGGCAGGCCTCTCACGATGGGACAGGTTCCGCTCCGGCACCCCTGGTGCCCGACGCCAGCGGCTTCAGCGCCGCACGCATCATCGATGATGAGGTCTTCTACGACTCCAAGGCCATGACGCGCGAGGAGGTCGCCGCTTTCGTCACCAGGGTCAACGCCGGCTGCCAGCCGGGCAGTGACGGCACCCAGTGCCTGGCCACCGCCACCTTCTCCGTGCAGGCCCGCCAGGCCAGCACCTTCTGCCCCGGAGACATCAAGGCCGCTTCCGGTGTCAGCGCGGCCGACGTCGTCTGGGAGGTCTCCCAGGCCTGTGACATCAATCCGCAGGTGCTCCTCGTCCTCATTCACAAGGAGCAGGGGCTGCTCACCGCCTCCGGCGCGAACCTGGGCGCTCGCGATTACGAGGCCGCGGCCGGCTACGCCTGCCCCGACCACGGGACCTGCGACCCCCAGTGGGCCGGCTTCCCCTCCCAGCTCTACGGGGCGGCCTCCCAGTTCCATCGCTATCGTCTCAACCCGGGCGGCTACGACGTGGTGGCGCAGCGACCGACACAGATCGCCTACTCGCCCGACGCGCAGTGCGGCGGCGCTGAGGTGACGGTGGCGAACCAGGCGACGGCCGGCCTGTACAACTACACGCCCTTCCAGCCCAATGAGGCCGCCGCACGTGGCGGGGACCAGTGCACCTCATGGGGGAACTGGAACTTCTACGGCTACTTCAAGACCCTGTTCGGAAGTCCGACGTCGGACTGACAGCGCCCTGTGGAGGACGGATTCCGTGGTATTCCAAGGGATTTGAGGGAGGGTGTCATCACTCTTGGAAGGCCGTGACCATATCGTCACCAAGCGTCACCATTTAGATGCGCGATTTCCAGCCTTCTCTCAGACAGCATCGGCAGAGTCATAGTTACCGCTGAACGGTGGCGACCGTGAGGTACTGGGGAGTACCACTGACCGGTCACCACTGAGTCTGGGCCACAGCCAAGGGAATGTGCTCGGACGTTTCGGTGAAGGAGGACCCGCTGCCGAATGGGAACCGGTAAGCGACCTCGTTGCGAAGGGCCCGACCCGGTGGTTCAACTGGGGCGGGCCTTCGCAGTGCCTGGGCGCAGGACCATTCGGTCTGCGCCCAGGCATGTTTGCGGGGACCTGTCGGCGGGCATGACATGATGCGAGCATGACGCTGCCGCCGGTACTGGCCACGACCTGGGTCGTCATCGAGTACCTCATCAAGATCGCCGCGCTGGGCACGGTTCCGGAGAACCGCCGCCCGTCGTCGTCGACCGCCTGGCTGCTGCTCATCTTCCTGCTGCCCTTCGTGGGGCTCCCGCTCTACCTGCTCATCGGCAGCCCGTGGGTGCACGGCACCCGTCGCCGTCAGCAGCACACCGTCAACGAGATCACTCTCGACTACACCCGCTCCATGCCCGACCTGCCCAAGGGCGCCCGGCCCTCGACCTACCTGGCCGGGGCGCTGCGCATGAATCGCCGGCTCACCGGTCTGCCCTGCGTCACCGGCGAGGTGGTGGCCGTCCACGCCGATCCCCGCAGCACCTATGAGGCCATGGCCCGCGCCATTGACGCCGCCACCGACCACGTCCACGTCGAGTTCTACATCATGAGCTGGGACGAGGTCACCGACGTCTTCTTCACCTCCCTGGAGCGCGCCGTGGCCCGAGGGGTCACGGTGCGTCTTCTCCTGGACCACCTGGGCAGCCGCAAGTACCCTGGTTGGAAGCAGTTCTGCCAGCGCATGACCGACGCCGGCATCCACTGGCGCCTCATGATGCCGCTGCTGCCGCTCAAGCGCCGCTGGCGCCGCCCGGACCTGCGCAACCACCGCAAGATCCTGGTCATCGACGGGGAGAAGGGCTTCATCGGAAGCCACAACGTCATCGACCCCACCTACCGGACCCGACGCAACGTGCGGGCCGGGCGCCGCTGGGAGGACCTGTCCGTCGAGGTCACCGGTGAGATCGTCCTGGAGGCCCAGGCCGTCTTCGCCATGGACTGGTTCTTCGAGGCCGGCGAGCAGCTCGAGGCATTCGACCTGGCGCTGGGGACGCCGGCCGAGACCCTGCCGGAGATGGCGGGGCTGCCGGGCATCCCGGTGGGTACGCCGGCCCCGAGGCCCGGGCGTCCGGGCGCCGTCGTCAACGCCATGCAGCTCATCCCCTCCGGGCCCGGATACCCCACCGAGCCGAACCTGCGGATGTTCCTGGCCCTCATCCACGGGGCCAAGCGGCGCGTGTCCATCACCAGCCCCTACTTCATCCCCGACGAGGCGCTGCTATCGGCGATGACGTCGGCCGCCTACCGGGGGGTGGAGGTCGAGCTGTTCGTGGGCAAGGAGTCCGACCAGTTCATCGTCAGCCACGCCCAGCGCTCCTACTACTCGGCCCTCCTGGCGGCGGGGGTGCGGATCTACCTCTACCCCTCGCCGACTGTCCTGCACTCGAAGTACATGACGGTCGACGACGAGGTCGGGGTCATCGGGTCCTCCAACATGGACTTCCGCTCCTTCGCCCTCAACTACGAGGTCATGCTGCTGGCCTTCGGCGGGGACCTCGACGACCTGCTACGCATCAACGACGCCGACTACCGGGGCATCTGCACCGAGCTGACCCCCGAGCTGTGGGCCACCGAGCCCTGGTACAACCGCTACGTGGACAACGTCTGCCGCCTCATGTCCGCCGTGCTGTAGCGGGGAGAGGATCGAGGCGACCGTCGCTGCCGGACCGGACGTCCCTGGATGCGCACGTACCGGGGCCACCGGCCGCAGCCCTGAACCGCCTGGGCTGATGAGCATGGATGTCGTCGGCCCCCGCACCTCAGTGGTGCGGGGGCCGACTGTGTGGAACCGGAGAAAGGGTCTGATGGGGCGCGTGAGCCGGTGGCTCAGGCGTCGCGGCGGGTGAAGATGACTCCGGCGATCACCAGCGGGACGATGGTCCAGGCTGCGAAGACGGCGATCGCCTGCCAGTGCTGGAGGAAGGTGGTGGTCCCGGCCTGTCCCCACTGGTGGGCCAGGCTGAAGGGGTCGGACACGGCGGCGGACAGGGTGTTCGGCAGGAGCCCCAGGACCTTGGTCGCCCACTGCCAGCGGCCGGCCATGAGCCCGAAGGGAATGGGGACGACGAACAGCAGTGAGACCACCACGGTGATGGCGCCAGCCGTCGAGCGAGTGAGGTAGCCGAGCCCCATGGCCATGAGCGCGATGACCGCGAAGGACAACCCCGTGCCCCAGAACAGCCCCAGGTAGTGGGCATCGGTGAGGGAACCGGCGTGGCCCTTCATGAACGGGTGGGAGATCGCGTAGGACAGCGCCACGCAGAGGACCCCGAGGACGAAGGAGAAGCCCGATACGACGAGCGCCTTCGCCACGAAGAGGCGGCCGCGGCGAGGAACGGCCATCATCGAGGAGCGGATCTGCCCCGAGGCGTACTCACCGGTGACCACCAGGGCCCCCAGGACGGCGACGACGATCATGCCCATCGCCGAGCCCGAGGCGATCATGGTCTTGGCCTCCTCGGCCCGATCGGGGGAGCCGGCGTAGCCCATGGCTAGGCCCGCACCGAACAGGACAGTGATGACGATCGTGATGGCCGACGTGACCCAGGTGGAGGTCAGGGTGCGCAGCTTGATCCACTCGGCGTGCACCGCACCGATGAAGGACTGCCGACCGGCCACGCGGGGCCGACTCGGCCAGATGGCGGCCTCCAGGGCCCGCTGCTGCCCGGCGTGGGACGACTGGGAGGCGGGGGCGGCCTTCTTCAGGGCCTCGAAACGGTTGACGCCCATGGCTGGGCCGGTTGCGGCGTCGATGGTGGTGGTCATGGTGCGTCAGTCCTCGGGATACTCGTGGCCTTCGTTCTTCCTGAATGACTCCAGGCTAGGAGCGCCGGGCTCCGGTGAGATCGTCCCGGTGGGTGAACGCAGCAGGGGTGGTCTCCTCCCCCTGAGGGAGGAGGGGTCGTCTGCGGGGATGACGAGTCATCCCTCGGCCCCCGGGGCCTGGTGCCTCCGAGGAGAGGGGCGGGTCGGTCAGGTGATCTGGGCGCAGAGCTTGGTGATGCGCTGGAGGCTCACCTTGCGGCTCGTGCCCAGTGTCTGGGCGAACAGGCTCACCCTCAGCTCCTCCACCATCCAGCGGGCCTCTTCCAGGAGGGCCTCGCGCTGGGGGTCGGCCGGCAGCGAGGCAGCCTTGGTGCGGGCCTTGTCCACCACCTCCTGGGCCTGGGAGACCTGGAAGGCCAGGGCCGCGTCCTGGGAGGCGGCCGACGGCGATGAGGCCGCCTTCTCCACCCGCATCGCCAGGGCCCGCAGGTAGCGCTCCAGATGCGCCAGGTGCTCCGGCGCAGTGACGGTGATGAAACCGTCCGGAACCAGGGCGGCCGCGTGCTCGCGCACCTCCTGGAGCGTGCCCAGCAGGGTCAGGGAGGTGTGCTCACCCACCACGCGGTCCACCTCCCGGGCCGTCTTGAGCGCCGCGGCCGCGTGTCGGGCCACCCGGTAGACCTCATCCTCGAGCTCATCGCGCATGACGTCGACCAGTGAGGCGAAGACCTCCTGTCTGCGCACCTCGGCCAGTGGGCAGCCGGAGGCCGACGCCGCCCAGCGCCCGGCCACGATTCGAGCGGCGGCCGCCTGCACGTCCTCCACCAGCGCCTCGGTGCTCCGGTAGGGACTGGCCGCCAGGATGAGCGACTCCTGGGCGCTCCACCGGCTCGTCACCCGGGCCGGGGCCAGTGCTGTGCGCGCCAGGGCCAGCGCCGTGACCCCGGCGCCGTGGGCACTCACCTGGGCGGCGGCGTCGGGCAGGATCCTCAAGTCCGCGCTCCTGGCGGATGCCGCCACCAGTGCCGGGTAACCGCGCACCACCAGGCCCGCCCGGCCCGCCGACTCCACCGAGGCCGGGATCGTCGAGGCGTCCGGGT